>JBDKUM010000322.1:0-7108 GCA_039679715.1 Phycisphaerales bacterium
GCTCCTGTATCGTTATTGATTTCAGGGTCATTTGGAGATTTTTCCAGGTATTTCTGAATGCACTCCAATGCTTCTTCATGTTTGCCGGCTTCCGCAAGGTCCAGTGCTTTCTGATAATTCTTTTCACCAGAAGTCTCGATAACTTTTTTCCTGACCGGTTTGATTTTATTTGCTGTTACGCTCACTTGTATATTCCTTTATGTAAATCTAATCGCAAAAACTGTGCCATTACGAAATATGACGTTTTTCAAGGCTTTTTGTAAAATATTTAGACAATTCTCAACAATTATTCGATAAAATCCAGAAGCGAAAGAGACATCAGCTTCGCTGTTGCAGCCAGAGTCATTTGATAAAGCGTCTCACGTCTGGCCAAATCGATTGAAACCTGTGCGATATCCGCCTGCTGCAGGCCTGTCGCTTCATCTTCAGTATTATAGTTTATATTCGTGATCGATTGCTTTAAATCGTCAAGGAATCCGATTTTTGAACCGATAGAAGTTTCTTTGCTTAAAAGAAGATTGCTTACTTCATCAAGCGAACCGGACAAAGTGCTTCTGCATTGTTGAAGTTGTGATGTCGTAAGACCTCTGTCATTCAAAAGCAAATCTCGAACGCTTATTAAAACATTGAAAATGTCATACGTACCTGAAATGTTTACCATTTCATGACCTGTCTTGCTGATATTCCGCGCATCTACATATAAAACATTTCCGTCCGCGTCTTTAACAGCTACATTGCTTTTATCTGCGACTGTTCCAAGGTCAACCGTAGGTCCCCCGATTGATAAATTATAATGGCCGTCAACATCGCTTGTAACATTCAGCCATACAGTTCCTTTAACGCTGGATGTTCCTGTTCCGATTCCTGAACCGGTTTCTCCTACAAAAGTTGTTTTGCTTCGTTCATCGCAGCGGAAGAGTTCGTCACCTACATAGTAGGCGTTCGATTCTACCCCGGGAGCTACTTTTATATTTCTGTCCTCATCGCTTCCCCGGTATGTAACTTTAGTTATTCTTTCTCCTGTCTTTTCGACCGTATAAGGAGCATTTGCCGTATCGTTTCCGCCATATATGAATTTTCCACTATGCTTTGTGTTCGCAAGTGAAACCAACTGATTCAAAGAGTCATTAACCTGCCCGGCAAGCCTTTTGCGTCCGTTTTCATCGTATGTTCCGCTTATAATCTGATTTAAACTGACTTTGACCTTTGATAATTCCGAAGACATGCTGTTAAAAATTGTTGTCGACATTTCCAGCACGCTGCTTACATCATCGATTGTAGAAATGAAATTTTCGAGCGATTTACTTTGTGTATTTAATCCCAGTACCTGGTACGCTGCAGAAGGATCGTCAGAAGCACGGTTTATACGAGAACCGGTCGAATACTGTTCCTGTAATTTGGATAATGCTTTGGAATGCAGGTATAAAGCATAGCTGCTGCTGTTATAAATACTGTTCATTATCCCGCTCATGGTTTTTCCTTATTAAATAATTTCCATTATAGCTTCCAGCGTTTTATTTATCGTATTCATGTATTTTGCGATAGATTGGAACATCTGCTGAAAGACTAGTAATTGTGCTGACTCGTCATTTATATCAACGCCGCTTACTTCACTTTGCTGTGTAGTAAGGTTCAATATCATTGTTTCAACATTTTCTTTTTCAGTCTGAACAATAGCCAAATCCTGCCCGATATTTGTAACTAATTGACGGTAAAATTCATTGCATGTCAAATTGCTGAGTTCGGGTATGGATTCATCATTCAAATCGTGCATTCTTTTGACATTTGTATTATCGTTCATTGATGCGCTCATGGCTGTTGCCGTCCTGGCCGGATTATTATACACTTCATCGCAAACGGCTATTTCGAGCGCACCGGTTCCGGAAAAAAATGTATTAAGGCCGGTAGCCGAAAGCAGCCCCGAAGTATCTGAACTGCTGAGAACATCAATGCTGAAAGAATCGCCGTTGACCAAATCAGCGATGCCTGCCCCCGTTGGTGAATTTAATTTCAAATAAAGGCCGGTTTCGCCGATTTTTACTGCTGTTCCTTCAGAATAACCTGAGCCAATAATTAAATTTGCGACTTCATCGCCTTTGCTGTTGGTAACACGTAATTTCAAATTGGCTGCATTGCTTATTGTACCAGTTCCCTGAACTGTAAATGTCAAAGTGTCGTTGAGACTGTCGTTATAACTTCCCGTGATTGTAACTTCGGGATCGATCGCTCCATTGAAATTTATGTCCGCTGCCGATGGTTCCGAATATGGTGCCGGTATAAAATCGAATTCATAGCCCGGTTTTGCGGTGATTGATAATTGATTCGAAGAATTTACCGAAGCGCTGACATTTGCCACGTTAGCGTTTATATATGCGACTATCTCGCTCAAAGAATCCGAAGATTCATTCTGCATCACCGGTATCTCTGTGCGTGTAATCGAGCCGTCTGTTGTATTTATGACTCGTATATAAGTATAACCTGCTGTGATGTCCGCGAAATTTCCCAGATTTTCACTTTCATTCACCCATCCTGTAAGATTATCGAAAGAACCTGCCGCTCCGACTCCCTGTACATGCAGGTTGTTTATTTTTTTGATTATCGTTGAAGCCAGCAAATCAAGATCATCCTGAATTCCTGAAACAGTATTATTGGAAAGAGAAATCAATCCGCCAAGTTTTCCGCCCTGAACATCAGATGTATAAATGCCCCCTCCCTGAATTGTTACTCCTAATTCGCCATTGCTGTTAAAGCCTAATGCAAGAGCGCTCTTTGCAGAACCTGCAACAAGCGGTATTCCGCTAACCGCCACATCGACAACATCGTTGTCCCTGTTTATCGTGCTGACTCCGATTAAAGTCGACAGTTCTGATATAAGCTGGTCTCTCTGATCGCACATCGCGTTAGCGTTACCGTCAACCAGACTGACAGATTCTATTTTATCATTAAGCTTTGTAATTTGTTCGGCTATAGTGTTTATATTTTCAATTATATTTTCGCCTTCAAGCCGGATTTGCGATTGAATTTCAGTAAGGTACTCGCCCAGAGTTCTGAATTGACCTGCCATTGAAGTCGCATCGCTCACGAACTGGTTTAACCATATATTATCCTGCTGATGCGCAGTTAAATTTTGTAGAGAAGTGAAAAAAGTATCTATAGTTGCGCCCAAACCGCCGTCTTCTGTTGTGAAATCACCGAAAGCGTTTTCAATAGTTCGCATTGAGTTTTCTTGCTGAGCCAGAGAGCCTAATTCGGAATTTTGCCTGTATATTTCCTGCTCAAGCAGGGTATCGATAGCACGTCTGACCGTTGCAACTTCAACTCCGCCGCCGATGATAACCGAACCCTGTGTCGAAAAATACGCGGGCGAAAGTTCGACTTTCTGCTTATGATAGCCTTCAGAAGCGGCATTGGCTATATTATTGCCGATTACATTGATTGCCTTCTGAATCGCTGTAAGACCGCTTAGACCTATACTAAAATCTGGCATCGCTTATTCCGTTTACGAATTAAAATTCCATATTCATGATTGCCGAATTGCTCTGACGTTCTGTCAATCCCTGCGGATTGTAGGTAATCGTTCGGGCATGCCCAAGTTCCAGAATGCTTTTTAAAAGCATGCCATTAAATCTTGCGCAATCCGCCAATAACTTCGATGTGCTCATATGCTCTTTTCTGAATTGTGTGGCGAGAGTTTTTAATTTTATTTTACGTTCGCTTATCTGCGTCCGTAAATCGCCTGAAAGTTCTTTTTCAAGTGCAGATAAAGTAACTTTTGAAAAATCACAGCCCATGATCTCGGCCAGTCTTTCACGAATGTTCTTGCGCTGTATATCGTTTTCTTTAAAGCCGGGCGATTGCGATTGGATGCTCGCCAGCATTTTTTGCAGCGATGCGTCGTCTCTTTTCACCACAAAACAGCGAAGGTCGTTGAGCTTTAAAAGGTTTTGCTGAATATTCTCGATATCTCTATCGAGAACTATCAGCAGCTCCTTTACGTAATCTTCAATTTCAAAACTTAATGTTTTCATATTTTCTTGTCTAATAATTGCGTTGTATTTTGCTGCTCGCCTTTATTCAACGATTTATAAATTTCTTTCCATAAACCGATTCCGCCGTTTTCGCCCAATCCTTTTGCCAAAAACATCCAGAATAATCCTTCTGTCTGCTGTGCTGCGCCGTCTTTTTCCTCACCCCATTCACCGATTGTGTTTTTCATTTCGCTAAGCAGTTTATCAATGAATATCGATTCGAAATCCATCGCGAATCGCTTTTTAGCGGCATCGTTATCTGTGCCGTACTTATTAATCTGTTCAGGCGCGGTCAGTTGCGAAACAGATGAATTTGCTATTAAATTTGAAACATCCATTTTCATTCCCTACATTATTTCAAGTTTTGCCTGTAGAGCACCCGCTCTTTTCAAAGCATGAAATATGGCTATCAGGTCCGTAGGCGTAGCACCAATCGCGTTTAATGTATTCGCCAATTCCGCTACTGTAACAAGCCTTGGAACTGGAATCAGGTATCCTTCTTTTTCAGAAACCGCAATATCTGTTTCCTGCGTTACTTCCGTTGTTGCGCTGTCCGTAAATGGCGTATCAGGCTGCGATACAACATCTCTTTCCCTGATTTTAATCGTGAGACTGCCCTGTGAAATCGCGACAGAAGATATGCAGACATTTTCGCCGACAATAATTGTACCCGTACGTTCATTAACGACAACAACGGCAGGGCTGTCAACTTTAACCTCCGGCGTTGTTATAGTATCTATAAATCCTGCTATCCCTCTTTGAGAAATTGTGTCCGGCACTCTTACTCTCACACTTCCGCCATCGATTGCAGTTGAGCTTTCGGGATAAATTTTATTGATTGTCTGACTTATCTGTTCAGCCGTTGAAAAATCAACGTTTCTTAAATTAAGTGTAATAAATCTCTGGTCAGCGACATATTCTATGAAATTCGCGATTTCTTCTCTTTCAACAATCGCCACTGCTTCGCCTGCCGCCTGATGATTTTTTGAAATCGAACCTTTATCACCCGTTGCAGTCCAGCCTGCGATTGAAACTCCGCCCTGTGCGATAGCATATACTTGTCCGTCGAGCAGACCGCCGCCGTCAAGACCTTTCAAAAGTGTAGGTAATAGTCTTCCGCCCTGCAAACTTTTCGCGTCGCCCATGGAAGAAACAGTAACCGGTATTTCAGAACCTGCTCTTGCGAAAGGCCCAAGTTCTGCGGTAACTGCGACAAGTGCGACATTTCCGCCCGCAAAATCTTCAGGTTTGAAAACTTCGCCTGTGTCTTTAAGGATATTGGCGAGCATTTGCTGTGCCGGCAGTGAGGCATCGCCTGTACCCGCAAGCCCGACAACTAGGCCAACACCTGTCAGCGGGTTTCCACGAATGCCCTGAATATCTACAACATCTTTTATTCTCTGGCCGATAGCTGTTTGAATTACCAATAATATTATTATTAAAATTGTTCTTAGATTCATAACCTATACCCTAAACGCTATACGCTATACCCTGGTTTAAAATGGCCAAACTATATCAAAGAAATTACCGAGCCAGCCGGGCCTGTTGAAATTCGCGGCATAACCTGTATTTTTGGTTATGATTGAAAAGTTCGCGATTTGATTGCTTTTGATCGTATTGCTGTACGAAATATCTGTCGGCCGAACTATTCCGCTTACTTCGATTACTTGTTTGTCGCCCGCTATTTCGCGCGTTCTTGTCCCCATCACAACGAGGTTATTGTTTGGCATAATATCGACCACTACCACTGTAATTGAATCTTCAAAACTTCTTTCATCTTTGAAATCTGCTTTGCTGTCGAACTTATTTGACGAATCTGCCGCCATCGTAACGCCCGGCATTCTTGGCAAATAATTGCTTGTCACTTCGCCGGAAGGGGTTTTTGATACGATGCCCAACTGCCCGTTGAAATTAATGCTTCTGTCTGTTTTCTTTTCCATATTTCGTTTTTGCTTGTTGTCGACTTTGCTTTCTTCACTGATTATAATTGTGATAACATCGCCTATGTGTCTTGCTTTGTCGTCAGCGTATATATCTTTTTTGCTTTGGTCTCGTTTTGCCCATATAGATTCCGCCTGAAGTTTTTCAACAACGCAAATAATAAATGCTGCTGCCAGGAATACTGATATAAGTTTATTTTTCATTTAACCACCTTCTAGAAAACAGGTTCAACCGTTCCGTCTTCTTTAACCCTGCAAATAATAATTTTTTGTGAGCTTAAATTCTGAACTTTTATTAATTCACCTGCGCTGCCGTCCTGCATGGTTCTTCCTATTGCGGTTACAAGCAGTCCCAATCTGTCGACTTTAATAAGTACGCTTTGATTCCTTTTCAAAACGATATCTGGCTTGACATTTTCCACCATGTTTAATTTTATTTCAGAATTCATCAGCACATCTCTTCGTACCGACATTCCGTAAGGAGCAGACCATTTCGCAGGTTCAGGTAAATTCGAAATGAATTTTTCAATTTTTGTATTTTCCGTATTTAATACTGTGCCCGCAGGTAAATCAGTTGCCGCTGAAACTTTCCTGCATGTATATTTTAATCCGAAAATCACATCCAGACTTTTAACTTCTTTATCCCCGCAGATTATACTTACGATAACCTTAGCCTGATTATTTGTAATTCCATCGAAATTTGCTGTTAATTTTATGTTTCCATCAGAACCCGGAAGGATGATATCCTCCGGCGTTCTAAGCAGATTGTATTTGCATATTGATGGGTGCGGAGGATTATCTGTAAGATATGCTATGGCCTTGTCTGCCAATTGTTTCCCAGTGATTATGATATTTTTTTGGGAGATAGTTATTTCATTTGCGCCTGTAAATTTTACTTTTGCGGCAGGTATACCGTTTGCAGCCAGACTGCTGACAATTACCGTTCTGTCGATTGTTATTTTTTGTCCTGCAGATGCGATACGCCCCATCTGTAATATTTCTGCTTTTTGAACAAGTGTCTCTTCGCCTCTTACTATTGCGATGTCCCCAAGTGTTGGCGATTCGTTGTTAATGGCTATTTCTCTTGGCAAATATATCTGTAAGCCATCATCGGCGATGCATATTCCAGTTATGAGCAAA
>JBDKUM010000323.1:0-12211 GCA_039679715.1 Phycisphaerales bacterium
GCACCAAAGATTGAACCGAAGCCGCCCAATCCAAATCAGCTTTATATAGATTTGTCTAATAGATATGATTTTAAGCAGATATTAGGCAGTGGAATTTTAACAAAAAACGAAAAGCGCAAGTGCTTAGGCTTGCCAGAAATTGAGGAACAAAAATGAAAACACTACTATACGCAACACTAACAATCGCATTTTTTCTAGTTTTATGCTGGCTATCATCGCTTTCATGCGTTGCGGCAGGGGTTGATAAGGGGGTATGTGGGTTATGAGAGTGAAAGCAATACACCGATGGAACGATAGTGAGCGCGATTGGTATTGCCACCATTTAAAGGATGATATTGTATCGCCAATTATTTTAGACTTGGTAACCGATGGCAATATTGATACTAGTACAGATTTGACTGGCAAGGTATTCGATATTGAATACACAAGCCCGTTTATATCAATAGCACACGGTTTAAAAGAGGTGACAGAATGACACTAAAAGAATGTTGTGACGCGCTGGATGCTTTATTAAACCGCACGATTCTATGGGACGATAAAAACATACAAGCGCGGATACAGTTTCGCAATACAGATGAAATGCACGATATTGTACGGGAAGCCAAACGAGCATTGACATACATGAAAATCGTAGAAATGAGAGGGAATGAATGATTGATAAAGAACGGCTAGAAAGATTAAACAAAGATTCGGAAAGCACAATAAAACTAGCAATCGAATGTGCTAAGAAGGGTCATAACCATGTAGTGCAAAGTCACACCATTAGCAGTATTGAATTACTTGAACTAACAAGCGAACTTCTTAACTTTCGTAAAAAGTTTGGGGAATTTGAAGGGATTGAAAAATGACACCAAAGCAATATGCCGACCTATTAAAAAAACTTGGCTACTCTAAAAAATACGTGGCAAGTCGTATAGGTATTGAGGAACGGACATTTCATAATTGGTTTAATGGTCGCACAAAACACCCAGAATGGCTATTATTGGAGTATTGGTTAATGCACCTTGCAAAAGGACGCGATATTCAAGTGGGGAAAAATACAAAATATTATATAGTTGACTATAAAAAAGCTATTGACAGACGGAAATAATACTGTACACTGTTCACTATAGGAAGGAAATTAACATGAAAAAACTTAAACTAGCGTTATACGGGCTTAGCCTGACACTCCTAGGCTTCATCACAGGCGCATTGCTTGTGATTGGGTTTAACAGCTTTAACACGGTAATCAAGGTGGTTGTTTTACCATCTCTTGAGCCAATGGAAGAAAGTAAGGTGGGTAATGAAAAATAGGTATAGAATTGAAAGAATGGTAGACATACTACAACTTGATGACAGACAACTTGATGATTTTGTAAAAGATTTAAAAATGTGGGTTAATTTTAGAAAAAACCTAGACGAACAAATAAACTTTGCAAAAGATGCACTGTTAAATGCAGGCGTTACAAATATCTCTGATTACATTAAGGCGGAGATACCAGATTACATTGACTGGATTGACGATGGAAAAAACGAAGGTATTATAAAATATAGGGTTGCAGACATTGATAGTGGAAATAACATATATCCTGGAACATTTACAATTCGTAACAATGGTGAGGTGAGCCATGACTAACGAAGCAGGACTACAATTTAGCGGTGAGCCGACACGTAGAGCAATACGCGCTGGCAGAATCAAGCAACTTTTGCGTGACCATTTAAACGGCGAGTGTGAACTTGAGGACGACCAATGGGATTTGGTATTTGAAGCCCTTGAACTTATGGCAGGAGAGAAGAAATGACAAAAGACGAACTGATTAAGGCGCGTGATGAAGTCCTGCAATGGTTAGAAAGCCAAGAGGAATCATTACGATACTACGATGAAGTAAAAGACCAGAAAAGCTATGCTTTGGTATTAGATAAACGCGAGGTAAATCGTACATTGTTGAAAGCCCTAGACGCGCAGATAAAGGCGTTTGATGTGCCGAAGATTGAAGGGTTGGGTGAGGCGGTGACTAATGCAAATTTCACATACCGAAAAACTGGTCGCGTTAGTTGCGAAGACCTTGTGAAGCTATCTCAAGCCGCACGCGCATATCACAAAATTACAGGGGGTGATGATGGATATAATCGAAACTGAAAATATGTTCCACAAACTTTACAAAGATGGAAAAATACCGATGGGAACAACATCATTAATAAATCATGCGAATGGGATTATTACTGATTGCGTTGTTTGGGCGTTAGGTGGGATTTGGTTTTTCGAGCACGTAAAACCAGAGGATAGTGATTATCAAATACGAAAACAACAAATATTACGCAACCCTAATACTTTGCACTGGATAAAACAATGACAACTGAACCAAAGCCATTACCAAAACTAAAAACAGACAAAGAGGCGGAAGATTTTGTTGATACTGCTGACTTGACTGAATTTGATATGAGTGAGTTTAAACCAGTGAAGTTTGAGATGAAGCCAATGCCTGATGAGATATATGTTTGGCAGGAATTTTTTGACGGATACGGCGAAGAGCTAACAGCACTTCGATCCAACAAACAATGTGATGACGCTGGAACAAAATACATCCGAGCAGACCGCGCCGAACCAGTGAATAAAATCGAGCTTAGTAAAAAACCTGCAATTCAATGGCTTAATGGCGATTATTGTTTAACTAGGTATGAGAACCTAAAAGACAATGATGTTGTATTTCTTGCCGTTGGAAACTTACGTGAGATTTCAAAAGCCATAACCGCCGCCGAGCAATGCCGGCAGGACACCGTGGCGATACCGAGGGATGTTTTGGAGAATATTTATAACCTTTCAATCGACAATGGAGGTATTTTTGGCGCAGACAGTCTTTGGTGTTTTTTAAATAACATAAATGAACTACTCAAACCATACGTGAAGGAACAGAAACAATGACCCGAGAACAAAAGCCAACGGTTGAGGATATTGAACGTGCAAAAGAATACCTAATGGAAATTTGGCGTGATGACATGAATAGTCGCTACCTTCGAAACGTTGAACTTATTAAAGCTGAAACATTTTTTGCGTTTGATTATGCGCTAAATTTAGCCAGTGCCGTATTAAAAGTAAAATTAACAGTTGATACCCCTTTTGAGGAGAATGATAATGGATGATTATTATGATGATTCACCAAAAAAACCAAGCGTAGAAGAACTTGAAATAATTTTAGAAGAGTTAGATTATACAGACGTTTGTGCTTACACTAGGAATTGTCAATCAGCCGAGCGTGATTATCTAGTGCTTTATTCCTGCATTACCCAAGCCCTAGAGATTGCCAAGGGGGATAAGGTGGTCGTGCCGAGAGAGCCAACCGAAGAAATGCTGTTGGCGGTAGTTAATAATTACATGAATGAATCGGAAGATCCGCGTGGCGCAATGTGTGGAGCATACAAAGCCATGATAGCCGTGGCAGAGGGGGAGAAATAATGCCTTGTAACAAATGCGGAAAGTTTTGTGGCGGTTATGTCCCGCTATGTGATGACTGCCATGAGGATGAAAAAGCGAGTAATATGCCGAATGAGATTTATATAGAAAAACAACGCGCACATGGTTCTCGCATGTTAATTGTGGTGCCGAAAAATCGAGGTGACGCAAAATACATCCGCACTGACATAGCCGAAGCACGCATAGCAAAGCTAGAGGAAGCTTTGGCAGTAAAAAATGAAGTGGTAAACGCGTGGAATGATTATCAAGACGATATGCGACCAGAAAAACGTAATAAGTTTTTGCGTATTTTTGCAGACTGTATGGTTATAGTTAATGGAAAAGAGAGGTGTTGAAATGAAAGAATTTACAGTTTATACAATAAATAAAACTAACAAAAATGAAATTAAATTTGTTAGTGATTACGCAGAAATTACAAATCATCCATGCATGTTCTTTTTTAAATCAAAAAAAGCGGCTCTTGATAATTGCAACCCAGATGAATTTGTTATTAAAGTAAAAATCAAAGCAGAGGTTATTAAATGACCCAACAAATAATCCTTAACCTGCAATTCCGTGACGCTGTAACGGGCGAACTGCACAATATCAACGTCACGCCTGAACAGTTTGACAATCTAGTCGTGTTCGGTGAGAATAAGCTGGCAGATGCGTATAAGAAACTTGGACTGAAAAAGGATATGAGATAGTGTCCCACCTACTAAAACACAAATACGCGCAATATTTAGCCCGTACATTGATTTCAAAAGAGGATTGGGACGTACTACGCCCAAAACGTGATAAGTGGTCTATGACGCGAAAACGGGGCATTGTGCTGGCTATGGTGGAAAAGGGTGTTTCGCAAAGAAGAATTGCCGTTGCCCTTGACATGAATGTTAAAATGGTTCATGCTTGGTTACGAAACGACAGATTATATGCGCGTCAAATCAGACGTAAACAAAAAGGTTTAGCGCGTAAGGGTTTGGCAGAGTTTCAGTTGTGGGCGGAAAGCCAGTCGAAATGAGCCGTTGCCGTAACCAAGGGTTGCGTATCTAGCTAGTGCAACGGTTCTCTTGGAATGGCGGCGTGGATGGAAACGCCATTGCAAGGCGACAGCGCATGGTGAGTGCACATATCCATGCGTGCTGGGTCGAGCAGGTATCAAGCCCTGCCCATTCCAACTAGTAATCACTGCGTAACTGCGTACCAATAAGGTCATTAAGCATAAAGGCGATGCGCCCTTCTACTGTGGGGAGAGATAAGGTTCGAGTCCTTAGGTGACCAATTTGGTAACGCTAACAATATGGTATTTATTACTGCGTACCTTTTTCCCAATGTCGGGAATATGGTTTATAGGAGATGCCCTGTATATGCATACGTAAAACTAGAGCCAGAACTAGAGAAAATGATACGCGAGATTCATGCGGTATTGGTCGTAAATGAGCCACCAGAGGATACAGGCGCTTGGTAAATATCTAACTGACACATATATGTGTCTTTTTAACGGTGGTTTGGATATATATATGTTGCAGTTTTAGGAGAGAGTAATGAAACTAATTTACAATGGTGAATATGATTACATTGACGATTTGCCACGCTTGATTGAGCAATACGAAACCGCTATTGAAAACGATAGGAACTTAAAACATAGTAAGTTTTTTAACAAACGAAATTCAATGAAAATAACATTTGGCGGTCAGTATTATAATTGCATGGCGTGTATACACAGCATTTTTAAAGAGTGCCGACCCGTTGGATATAATATAACAATTACGGATATTAGTTAAGATGGGAAGCCCCAGCGATTTTTCATCGGCGCGTTCTGATAAAAAACCAGCGTTATTGGTAAGATATGAATCTGGTCGTGATGAATTGTTGAAATTCCACAATCAGAAAGACAGGATGCAGACATATAAAAAACTTAACGGGTTATCGTCTGTTAAGGGTATAAAATTAACTTATTGGGAATCAGAATGGAGGTAGATATGCGGTGGACATTAGGCGATGAAGAAGGCTTTAATATACTGCAACAGGTTGATTGTGGTGAATTTCAAATAACCATCAGAAAAGACAAATATAGTAATTTCCATTCTATAGAAGTTTGGCGGGATATTGTTAGTGAGGGTGTTGCACACATGGAATTATTGCATGATGCTATTTTTGTAAAAACACCTAGATAAATCACTCTTATGTGATATTTAACCCCGTTGTCAATTACCTGTGTGTGATGTTAGTCGTGCATATTAAGCAACACACTTTTAAATTTCTCACATAGATAAAGGCTTTTTGTGTCGTCTGAATAAGATGATGCCATAAAAATACCATCTTTTCTTGTTGTGCCTATGATTATAACGCCAGTTAATTCTTCTTTTTTTGCAGTTTCTAATACCGTTTGCGCGTTTAAATCAGAAGGCATCGAATCAAATTGCCCCTTCCATTTAATTGAATGTAGCTTTGGGTAAGAGTGCCTCATTGAGTTACAGCCTCATGGAATCGGTTATGCTCTAGGATTTGTTTAGCAGTTTCTAATGTATCGTGTTTTGATGCGATAATATAATCATAACCAGCGCAACTATTTACAGTCTGACTCGCGCAACCAACCATTAGCAAGCAACTCGCAAGCAATATCATCAACGCTAGCGACTTTCTTTCGTATTTTCCACCGTAGTTTTGTGCGTTCTTTGTGCTCATTTTCGATAGCCTTTGCTTGTTCAGCCTTGCAATGCTGTATCCCCTCATTATACCGCGCTTTCCCGTAAACTGTAATCAAAAAACCGCCAAGAGCAATTAAGCCCAAGGCGGTCAAAGAGATGATTGCGTATCGCATTATTTTTTAAAGAAGTTAAGTGCAATAAAGTTTACAGCCTTAGCGATAACAGCCAAAGCCTTATTATCAACGTCTGTTTTGGTAAAGTTAGCTAATGCGGACGCGCCAGTAACAATCATAGTGATTGCGGTAACAATGTCCAAGCCGTTTACTTTTAAGAATGTGTAAGCGTCAGTCGCTAGTGCAATAATATCAGCCATAAAGCCTCCAATGGGTTAGGGTGTCAGGAGTGGCAATGTAGAAAGGAGAAGCATTAATGTATATAAGAGGCGCACCCCTGACATGATTATTATATATGATAATGCGGAAATGTCAAAAGAAAAACCAGCCACGGCTCAACGGTGACTGGTTTTCTTAATCGTGCATAAATTTATAAAATTCATGACTGATCTTTTAGCTTAAAATCATTTAATACATTATTTCCTATTTGTCAATTCAAAATGCGGACGGTCTTTACGCTTTACCCAATCACCACCCCATGTTATAGCAACCCCTACTTCCTTGGCACTGGCTTTCATTTCTGCGCCTAGCTTATCAAACGCTTTAAGGTCATTCCAGTCAACTGAACCGTCCTGCTTAATGGGTGCTAAATCCACAGCCTCGGATAAGCCGTTTTTATTGGGCAGGTGACGCGATTTAAGTGTCCATGTGATAATCTTACCCTTGGTAGTCCTTCCCTGCGCGTAGAGGGCTTTTTGCTCGTCTAGCGTGCGTATTCCATAGAGGACGATAAACTTATTCCCGCGCTCAATACACCGCATAACGACTTGTCGTAAATCAGGCTCTATCGTTTCTAGTCTGCGTTTGTCAACTAATCTCATTCAACCCCTCCATTAAAACTTTTTTAATATCATCCGCATCAATCGCCCCTAAGATATACGCTAGGTTTTGGAACTTATGTGGTAGTTTATCATGACATAATGATGATAATTCTCGGCATAATAAATACACCCCCGCCCGTTGCACTTCAGTGAGATTAGAATATCCACGTCCGTTGCAAAGCAAACGTAGCATTTCCTTGGTGGTATTTTGAACTTTGGATAAATCACGTTCATCAGTCATTCCTGTCTGCATCGTCCAATAATTCCTTAACAACCGAGCATAGTAACGTATGCGCTAACTCATAAGCTGTAATTTCGTTTGTGTTTTTTGTTATATAGCGGACTTCGTTGCCGTGAAAATCCCGCGCTATAATGATTAAATGTTTGTATTTGTGTTTGTCTTTATTGAGCGCGTTTAGTGGATAGTCAAGTGGACTTGATTTCTTACGGGTTTTTCTTATTTTGCGTCCAGTTTCAAAATCGTACAAGTCACCCATATTTATGCTCCAAATCTAAGATAGAAACCGAAGAAATGGAGATGATTTTGCCTTTTGTTTTATCAATGGTAATCGTATGACAGCCCTGCCAAGGTTGTTTTTGTGACCATGATGCGTAATCAGGAATGTAATTATATGGGGTAAACGTCCCACCATTAAACACAGACACACCCTCTGCGTTGCCGAATTTAGGCTCGTTATGATAACCCATGACGTGAGTATGACCAAAACAACAATCACGGACGGATTGAACAGCTACGTTTCTGACAACCATCTTACCACCTACAGCGCGTTGTAATGCGTTCATAGGAACGTGGGTAAAGTCAACGCCAAATAGATTTAGATACTCCTTGTACTTCGTTATTTTCCATTCATACGTGTCTAAGATAGCTTCGTACATTGATGACGGTATGCCCCACATTTCGGGGTTTTGATTCTCATAGTCCCACACCCGTTGCTCATGGTTTCCGAGTGTAACGTATTTAGGGCAGTCAATTTTAATGTTATCATGCAAAATTAAACGGGCTTTATTAGAATATTCTAAATCTTTCAACAGACCTTCTTTTAATTTACCGCGCCATGTTTCGTTTTTCACATGAGAGCATAGGCTTTCAAAATCGTCAAAATCACCACCGTCAACAATCGCGTCAGGCCTCATATCGTTTATGTAATTTGCTAACCAGTAAAAGCGGTCTTGATTTAATTTTGGTTGATTGTGTGCATCGGTGAAATACACAACACGCTTAATATTTTCTTTTGATGGGGTTTCGATGTTTTTAGTTTTATTACCAGAAATACATTCAGGATGTATTTTGGGGGCATTTAATAAACCACGTAAATCCATGACTGCATCAACGCCCTGCATTTCGTTTGGATTGTTTAATAAATCCCTTGCTTTTAATATCCTGCGGCGCAAAGAATGGCGCGTCATTCCAAACTTATTTGCCATTTCTTCGTTAGAAATTCCACGGGTTATTTCTAACACGAATTTTGCAGATTCCACTGATTCAGGCATATCTAATGTCACGCAAACCACCAAGCCAATCCAGCCCCCAGATAAAAGAAAAACCCACCCACATATTCACCGACCTCTGTCGCGTACTTTTCAGGAAAGAACGCCCATCCTATCATATAAGAAACTGCTAATAATAGACCGCCGATAATAACTGGTACTGCCAGAACGGGCGCATATACCAATAGGGGAATTGCCATACCGAGGGACATTAAAATCCCCTTTAGTGCCATGCCAGTTACATCGTACCAGTATTCGGGAATTTTGCCCCATAGTGGCTTGATAATAAATTCTATGCTTTCATCCTTTGCTGGAAGTTTCCATGTCCCTAAGTCGAAAAATTTTCCATGACCTACTGCCTTCATAGCCAATGTCACGGCAAAACAAAACACTAGCCAGCCAGCGTATGTCCATGCGTTATTGTTTGGAATGATTAAAGCTAAAATAATTGTGGGAAATAATGCAAAGGCGATATTCTTAATTACTTTAGGCGATTGATGAAAACCACCGCCATGCCAGCGTGATAATAACGCGCCGAGGATTGCGAATACTGCTATTTTGCGTTTATCCATTATCTTCTCCGTGGTCTTAGCAATGGTCGATACGCAACAGCATCATTGAACGCTGGCGTCAATTCAAAATCATAAGCTGACCATAGAGCTAGAAGCATTATTTATGCCGCCGTTAAAACAGAGTTAATGGTAAAACGAGCCTGAATTGTTGCGCCGTTTGTAAATCCAACACGAGCATAACGCCATGATGGAAGGTGGACTATTTCAGCATATTGACCACCACCCGTTACTGCGGCTGTTGCAACTGATTTAACCCTGCGCCATGTTGTATTGTCACGGCTAACCTCTAACCATAGCGTGCCTGATACATCGCTCTCTGCGCTAACTCTTAACTCTTTCGCGTATGTTGCGGCGTTAGCAAATGCAGTAGCTGTCGCTGTTACCGTCAAATCCCTTGATGTTCCTGTAAATGTGGCATTTGCCGCTAATGTGGTTGCGCTATCATCAAACCAAATGCCAGATGAGGCGATAAAACCAGCCCTAACAGCAGATGCGGCTAGTGTGGCTGTTGTCGTTCCCGTTGAAGTAACCGCGCCAGATACAGGAAGTGTCGCACCCAAACCAAACTGTCTTAGTCCAGTTAATTCAACTTGTGTTGCAATAAAATCTTGCATACGAGTAAATGCACAAGTCCATGTGGTCGTTGAGGCAGGCGCAACCGTTCCATTTTTTACACGAATCTGATAATAGAATTGAGTATCAGGTTCAGGAATGTTCGTAAATATCACGGAACGGTCTGTTAATACAGAGCCAACAGCCAGCGTACCAGTTGAGAATGTAATGCGGTCATTTTGCAGTGTGCACATAATTAACGAGCCAGAAGCTGTTGTGCTAATTGTCATTGCTGTCGATGTATTTTGATAGCCTCTACGGCGTGAGTTAATGTTTACTGTTGTCGCACTAGTTCCAGTAAATAATAATTCAATCTTATTCCATCCAGTTAATGAACATGTGCCAGACCCAGATGCGGGGAAACCAGCAACCGTAAAACGAATTGTGTCCGCATTAGGAATTGACGCAATTACAGCCTCTTGTGGAACTCCCACAGACGACATGGCGCAAATATCCATACGCTGTCCGATATTAGCGGATGTAAACCCATGTCCGACTTTTGTTACGTCAACGGTAGTCGTATTGACAATGTTATAAGCTAATCCATCGCCAATAACATCAACAAACTCACGGTAAAAGTTATTATTTACAATACGCTGTGATAATGTATCGCCAACAGAGAAAGTCACTCGACCATCTACTGATTCAACACTACGAATAACAGTTTCAGAGTTTACCGTTGTGCCAGAAGTAATGACTAAATTACCGCCAGTGCGGTTTACAGCCATACCAGCGCCTGTTTGTATTAATACTTCTTCACTTGCGTTTACCCCTGCACCAGCCGCCGCATAAGATGTTGCTACGACACGTTGAGGTAATTGACGAATAGGAATAAATTGGTCTGTGCCGTTTGGCATTGCGGTTTGAATAGCGGGCAGTTTATTATCAATTGACGTAAGGTGTGTATTATCAACAGTAATAGACCCGCCGCCGTCAGATATATTTAGATGACCGCTACCGTTCGTTTCAAATACCTGAGCAAATCCCGCGCCTGTCTTACCACCGACCAATAACATTGGTGCAGTTGTAGCGTCACCACCGTCAGCAATTGCGCCTGCAATTTCTAATGGGGTAGAGCCATTTGTAATGGGCAATGGGTTTGCCGCGCTAATATCACCATCATTAACACCGTCCGCGCCAATAATCATTTTAATGCGCTGGTATTTTACACCAGCAATTTCATCAGTGGCGATTAAATCACCAGCAGTTTGTGGGATAGGTAGTTGTGTGTTGTCAGCCATTATGACCCCCTATGGTTAAGCACCAGCGAGGCGTGCGATTTGCTCTTTGACTGTGGCTAGTTTTTCTTCAATCTTAGATAATTCTGTTGTTTTTTCTTTTAATTTAACCTCGATAAATTTAGCAGAATCATTCAATTGAGCGATTTTTAATTCAATATTGTCTTTTTCAGCATTAGCCGTTCCAACAATTTTATCGGCTTTTTCTTGCGCTTTTGCAATTACTGATTTTGCTTTTTCATCAGCATCACTCAATACTTTTGACGCATCAACTTTAGCCTTAGACACTTTTTCAAGTGCATCAGCCAATTCTGCTTTTGCTTTTTCGGCATCTTTAACCGCAATAGCTTGCGCTGTTTTGGCTTCAGCCTCTAATCTCTTTGCATCTTTAATGACCGCTAACATTGAATCAGCATCATTAATAACACGAAGTTTTTGTTGCTCTTGCTTGATATATTGTTCTAGTTTTTCAAGTGACATTATTTTGCTCTCCGAAATGCTTGCACGATTACATCTAAACTTACACCAGTGCCAGCCGTGACTTCGGGGGCAACGTATTTAGTGGCTTCTAAAATTTGTGCGATTAATGCAGATGTGGCTGAAATATCAGACAATCCATCAACATTCTGTAATGGGCGATATGAAGCAGTTGCATCGGACGGCTCTTTTGCTGCATCAGCGTCAATGTTTGTGCCATATACGACCATTGTGCCGCCTGACCCAAACGTACCGCGAATTTGCACGCTTAAATCAGTAAAACGGCTAAAATCATAAGCCGCACCAGAATCAGCTTGTGTGATTCCTGTCCATGTAACTGTGACTCCAGCGTGCGTCGCCTTGTCTGTTGGTTGAATAATTGCCATTTTTAACTCCGTTTCTCGTAATATACTATAGTTTGGTCATTTATTAAACAAATTAATTATTAATTAACGCATAAATTTATCCTGCATGATTTGTTATTGACGCAATCGCTTTTTGCACCGTAACGCCCATTGCTGAAAATATACCAACGGCGGTCATCCATGCAATTACTAAGCCGTTTCGCCACGTTTCAAGTGTGCCAACACGATTGTCAATTAATTCCAATTTCTCATTTGTGGAATCCGTTGTCCGTTTAATATGCTCTAAATCAGATTTCAGTGAACCTAATAAGAAATGTAGGTCATCATCTTTCATGGGATAATCTCGTATGGTTTAATCTCCAA
>JBDKUM010000324.1:0-6485 GCA_039679715.1 Phycisphaerales bacterium
TTCGCGTGAGCTTAAGCTGCTTATGGATGAGATATTTTCATCGGCTTTCCTGAACGATAAATTCCCCATGATTTTCGATTTCACATTATCGCTCACATAGATTCGTCCGTTCGACACTGAATGCACCGCCTTCAAAAGGTCTTCAACAGGTGCATCTTTCATCAGATAACCTTTAGCGCCCGCCTCCAGAACCCTGACTGCGTAAATCGTTTCATCGAACATGGAAACCACAAGCACATTAAGGTCTGGCCTGTTCGCTTTCAGATATTTCTGAAATTCCAAACCGTTTGACGATTTCAATGATAGATCGAGAATTATAATATCTGGCTTTGCATTTTCGATAGCATCCATTGCCTGTTGAACATCTTCAGCTTCCCCTATAATCTGAAAATCGTTTTCACGGGATAGAACTTTTGCAAGACCCAATCTTGCTACTGGATGATCCTCTACTATTAGTATCTTTTTTTTCGCCCCGAATTCCGTTAGCATGTAGGCTCCTTTCCTTTTAAAAATTATGAATGACAACCCTATCATAAAAAAAGGGTTTTCTATATAGGGGATTTGCTCTTTGTTGTACTCCTAATTACTTTAATGACCGAACCTATATACGAATCCCAAAAAAGCTCATGCGTTATCCGCGGCTTAAGCGAAGCCAAAGTTAATGATTTATACGGATCCCAAAAAATATTCGTGCATAGTCCGCGGCTTAAGCGAAGCTTAAGCTCCGCTTAACTCAATGACTTACAAACCTACCGACGCGTGAGTAATAATACCAATTGGTATTACAAACCTATCGTCACGCGAGTAATAATACAAATTGGTATTTTCCATCATCTTTTTGGATGATTTTTGCAGGTAAATTTTTGACTTGCTGCGTACTTCTATCTATTATAAGGAAAACCCTCAGTGTAATTAGGATAATTACTTGCTTCTCTAATGAGAACTTATACCAGAAACATTTTGTTTATTATTTTGAGTCTTTTTGTTTTTGCAAAGGCACACGCAAAAACTCCCGACTCTCGCAATCTCTCTGTAATTGAAACATCGCATTTTAAAATCATCCATGACTTTAATTCCAATCAGGCTTTTGATATTGCCGGTTTCCTCGAATTTGCCTATGAGCATTTTAATTCTGTTTACACCGATAATGGTTTTGTGCTGAACGAACCAGGCGAAAAACTTACTTGGTATTGTTTCGCCGATACCCGGGCTTTCTCCAGCCACGCCATGGAAAATGATAACATGAATTTGCCCTGGCTTACCAGTTATTATTCAGCCGCGACTAATGCTGTAGCGATTGTAAAACCAAATAACATGCAAAACTGGAAAATGGAAAGAAAACCCCTCGCCCAGCCCGCTGTTGCCGCCGCTTACATCTTGCCTTCGGTCGATAATTCCGACAGTGAGATTGTCCGCATAATGCACGAAGCCGCGCATCAGCTTGCTTTCAACACCGGCCTGCAAAGACAAAAGGTGATGTATCCTGTTTGGGTTTCCGAAGGCCTGGCTTCTAATTTTGAAAATTGGGCAAATGCATCTTCCGATACCGACATTCGCCAACAGAGATTATTGCAGATGTATCGTGATGACAGGTTAATCCCGTTGAATGAATTTATTTTAATTTCGCGTATGCCCGAAAGCGCTTCCATGCGAAAAGATATCTATGCGCAGGCCGCCGTCTTTTATAAATTCCTCTCTGAAAAGCACATCGATGGCTTGAGAAAATACATGTCTGCGGTTTACAATACCCGCACAGGCTGGCGCAGCCGTGCCGCTTTCCATACAGAGTTTACGTATGCCTTCGGCTCCATTAAAGAAATCAATGCCTCCTGGCAAGAGTATCTCAAAACCCTAAACTAAAAATTGTTTAGCCCCCGCACCTGTGGCGGGGGTTCGTCATAACAAAAAAACCCGTGTAAGTTTTCCTCACACGGGTTTTAATTTTTAACAAACCTTTGTTAGCTGTTGAATTCTTTGAATTCATCAGTCTTTATGTTGTTATCATCAAGCGGTATTTGCTTTGCCGCAGCAGCTTTGGTCGTCGCTGTCGTTACTTTCTTTTCAACCGGTTTCTTGGTTGTTCCGCCTGATATATGGTGAATCGCATGATCGAATGTTGATAAATGTTTTGTATCATGCTTTTGTGCTGTCTTATGCACTACAGTCGTATGTACTGCTGCCTGGCTTTTGCCGCTGCTTCCGCCGACAAGATTTACCAATTCCTGAACGATGTTATTCATCTGTTCAGCCTGTGCGCTCAATTCTTCCGAAGCGCTTGCCGACTCTTCAGCGTTTGCCGCGTTTTGCTGCGTAACCTTATCCATCTGTGCTACAGCCGTATTAACCTGGTCAATACCCTGTGCCTGTTCAGACGATGCAGCCGCGATTTCGCCGACCAAATCGGTTGTCTTGCCGATGCTCTGTACTATTTCCTCAAGAACTTTGCCGACTTCTGTTGCGATGTCAACGCCGTTCTTTGAATTCTTAACTGATTCTTCAATCATATTAGCCGTATTCTTTGCAGCTTCCGCTGACCTCATAGCAAGGTTGCGTACTTCTTCAGCAACAACAGCAAAACCCTTGCCTGCTTCACCCGCTCTTGCAGCTTCAACCGCCGCATTAAGAGCCAGCAGGTTTGTCTGGAATGCTATCTCATCGATAACTTTAATAATCTTTGCTGTCTCATCAGATGATTTCTGTATGTCGCGAATAGCAGTTTTCATTCTGCCCATAGCTTCAGAACCGTTATCGGCTGCCTTTCTTGTTTCACCTGCGAGAGTATTGGCCTGCTGTGCGTTATCAGCGTTCTGTTTCGTCATTGAAGACATTTCTTCAAGACTTGAAGATGTCTCTTCAAGACCTGCCGCCTGTTCCGTTGCACCTTCAGCCAATGACTGTGATGCGCTCGATACTTGTCCCGATGCCGAAGCTACTTGTTCCGCTCCGTCCGTCAATCCTGCGATTATACGGTTGATTGGACGAATTATGCTTCTCGTAATGACGTATGCCAGTACTATGCCCAATACTATTCCGCATATTGCCATTGTAATCATAAGGGTGTTTATCTTTGTTGTTAATGATGCCATTTCAACTTTCAGGTTTGTCTGCAAGTCGCCCATCATTTTTACCATTTCGCCCGCTATTTCACCCATTGCCTGGTTAGCAGTCGCTTGCGTTGTCATGCCTTTATAGTAATTATCGCCGCCGACTGAGTATTCATTCAGCAATCCGTCCAAAGTTGAAGACAATGATTCGAGCTCTGAATTACCTCTCGCCAGTTCGTTGAATTTCTTTTTATCTTCTCTGCATGTATTTAATTGTGCACAATAATTTTTCCATTGTGCTTCATTATTGACAGCTACCAAATAAACAGCCTGAACTCTTAATTTCAAAAAGTTCGCATAAATCCCTTCGCTTAATGTATCGCCGATTTCAGACCATTTTGCCATCGCGTTCACATCTTTTGACTGTTCCGCCGCCGCTATCGCCGGATCAACTACCTTGCTCTTCGATTCCGCGATTTTATCCATTGCCTGGTTACCGACTTTGCCCCATACTGCAAATGCGTCGTCTCTCATCTTTTGTGCTTCTGTTATATTTTCAAAAGCACCTTTATATTTTGACGTTCTCGATGTCAATCCTGATGCCAAATCCCTGTTAACAGAATTCATGCCTTTCAAACTTGGCAATGCTGCTGTTTGTTTTGTGAATTGGTCATAAGTCTCGAACCACAAATCAGCCGCTGACTTGCCTGTCTTTTCATCTTTCGCGAAAGCCTTTATCGCGAAATCTCTGCGCAGCTGTGCGCATTTATCCAGTAACAACTGGCATTCGGTATTCTTTTCTACGAGGTTTGCTTTTTCTGCTACGTTGCTTAATCCCATCCAGCCGGTGTAACCTAATACGCCTGCTATTAAAACTATAACGCCGAATCCCATCGACATCTTGGTCGCCAGTTTCATATTCTTAAACATGTGTTTCTCCTTAAAATACTTTTTGCGGATACTTTTTACAGTACACTTATACAGACTTTAAAAAAATCGTGCGTCGTACGCGGCTTAAGCGAAGCTAAGCTCAATGCCGTACCAACCTGACAACGCGCGAGTAAAAATACCAATGGTATTTTATGCTTGTACAACCTTTTCAAGTTCGCTGTTGCCAAGCACTTTATCGATGTCCAGCAATATCTTTACCGATTCGCTGACCTTGCCAATACCAAGTATGAAATCTGTATTGACTGATGCGCCGAATTGAGGTGCTTCTTCGATGTTTTCGCCATCGATATCCAGAACTTCCTGGACATGATCAACCACGATGCCTGTACTGAATTTTCGGCCGTCCTGGTGAATTTCGACTACTATGATGCATGTCTCTTCCGTTACTTTCGCGATTTCCATCCCGAATTTCGACCGTAAATCTACCACGGGTATTACCTGACCGCGAAGATTTATCACACCCTTTACATATGAAGGTGTTTGAGGAACGGCAGTTATCTCCATATATCCGATGATCTCACGGACTTTCAGGATTTCCAGGCCGTATTCTTCACTGCCCAGCGCGAAGGTCAGATACTTGCCTTCTTTATCCTGCAGAGCTGTTGTCTGCTCTGTTTGAGCTGCTGCGTTTGACATAATATTCCCCTTCAAAGTGAATATTTAAAAAATTTATTGCCGAACAATTCAGCAATTTTTTTAATAGTTCGAACCTCTATTTTCGCCTGACAGGGCAGTAATTACTATTTGCAGTTCGAACTATCAAGTTACTCATTTAACATCAAAACAGTTTCGGCCTTAAGGCCGCTTCAACAGTTTTGAACTTTAAGTTTTAAACTCTAAACTTTTCTGTTGAACCGCTTTATATTTCGACCTCTTTAATTCATTGCATAATGTGGGAAAGTACGAGAATTGATACTATTTATATAGTGCTTTTAGGGTCAGATAATAGAATTGTTATCAATACTGATATCACTAGGGGTGTTTAGCCGCTTCCGTATCTCAATCCTCGATTCTTCAGAATTTTTTACATTTTTATCCTCGCAAGGGACTATGATGGGCTTCGTTGTTTAGCCCTGCCATCATTTCAATCTCCGAAGGGGACTATGGCAGGGTTCGTGTTTAGCCGTTGCCAGTAGGGCAACGCGTCGTGAAATGTCATTGCGATTTCAATCACTTTAGGGAGCGTAGTCCCTTTGGGACTTAGCGAAGCAATCTCAATCTTTCTGCCGCCGCTTGCGGTTCGTAGTAGGTGGGCTTTCTTGTCCGTCGTAGCTTTAGCGAAGATGGAAGCCCACGCGTTTTATTCTAAAAAAAACCCGTGTAAGTTTCCTCACACGGGTTTTAACTTTATCAAACTTTATTAGCTGTTGAATTCCTTGAATTCATCCTTATTGGTCTTTTCATCCAGCGGTATCGCCTTTGCAGCAGCTGTTTTCGCAGGTGTTTTTTCAATTTTTTTACCTGCGCTCGCCGCAAGACTATGCAATGCATGGTCAGTCTTTGTCAGTTTATGAACCTCATTGTGCGCTGCCGCATGTTGTGTATGATGAACAACTGTGCTATGTACTTTCTTAGTCGCTGCCGCGCTTCCGCCGACAAGATTTACCAATTCCTGAACGATAGTGTTCATCTGTTCAGCCTGTGCGCTCAACTCTTCTGAAGCGCTTGCTGATTCTTCAGCATTCGCTGCGTTCTGCTGCGTAACCTTATCCATCTGTGCTACCGCGGTATTAACCTGGTCGATACCTTGTGCCTGTTCAGATGATGCTGCTGCGATCTCACCGACCAAATCACTTGTCTTGCCGATGCTCTGTACTATCTCACCAAGAACTTTGCCGACCTCTGTCGCGATATCAACACCGTTCTTTGAATTCTTTACAGATTCTTCAATCATATTTGACGTGTTCTTGGCGGCTTCGGCAGATCTCATGGCGAGATTGCGTACTTCTTCTGAAACAACCGCAAAGCCTTTACCCGCTTCTCCCGCTCTTGCTGCTTCAACCGCGGCATTAAGAGCAAGCAGGTTCGTCTGAAATGCTATCTCATCGATAACCTTGACAATTTTTGCAGTCTCATCTGACGATTTCTGTATATCGTGAATAGCAGTTTTCATTCTGCCCATTGCTTCAGAACCGTTATCGGCTGCCTTTCTTGTTTCACCTGCGAGAGTATTGGCCTGCTGTGCGTTATCAGCGTTCTGTTTTGTCATTGAAGACATTTCTTCAAGACTTGAAGATGTCTCTTCCAGACCTGCTGCCTGTTCCGTTGCGCCTTCAGCCAATGACTGTGATGCAGCAGATACCTGGCCGGATGCCGAAGCAACCTGCTCTGCGCCGTCTGTCAAACCGGCAATGATACGGTTGATTGGGCGAACTATGCTTCTTGTAATGAAGTAAGCAAGCACTATACCCAATACTATGCCGCACAGTGCCATTGTTATCATCAGTGTATTTGTGCGGGCGGTGTAAGCTTCCACATTTTTCTGAATAT
>JBDKUM010000325.1:0-2647 GCA_039679715.1 Phycisphaerales bacterium
TATCGGCGGCAGCGAGCGTTTCGAATCTGTCGCAAAAGCTCTTGCGATGGTTAAAGACGATATTGATTTAGTCGCAGTTCACGATGCGGTGCGATGCTGTCTGACAGAGAAATGGGTTAATGACGTATTCGCATTAGCAGGCAAAACCGGAGCCGCGATGTTGGCAAGCCCTGTTGTGGCGACATTAAAGAAAGTGGCCGATGGAAAGATAACAGAAACAGTCGACCGCAGAGGATTATATGAGGCACAAACGCCGCAGGTCTTCAAAAAAGATATGCTGTTAAAAGCGTATGCAAACCTTGAAAAACTTGATAAATCTAAGATCTGCGATGATTCGCAGCTTGTCGAAGCTTTAGGCGAAAAGGTCTCGATTGTTGAAACAGATTTTTCAAATATCAAGATTACTACCAAAGCCGATATCGCAATTGCCGAGGCTATAATAAAATCACGCAGCCAGGATAAACCCAAAGGCTACGTCGGACCTTATGGCAATGAAGCGCAATGGTAAAAATTTAATTAAATCAGAGGAGAAAGCATGAAAAAAATAGATTTGATTGCGTATTGTGGACTTGATTGCGGCAAATGTCCTGGTTATACCCAAATCCCTGCAAATCTTGCGGTGAATCTAAATAAAGAATTGGCAAAAGGAAAATTCGATAAGGTGGCGGATTTCCTTTCCAAAATGCAAGGTTTTGAAGGATTCGAATATTACAAACAAGGAGTCGAACTTCTAA
The DNA here is from genome assembly GCA_039679715.1 of Phycisphaerales bacterium. Lineage (GTDB taxonomy): Bacteria > Planctomycetota > Phycisphaerae > Sedimentisphaerales > UBA12454 > UBA12454. The sequence goes on from JBDKUM010000325.1 coordinate 735, forward strand.
ACTCTATTGAAAAGCTCCGCTGTAAAGGCTGCAGAAAAGGCGGTGGTTCGCCGGACTGCAAAATCAGAATTTGCGCAAAACAAAAGAAATATAAGGGGTGCTGGGAATGTGAAAAATTTGAGAGTTGCGGTAATTTTCAGGCTTTGCAAGATTTCGAAAACGGAAAGAAAACTTATCTCAAGAACCTTAAAAAAATTAAAAAATACGGCCTGGAGAAATTTGTTAAAAACAAACTCCGATGAAGCTGCGATTTTAATCCGCTATTACTTGATGATGGTATGCCGAATGTGAAAAATTGATACAGTGATTCAAACAATACTATAATCAGGAATTACAGCGAATTAAGATAAAGATTATGCCCGCCATAAGACGGGCATAATTAGCGGGCCAAATTAACCGTTTTTCTTCTTAGAATAGCAGTTTTTGCAATAAACTGGTCTGCCTTCTTTAGGTTGAAAAGGAACTTCGCATTCCTGTGCGCATTCAGCACAGACAGCCTTGTACATCTGGCGTGGTCCAAAACTTCTGCCTTGACCACCTTTGTTAAAATCTCTCACGTGATTTCTCCAAAAACTAAAAAAACATAAAATCTTATATTCGCCCATAGCGAATAATTACAAGTCTTTATCTATAACATGAATATATCAATTTGCAAGCAATAAATATAATTTATTTAAAGGCTTACAAATTTCCAGTGCGGGAGTTTCTAAGCAAAAGCCAGATGAAAAACGGACCGCCAAGCAGCGAAGTAATCACGCCGACAGGAATTTCAGCCGGGCCAATCAAAGTTCGCGCAAAAGTATCGCACAAAGTTAAAAAAGAGCCTCCGAAAATGACCGATGCCGGGATCAAAAATCTATGGTCATGTCCGATAAGCAGTCTGCAAATATGCGGCGCCATCAATCCGACAAAACCAATTGGGCCGCAATAAGCAACAACAACCGCGACCATAGTCGAGGTAGCGAAGAAAATTATTTTTCGTGATTTTTGAATATCAACTCCCCTTGCGATTGCTATTTCATCGCTGATACTCATCAAATTGAGATTCAAATTTTGTGCCGCGATAATAATCGAACCTATGATTGTAAATAACAAAAATATTAAAGGAGTTTGAAAACCGCTAACGTCTATGCTTCCCATGAGCCATCGCATAACTCTGAACGATTGCGTAAAGTCACTGATATATTGCAGGAATAAAATCAAACTCGAAAAGAAGAAATTAACGGCAACGCCTGCCAGCAGCATTGTCCCTGTCGAAAATCCTTTCTTGATTTTTGTGAAACCGTAAACAAGCAATACCGAAGCAAGCGAACCGATAAATGAAAATAAAATGCTTCCAAAAGGCATTTTTAGTATTGCAGCGAAAAGGACATAAACAGCAGCGCCAAATGCTGCTCCTGATGAAATACCCAGCGTAAAAGGGGTCGCAAGCGGGTTTCTGAACATCGCCTGCAAAGCAACGCCGCAGCATGCCAGTGCCGCACCGGCTAAAAACGCGGTTAATACCCTGGGCAGTCTAAGCGAATAAAAAACCTGAGATTCAACTGTAGTCTGCTTGAAATCACTCAATGCCGACAATGGAACTTTTACCGAACCGATGAATGGTGCCAAAGCCAGAACCATCAGGGCAAAAACAAATATCAGTATTAAAATGTTTTTTTTAGTCATTCTACGTTATCCGGCACAATCAATTTTTGACCCGTAACAGGGTGCGAAACAAAATTAAATTTTTTAGAATAGATATCTTCCAGAATTTTATCATTCATGATTTCCGCTGGGTTTCCTTCAAACGCAATTCTCCCGTCCCGCAGCGCAACTATCGTATCAGCACAAAGAACCGCGGAGTTCAAATCGTGAGTAACGCAAATAATTGTAGTTGCCAGGTTTCTATTGATTTTAATTAAAAGTGAGTG
>JBDKUM010000326.1:0-4177 GCA_039679715.1 Phycisphaerales bacterium
TAACAGGTACCCTGTTTATCGCAGTCGGTGTATTTCTTCTTTTAGGCAACCCGGCAAAGTATGCCGAAAGTAAAGCCTCCTCGGCTATTCTGTTTGCTGTTTTCACCGGAGTTTTTATTGCTGGCTATACCCTTTGGGATAAGTATGCAGTCAGCAATATGGCTGTTCCGCCAATATTGCTGTATTGAGGCACTACTGTCGGTCAGGCTTTATTAATGCTGCCCTATGCCTTAAAAAATCATGAAAACACAATTATACAATGGCGAACCAACTGCCGCTCGATTTTTGGTGTTGCGATTTTGTGTCCACTTTCCTATATTCTTGTTCTTACGGCTATGGTTTTTACGCCGGTGAGCTATGTCGCCCCTGCCCGGGAAGTCAGTATTTTAATCGGGGCCATCATGGGAGCCCGGTTCCTGGCGGAAGAAGACGCTAAACTTCGTATAACCGCTGCCATCGTTATTCTGTCCGGACTAACCTGCCTAGCCCTTGGTTAATTGCGCACCCTTACAGTCCCCTTCGCAACAGATGGATCACCTTCCGCCGGAAGCTATCCGGAGTATAAAGTGGCGGGAAAAACCGCTGTCCCGTACATGAAAGCCTCGTACAAAACTGCTTAAAATACAAAAACGGCAAGGCTCAAAATCTCTGATGCCTTGCCGTTACTATTTTTTAATTAGTGTTCCCCGGAGGATTCAAACCACAGGCACGCGGTTTAAGAAGTAAAGCTGTCAATTATACTAAACACATGCACTCTTATAAAATAAATTACATCAATGATTTTAAATACTTGATCGTATTCATATTCAACCCTTTTATCGTTCAGTTCAAAATTGCCGAAAGAAGCTTTCCTTTACGGATAAAAAACCAGCAGTCCCCGCGTAGTTGACGGATCTGATGCGCCATAACTTATCGTAACCGTCCCATTGCCGGCTCTGGTGCTGGGAGTATTATTCTGATTCGTACCGGCATTAAAGGAACCACCACCGCCTCCGCCAGTAGCGATACTTCCGCTGCCGCCTCCGCTGTAGCCTCCGCCTCCCCCACCATTGACACCAACAGGCCCTCCTGCCCCACCGCCGCCATAGCCTCCGGCGCCACTGTTTGTTTCGTCCGTACTTGTTCCTCCCTTACCTTCGGAATAAATTGCAGTTCCCCCCATAGAACTTCCCTCCCCCTTGCCATTACCGGTTATCCCCGCTCCTCCGCCTGCGTCGCTGGCATAACCACCGCCATCTCCATCGCTACCGCCGCTGCCGCCGCCGCTGACAGTAACGCCACTAGTTGAAGTGCCGGCTCCCAGCCCATTCCCTGAAAGTCCCGCGCCGCCACCGCCTCCCGCGGCAACCAGCAGCGTAGCCGTAGCAATGTCTCTATAGTCTGTTCCGCGCCATACAAAGGATCCGCCGCCACCGCCTCCCGAATGAATGGCATCTCTGCCGGCTCCCCCCACCAGCACCGCTAAATTCTGACCGGGAGTAACCACAAAATCCCCTGTAATAGATGTCCCGAAGCCACCAGAATGACTTGTAAGGGTAACTCCGCCCCCATGGGCACCAACCGCGGTAACGGTAATTTTGGTTACATCTTCCGGAACAGTAAACGGTTGCAATGCTCCGGTATAGTCAAATGATACAGACTCCATCCGGCAATCCGCCCTTTATCGCAAATTTTCACTTTTACATTATATGCTCGTAAATTGGCCTGAGACCTCAATTCTTGCTGCTGCGATTTTTGGGGGCACTTATGCCGGCCATGTTGAATAGAAATATATCAAGCCCCGCTTTTACATAACTAATCCTTATAAGCAAATAAACTACCGTGCTTTTCAACGGTAAAAGCGAAGTTGACCATACTGTCCGGAGGTATAATAAATACTATGGCAACGATTGATCAGTGGACTGTGCTGCTGTATATTGCAGGAAATAATGACCTGGAAGAAACCTTGGCAGAACAATTCAAAGTTCTGCAAAACATCAGAATTCCTCCGAATATAAATGTTGCGGCTCAGTTCGGCAGAAAAGTGCAGGAAAATAACGCCGCGCAGCGAGATTCGCGGCGTTATATCAGCAAAAACGGCTGGCTCGCTCTAAGTGATTCCCTGGGCTGCGCCAATATGGGAAAAGCAACATCCTTTATTGAATTTTTACTATGGGGATATTCGCAATTTACCGCCAATCGCCTTATGCTGGTCATGTGCGGGCATAGCGCAGGATTTGCCGGGATAATGATGGATTGCGGCCGCGAAATAATAGATCTAATAAGTATCCGGGAATTTGTCCAGGCACTATCCTCTTTTTACACACAAACACAAAAAAGCATTGACATTATGGTATTTGATACTTGCTATATGAATTTAGTGGAAATTTGGTATGAATTGGCTTTAGCCGGACATTGCGTAAAATATTTGATAGTACCACAGGAAAATCCCCCCATGCAAGGGTTGCCTTGGCATGCTCTCATCAATTTACTTATCAGCAATGAAGCAAGTAAATATAGTGTGAAGACATCTGTCAAAAATATAGTTCAATCCATTAATCTAAAATTTCCTTTGGATACTGCCCTTTTCGCCATTTCGCTGGCTCCAGAAATTTTTATAGTGCTGAAAGCATTAATCAATAACCTGGCTATACTAATACTTGATAATAAATTACTTAAAAAATTACCCGGCTTATCGGCTAAACCGTCTGCACTTATCAGCTTGCAAGATTTAATAAAACAGGCTGATGCCAATCTTGTCAAAGCCAATGCCTGCTGTAAAGGCATTGAAAACGTATTGTCAGAATTTGTTTTTTATCCGGGCTTAAACGAATTCATCCAAAATCGAAAAATGGGCCCCAGCATCTACTTACCGAACCATTTCACTCAGTACATGCGATTCCAGCCATATTACGACACACTGTCGTTTGCAAGTAATAATAGCTGGATAGACCTTCTAAGTTGTATAGCCCCGCTCAAATAAAGCAGAAGATTATTAACCTTATTCAATTTTAAGTTTATAAAAGCTTGTATCAACTTGCATAAAAGGAAAAGTATCTGGCAATAGCACTTTATCTACTTGTACAAAACCATTCTTCTCATAGAAACGATGCGCCGCTAGAAACTTTTCTGTAGTTCCTAAATAAATTTCATAAAGATCATGCTCGCTAGACCATATAATTAACTGGTGCAATAATGATTTTGCCACATTATATTTACTGCCTCTAAAAGTAGCCTTGACAAACATTTTTCTCAATACCCCTTGATGGTTTCCTAGATTGATTAATGCAATAGTCCCAACGACCTTACCATTATTAAAAGCTACCCAAAAATTGCCATTTCCTGATTGATAAAAATTGGCTATATCGCTTAAGTCAGGCTGATCTTCTTTTGTTATAGGAATATTAAATTCTTTTTGCTGGATACTGAGAATTAAATCAATAACATCTTTCCTGTATTTGTCAGCATATTTTGTAATTAGAACTTCTCCCATCCTATTTCCCCCCTTCCCTATTTTGACTCACCCTTGTAATTTTTGAGTTCCTTCCAATCATGTTCAATATTTTCACTCATTCGCTTGAGTAATCGATAAACTGTATCTCTTTCTTCTATACTTAATCCCGTAAAACATATTTCAATATTCCGATTCTCTTCTTGAATAATATATTGGTAAATCTCTTGTGCTTTGCCACAAGGGAACAAATGCCACCCCCTTTTATCTTCATCATTACGTTCTTTTAAAACATAATTTTCTTTCATCAGCTTTTGTACAACCTTAGTTGATGTTGCCTTATCTACCTTGAGAATATTGGAAAGTTCAATTAAATTGATACCCGGATTTTCACAAATACGAGTTAAAAAAACAAATTGACCTCTTTTTAAATTAATCTCGCGATATTTAATATCACTTATAGACTGAATACAACGGGCCAACGACCCTACTTCTCGAAGTACTTCATTTTCCAATTTAATAATCTTAACCCCTCCATAGCAACTTTAATTGATTGATATTTCAACTAAATTATATGGCTATAAAGTTGAAATGTCAACTTATTGCCATATAAAAAATACCTCTATCAAAGTGCTAATAAAGGTATTAGCCATCCGTTTTGTCAAAAGGGATCAACAAACAAGGGTTCTCTTGATTGGTATGGTTAGTGGAATAACAAATAATACCACTAACGCTATCAATACCACA
>JBDKUM010000327.1:0-4704 GCA_039679715.1 Phycisphaerales bacterium
CATTGTGAAATAAGATCAGGATCCAAATCTTCAGCGTTAAACGTATTATTTGTGCCCGGATTGTGCAAAAATATACGGTCGATACCCGGAGGTGCAACGACTACTGTATACGAGCTTGCTATTCCCGGAACTATGTGTATACCATCGGCATTACCGCTATCGCGAAGCATATCAATAGTTAACCGGCCAAGAACATCTTCTCCGACTCTGGCGCAGAAACAGACTTTATTGCCCAGCGTCTTCATATTGATACCTGTATTTGAAACAGGCCCACCGGTACTGATTTTGGCTTCATGCACATTTACCAGCTTACCGGGGCGTATAATTTCTTCAATTCGTCTTGCTCCTAAATCAGGAAACAACGGGATTATATCCAGGCACAAATGTCCCGCTACTATTACATCATATTGTAAACTCATCACTCGTTTCCTTTATTTTAATTTAAACATTCAATTTCTATTGTTTTAATCTTTTTAGGTTCAAAAATAACCATTAGCTTGTTTTCAACAGGTTTTATTTGGGATTCTCTTTCTTCGTTTAAATTGCACAACCAGGCATTTAAGAGCCTGCAACCAAATGCAATCTCACAATTCTGTTGTGTTGGTGTAGGATTGTATAAACGGAGAACATACGTGTCCCGGTCATGACATTTCTTTAATGCGGAAAAGCGAATCATGGGATTTTCAACATGAAGGAACGAAACTTGATGCGTCGGCAGAATTCCTTCGTGCCGACGGGTCTGAACCGGCCACACTGGTGCGTTGAATAAATCGGCATAAAGGGGAATATTCGCTTTTTGCCAGTCATCCTTATGTGTACGTATGGCATATTGAACTGTATGCTTACCTATGCACTGTCCGCCATCTTGATTTTTAAAATGGGTCCAACCGTGCATATCCGTACAAACAGCATTTCGCACTGCCCGCAACAATGTCAAACATAGAATACGTTGCGATGTATTGCCAACTTCATATTCCACAAAGCAATCATTAAGCACAGCAAAGCCAACTTTACCATCACTGACATCAACGAATTTATCATGCGGCAGGCATGCCATATCGACCCAGTAGCCGCCATCCTGAGGTCCTTGAGGACAGATTGAACGTTCTTCTACATTAAAATGCCCACCGGTAAAAGCTTTCTCAGCTTTTTCAATACCTGTCGGCAACATAACGCGCAGAGTGTGATCTTTATGTCGGTTTTCAAACTCTACTCGAATATCTACTTGTCTGCTCTTGGCTTTGAGCGTTGCATACGTTCGAATGGTCATATCAACCATTTGGTCACATCTTCGCTGTTCGGACAGAATTGATGCTGACGGCAGTGACATGATGACTTCGCTGACAATCGTCGCCTGCAAAGGACCGGATTCCTGCGTCCACAGTCGGCTCTGACAGCAAAGAGAATTATACGTCTGTACATTCATTGCACGCTCGTTGGCCCAATAGTGACCATGTTCGGCAGCGTCTTCATAATAGTTCAAGTTGGCAAATGTGTGGTTCAGTTCTTTGTCAGTTAAGTCAAAGGTCCCATTTGTATTAAATTCAACTAACAAATGCTCGTTTTCCATAATGTTGGGAGCAATGAGAATATCACCAGTTTGTGACCACAAATCAGAATATTTGACGTCTTTTCGATTTTCATTTTTGCGACCTACACGAAATAATTTATAGCCGCCTGCAGGAATTATACCTGCATCAAAAACTACTCGATGTCGTTTATTATAAAATGGAAATGGACGACTATGAACTTCTTGTATACAACAAGTGTGGTCTTCGGCCGAAATCCATTGAGTGTCAATCGGTTCATCTTTACTGTTGAAGATTTGCATGCCTTCATTGGTCGGCAAAATAACCTTGTTATGCTTCAACTCAACAGGAACATTAATCCAGGCCTGAACCAATTCCCTGCGGTCATAGGGCAAAGGATTAAATACGACTACTATAACATCGTTTCTATCGAAACAGCTCATATCAATTTTTTTGACAAGCTGTTTTAAAGCATTATCACCGATAGCATCACTTAATTCTATGGACTGTTTCAGCCTGGCTTTGACGGCATCGGCTGTAACATCCTGCGTAACGCCGTTAATTGAATCATGTGAATGGGAGTCCAGCAGGTATTTCCACGACAACTTTATTATCGTATCCGGAAATTCCGCTCCCTGCATTGAGGCAAATACACTCAATGGTTCCGCAAACCGGATTAGACGATTTTGCGCCTTTTTATTAAGAAATTTCAGATAGTTTCGCGTCATCAGGGCATTACCTGTTACAAATGCAGCCGGACCATCACGCAGTTCACCGTCAACTGTATTTAAGCTTTCTATATTAATTTTTTCCCGCATAATATCGACAAACTCTCGCAGACTGGCCTGTTTCCAAATGCGATTTCGATAAATATCAACATCCACGAGCTTCTGTATGATATCTGCCAGAAATTTTTGACTGCCGGCGTAATCTACACCATTCATCATAAGACGGTGATCGGCAATCTCGCTTTCATCTGTGGTTGCCCAAAGCCTATCAGCACATTCGGGGGTTATCATTTCCGGATAATATTTTTCAGGTGTATCTATGCGGCTCATATCCTGTTCATAAAATTCCTGATCGGCCCGATGGTAAATTACTGCATCCTGATTCCAATAATAACACCAATTGGCACTGAAATAGTCGATTCCAAACATTGCTCTCAGATAAAGGTACATATAGAAATTGTGGCGACCCCACTCTCCAAACCGGCTTGTGAGCATCGTTGAACCATCTGGAGCCCGCCATAGAAACTCACTTTTAGGGGCTCTTTCGTGATTAACCTTTTTGCCAATAAATCCCACATCAATTCCAAAACCCCGATATATCTGCGAAAGCTGGGCAGTTTGCCCCCAACCAAAAGAAGTATACCCAACCTTCAGACATCCTCCCAACTGTTTGGAAAGACGGTCGCCCCATAAAAGGTTTCGCACCAGCGATTCACCATCTACCGGAAATTCATCCGGCAGTGTATACCAAGGACCGATTTCAAGCTTACCGAGGGAAATCAGTTTTTTGAGCCGGTTCTTTTGTTCCGGTCGAACTTCAAGATAATCCAGAATCGAAGACACTTGTCCATCCATTAAAAAACTCTTGCATTTTCCGGACTCAAGGTGTTCGATCAGTTCATCCATAACCTCGACCAGCATGAACCGTGTTTGCCACATCGAGTAACGCCATTCACGGTCCCAGTGAGTATGGTTAATAATATACGCTTTTGATTCTGGTTTATCTGGCATAAAAGTTAGTCCTCAATTATTGTGTTTTCAACAATAGGGTTACAATCTTGAATGGCATTATTATTAATTCAATCGCGGCATTGCTAACCTTTAGCGTCTCATGTTTGGATTCTTCATCCAATGAAACGGATTCGACTGAAACAATATCTGTGTTAAACTTTATTCTGGTTTTGACATCATTGTCTTTTGTATTCCAGAGTCGCAGAATATATCCGCCGGCTTCCTCGCTTTTGTAAAAAGCCGAGATTTGAATATCATCAGCAGGTTCCAGTGTGAATAAGGATTGTGTCGAAGGCAACGGACCCTTCTTGGGAACACCCTGAATTACCCTCATTGGCATTCGAAAAGCATCTGCCGCCAAATGAATGCCGCCCTTATTCCAATTTCCCTCATGCAAACAGATTGCATATTCAAACTCCAGCCGTCCCAGACACTGCTTGTCAATATTGCGAGCGTATTCATCCGGCGTCATCAATCCACGATTGGCCCGCATATAAGCACGGGAAGTTCGAAGCAATGTAATCGCAAGAGTACGTTGCGGATCATCGATGACTTCGTACTCATTCAATCCTTTAGCTATAAAGGAAAAACCTTCCTTGTCATCACTGACCGTTACAAACCGCTGCATCGGCTTGTAAGGATGATATGCTTCCATATTATCACCAACCTGATCCCACAAAACAGACCTTTTAATTACATCAAATGCCGAATCCGCATACGAATAATTTGTACAAATGCCGGTTGGGAACATCACTCGAAGCCGATGATCCCTGGCATTGTTATCAATAATAGTTTTGAATTCGACAAGTTTGCTTCCTTTTTTGAGTGTTATCAGCGTTGAAATTTTTAAAAGGACTTTGGTTTGTGAGCGGTTTCGATTGTTAATATCGGCACTGTCCGGAATGGCCATTTCAATATCAATTTTCCAGGATGCTCGTAAAGCGTTATTTTCAATGAGCGTCAGGATTGCCTTTTCACACAAGCCGGTCACCGTAAAATCACGTAATGTCCCTTTGTGCTTATGGGCGTTGCCAGTGCTGGCATCATCACAGAAATAATGCAGCCCGTTAACCTGCCTGCCGGAGGTTTTGTCAAGCACATTTAAAGTACCGTTATGATTAATCAAAACCTTTAAATACTCATTTTCAAGTATTCCGTTCGGCAATGCAATCAAAGGCCGAGAACCTTCTGGTTGGGGAGCAAAAACATAGTTTGGCTTGCGAGGTCTTACTGCGTATGTTCGGTATCCCATTGGAGGAACATCTACTTCCAATAAAACCCGATTGCGAAGAATATCATAAACAGCCGCATTAGAATCCAGTTTGCGCTCAACTTCCAAATCAATGTTTTCTCTTTCCAGAATCTTGAACGGAATTTTTTTGCCATCTTCATCAAATATGTCAAAGTATTGAAAAGTTACCATCTGGTCAGGGTTA
>JBDKUM010000328.1:0-4906 GCA_039679715.1 Phycisphaerales bacterium
ACCTTGACGGGAATCGATAAATATTCGCATGATTAATAATTTCTGAATTTCTTACGCCGTCGTCAATGCCGATTATACGCAATTCATTTATATCGACATAATCGTTGCGAAGGACTTTTACGTTCAGTTGCGTAAGAATGTCTTGCGTTTTGCCAACGCCTGCGTATCGTTCGTGATTGCCGGTTGTGAAAACTATCGGCACTTGGATATTTTTTAATTCCTGCAATGCATCGACCGTGTTTGGGTTCGTATTATCTACAAGGTCGCCGATAATCAGAACCGCATCGGGATTTTGCGCGTTGATTTTATTAATAAGACGTTTGAAAAACCATTTGCTGACGGAGCCGATGTGAATATCTGAAACCTGAACCAGCCGGCAATTAATCGGGCCGGGGATTGTGATTTTCTTTATTCTCACAAATTGAACGTTTATCATTGAATAAATTGTAATCGCGGCGACAATCCCGATTATTGAAATGCCAGCGGTGCAGGGCGGGATCTTTACGAACAACCTTACGAATTCATAAACAATTAACGTCGAAAACAGCAGCCAGAGAATGCCGTACCAATCGGTAACAATCATAAACAGCAACTTGCTGAAGAAATTATCAGAGTATTCCCTGATGAATGTAATGGTGAGCAGCGATATTGAGCATAGAAAGGCAATTATCCCCAATACGATTCCTCTTTTGATTGATAAAAGGCCTGCGAGCCTGAAAAGCACATAGCAATTCAAAACAAACGACAAGAACAGAATTGTGCTGAAAAAAAAAGTGCCGCATTCAATAGTTCCTATAATATATGGTTTAGAATTATAACAGTGCATATATTTAAATCGACAAACAAGTTACATGTTTTTTGTTACGATAGGTTGTAGGGGCAGACCTATGTGTCTGTCCCGGGCGAACACACGGGTTCGCCCCTACAACGTAATGAACGGTTATTTTTTCTGTGGAGTTATCGGGAGATTGAATTATAATTCGGGCGATGGATCAAAAACTTGATAACGAACATAAGGAACGTGAGCACTTTTTTAACGCTGCCAAGGTGGTGGCGGCTATAACATTGGTTTCGCGCATTTTCGGATTCTTCCGGGATATGGGTATCGCATCGCTGGGTGCGGGTCGATATACCGACGCATTTGGATATGCGTTTAAACTCCCTAATCTTTTCAGGCGATTATTCGGCGAAGGTGCGCTTGCGGCGGCGTTTGTGCCGGTGTTCAGCGAAGTTTACGACAAAGAGGGCAACGAAAAGGCGCGGAAACTGCTGGCGAATATGTTTGCACTGCTTGCGGTTTTTCTGGCGGTTCTGCTGGTAATCGGCGAAGCGGTTTTTTTGTTTTCTTTATTTAGCGGGGCGAATAAGGATACGCAGCTGCTAGCGCTTTTGCGAATTATAATGTTTCCTTATATGTTCACGGTTTGTTTGCTGGCGCTCTGCTCTGCGGCTCTTAATTCGAAAGGACATTTTATATTTCCGGCAGCTGCACCGATACTGTTCAATATTTTTGGAATCGCTGCTGCATGGTGGCTTGCTCCTTATCTTGAAAAATTGCAGAGTCAGCTTGTACTGGTTGCGTTTAGCGTAATTATTGCCGGAGTTGTGCAGCTTGGGGCGGTTGTCTGGCTGCTGACGAAATTTGAACTTTTTGCCTGGCCAAAATTGAAGCCTGTTGAGCCTGGGGTTATGCAGATAGTTCGGCTTGTTACGCCGATGCTTCTTGGGCTTGGCTTTTTGCAATTTTCAGAATATTTTCAGGATACTATCGCGTGGAATCTGACTTACACTGAAGAAAATCCTGTAATCAAATTTTTGGGCTGGTCTGTTACCCGGCCGTTGACTGAAGGTGTAATTGTGCGGGTTGGTGTTGCGCGGGCGTTTTATCAATTTCCGATGGGTGTCCTGGCGATATCGCTTGGCGTGGCGGTTTTTCCGCTGCTTAGCAGGTACGCGGCGCGAGGCGATATTCCGAATCTGCGCGACGCGATAAACCGGGCGATACGTCTTTCACTGCTGGAAGGAATCGCGACCGGTGTGGGTTTGTTTATACTCGCTGAACCGATCATGAAAATATATGTCCGGCGAAATTTTACAATGGCAGACGCTGCGCAAGCGGCTTTTGTTTTGAAAATGTATGTGCTGGGCATGTGGGCATATTGCAGTTATCAAATACTCGCGCGGGCGTTTTATGCGTGTAAAGATACCAAGACGCCATTGAAGATTTCATGTGCTTTGGCGGTTTTTAATCTTATCCTTGTTTTTTCACTTATTTGGGTGCCGCAAATCGGTATAGGTGCTTTCGGGCTTTCGACATCGATTACTTTTGCTGTTAATGTAGCTATTTTGATTTTGCTTCTTCGCAAAAGGCTTGGGCTTCTTGGCGGAAGAAAAATCGCTGCGTGTATTTTGAGATCTGCGATTGCGTGCGGAGCAATGGCTGCGGTTGTTTATTTGCTGGAATGGTATTTTGCGAAAATTAACAACCTTCTGCTGCTGGGTATCTGTGTGTTGGCAGGTGCAGTTGTGTTTGTTTTAATGCTTTGGATATTAAAAGCCCCCGAATTGTATGAATTTATCGGGGGCATTAAGGACCGTAAGGCAGCGAAAAGTTAAGGCGGCCTCTAATAATTCCAAAGCCTGAGATTGCTTCGTCATCCGTTTCACTTGCGTTCAACGGGACTCCTCCCCAAGGGGATTAAAATCGCAATGACAGTATCTGCGTTGTTCTGTCATTGCGAGGGAATCCTTGAGCGAAGCGAAAGAGAAGACCGCGGCAATCTCAATCATTAAATTGGTCAGTTAACTGCTGCGGCGGTTTGGAGTTTTATTTCTTTCCTAATTTGTTCGACATCGAGAGCATTGATAAAATCGGCGAGTTTTCCGCATAATGGGCTGAATTTATAGCCGCCGTTCTTCATTTCATTTATTGCGTCTTTTTTATCCCAACCCTGGACAACAACGCGGTAAGCTGCGCACATCATGCCGGTGCGGTCGGCTCCACGCATGCAATGTACGAATACGGGACCCTGATTTATATCTGTCGCGATTTTCAGGAATGTAATTACATCTTCAACTTTCGGATCTTTGGCCCGCATTGGAATTCTAACATAATTGAAGTCGTAACCTTTTAACAATTTTGTATCTGTATCTTCTGTTCGCAGATTGACGATTGTTTTAACGCCCATCTGCTTTAATTGCTCAATTCCCTGCGCGGTTGGCTGTTTGCCGCGGTAAAGATTTTCTGAAACCTGGTGGAAATTGCCTATGCCTTTGGTTTCAACCTGTTTTGTCCAAACTTCAGGGCGTGAGGAAACTTTTTTTGCCTGAGTTGCATTAACGCCTGTTAATAACAACATCGATGAGAGTAAGATTATGCTGACGGTGCGTTTTATTGAATTAAACAAGGTATTCCTTTCATTTAAGCTTTTTGAGGTACGGCTATTTGCCATATTATGTTCAATTGTAAATTTAACTTCACATCAAAGCTTTAAAGTAATAATATATCTTCATGGAAAAATCATGTAAATTGTTTATCGAAAATTTAAAGAAATCACGCTGCGTGGTCGCGATGACTGGTGCAGGGGTATCGGTTGGTTCGGGAATACCTGATTTTAGAAGCTCAAACGGACTTTTCAGTATGATTTCGCAGCAGACATTCGAGCTGGATTTTTTTACGAGTCAGCCTGCGGAATATTACAAAATCGCTAAACAGTACATTCATACTCTTGCGGATAAGAAACCTAATATTACTCATGAAATGCTGGCAGAGCTTGAAAATAAAGGTTTTCTAAATGCTATAATTACGCAGAATATCGACCGGCTGCATCAAAAGGCGGGTTCGCGAAATGTGATTGAGTTTCACGGCAACGTCGCTTCTTTTCATTGCGTCCAATGTTTTAATCCTTATGTCAGAAAGCAGGTTGACAGCAAAATCGATTCCGTCGGAACTCCGAAGTGCGATAAATGTGGTTCGCTTATCCGGCCTGATATTGTTTTTTACGGCGATATGATACCGGAGGATGTTCTTAATAAATCAGGTGAACTCTGCGGAAAATGCGATTTATTTATAGTGCTTGGTACTTCGTTGGTTGTAAATCCGGCGGCGGCCCTGACGGAAACGGCTCATTACAATGGCGCAAAGGTGATAATTATAACAAAGGGGATAACGCCTTATGATAAGATAGCATTGCATAAATTCGAAGTTGAACTTGAAGAATTTTCGCGGGGCGTATTGGATAATTTATAATGCTTAGTCGGCGGGGGCGGTTTTGGTATTCACGAAATAAATCAGGTTTTCGAATTCTGTTTCGAGATTGAGATTGTGCACTATTACTTTATCATCGCTCTTTAGCCTGATTGGCGCAAAATTTAAAATTCCTTTTATGCCCGCATTTCTAAGTTTGTCAAAGGCTTCTTGTGCGGCAAATTCGGGAACAGTGAGGATGGCAAGTTCGATTTCATTTGTTTTGATAAAGCCGGGCAATTCGTCCATTGGCAGGATTAAGGCATCAGCTTTGCGGTTAAACTTGGCCGGGTCGATATCGAAACCGGCGACAATCTTGATTTCACTTTTAACAAATCCCTGATAGTTAATTAAAGCACGGCCTAAATTTCCAATTCCCACTATGATGAATTTTTGAAGTTTGTCTTTCCCCAAAACCCTGTTTAGCTGGGTGAGAAGCTCATCTATCTGGTAGCCGCCGCGGCGATTGCCGGCAATCTGAAAAATGGAAAAATCTTTACGAACCTGCGACGCGGTTACACCTGTGGCATCGGCGAGGTTATCGGAAAAGACTTTTAAGAAATTAAGAGACTTTAAACGAAGTGCGGCATTTTTATAACGGGATAATCGTAATATTCTGCTTCGAGTGCTCATAATATAGCCTATAGTTGTTAGGAGAAT
>JBDKUM010000329.1:0-23687 GCA_039679715.1 Phycisphaerales bacterium
AACCCTTAAGCAGCATGGGGTGATATTCATCATTGCAGCATTCATCGCCCGGGTCAGGCTGCACGCGGACGGTGATTGTTTTTGTCGTAACTTCTGCAATGCACTCTTCGGCATTTGCCTTTTTATAAAATGTCGCAGTAAGTGTAACGTTGCCTGTTCCGCGAAAAGCTTTAACGTTAAATATCGCGATGTTGCCCGGATGACAATTTCCATTGACCGCTCTGGCAATAATATCCGATGGTGAACTGCTGCTTGCTGTCGCACTGACAAACTCTGCGCCGGGGCAGACGATTTTTGCAGTTTGAATTGCGTTGCCGGTCTTTGCGTTTTTTTCGCATTTGGAAGGACTGTAAATCATGAAAGGGCCGTTATAGTAAGCCTGGCCTCCGCTAACTAAAGCATATTGGCCTATTGTCTCGCATGTAAGCTCGTCGCAATTTTCTGGAATTTCATTCGCATCTCCGCAGCCTGGGCAGTGACCATCCGCAAATGTCAAAGGCGACCAGCTTACGGTTCCGGATTGAATATCTGGCACAGGCACGTTGCAGTATGACGAAAATTCAGCGCTGCCTGTCTGTCCGCATGATTGTGAAACCGAAGCTGTAGACCAGTAAAGATCATACCAACCTTCGTAATCTTCCTGCACGATAATGGAAAATTCTGTTGTTCCGCCGTAGCCTGCCATGTTCAAATAAAATCCCAATCTGAATTGAAATTCGCAGTTCTCAACCGTAAATGGCGGGCCGTAGTAATAATAGCCGCATGAATATGATGGATCCTGTTTTAAAATTATATCCATCGTTGAATTGTTGAAGCATGAATAAACCGCGGCAGCGCCCTGGTGAAAATCGTATGGGCAGCCTTGAAGATTTGATAATGTCGCGCGAATGTATTTTGGCGATGCTGTTTGACATGCACCGCAGAAATCTCCGCAGTTGCAATCTGAAGCTGTTGCTGATGAAATTAAAAATGCCGACAAAATGACCGTGAACAATTTGAGATTCATAATTTCGCTCCTGAATAGTTCTAAGGTGATTAAAACGGATGCACTATCCCTGCGCGAATTTTTCAAAATTGTTAACTGATTTGCCCCCTCAAGTCGAGATAATTAAATCAAAACAAAGTCGTTTTGTCAAGTAAAAACAGGTTTTTAGTCTCTTATGCGCAATAAAAAAGCCTGCATCAATGTAAGGTCTTAATGCAGGCTAATCTATAATTATCAGTGCCGTGTTTTATTTCTTCCTCCGACACTGCATAGTATTTCCATTATGATCGTTTTCTCAAAATCAATCCGCCAAGTGCAATCAGCATCATTGTTGCCGGTTCCGGAACAAATACGACATCATAAACAACTTCATCAACGCCCTGGCCGATAGTAATTTTATAATCGTTAATTAAACGGCCGGCCTGACCATAAGGTCTGTTTGCCAAATATCGGGTATTGTCCTTACAAAATGCGGAACCATCCTCGTGCTTATGGACAAACTATCCCTTTTCCTCGCATCTCCACGGGAAAAACTAATTGTCATAAAATTTATATCTCTTAATTTTTATTTTCTTCTGATTAAGCTCAAAGCACCCAGTGCAAGCATTGTTAATGTTGCCGGCTCTGGAATCTGGGTCTCATCAGCGTAAAGTGTAAGAATCATATTGTTAGATGAGTAACCAGTTGCATAGCTTTGATAATTTGTACCCTCTGGTAAAGCGATGTTAGCAATTATGCCTGCCAAATTTCCGCCATTCCAAACAAGACATCCATCCATAAATTTGGATAAAAAGTCATTATTAAACTCCGCCTCGTTAATTGTTACGACAGCGCGTCCTTCGAGCATATCTTTACTGACCTCGACTTCATTGTAATTTCCTGATAACTGCCCTGCAAAATAAGCGATCTGTGTGCTGCCGGCTTTAAGACAGATGTTCCAATTGGCTGTATTAGAAACTGCGCTTGCGATTCCATCGTGACTTGTATCTATTAAGTCATAAATTGTCGCATTTACAGTTACGGAATTAATTCCGCAAGTACTGAAAAAAGCGAATGTACCTGTATCTGTCAGAAACCACCCATCAGCTCCGCCGCTCCAGGTACTATCTTTTGTACCAGCATTGTATGCCGCACTGGCACCAAGAATTTGCGAAATATCTAATCCAATTTGCGCAATTTCCGCGTTAACAAATGATACACTAGATAATACAATTATAACGGCAATAATAAATTTCTTCATTTTCTTCCTTCCTTCCCAATGTATAGCAATAAAATATTATTTTTTCTTTATTCTTAAAGCTCCAAGAGCTGTAACAAACATTAACAAAGACGCCGGTTCTGGAATCGCGGTTATCTGAATAGTGCTTGCGGTTCCCATCAGGGTTTGAGTTACATTGAATTTTGTCGGATTCGGCTGCAAACCTTTAAATGAAAAATCGCTTCTAAATGCTCCGAGTTTTAAAACATTGCCGCCATACGCAATTCCAGCGCCAAGTCCGACGGTTGTATTCGGATTAAACTCTACGCTGCCGTTAATTGCCAGCGAAGGACTTTCGGCAAGAATCCATGTCCCCGTTGAATCGATAGTCATAAGTGCGCTGAAAATTGTGCCTGTATAAATTGTTGTTGCTGTAGCAGTGTGTGTAATAGTACCAGTCAGAGTCATTGTTCTTCCGCCTGCGAATGTGCCTCTGGCTAATCCGCCTGAACTTGTGTCTTGTACTAATGCGGAAGTTATTGTTACGTTACCATTAGATATTGAATAATCGTATGTAGCCGCTCCATGTAGTTCAAGCAATCCGATAACGGTTCTGTTAATATTCAAACCGCCTGTGCCTGAAGCGTAACTATAGAAAGCACCGGGACAAGTAATTTGAATATCAGAGACTTGTAAAATTGCGCTATTGGCAATTGCAGAAATGACCAGCACAAACGTTGCGGACGCACGAAATAAATAGTTTCTCTTCTTTCTCATTTTCTCGAACCTCCGTGCTAAGTATGCTGCGATATCAATCGCGCGCATTCATAGCTGATAATAAAACTGACATAGTCTACATATTATTGTCTAACAATGTCAAGAAAAAATCATAATAATTTACAGGTACAACTTTAGTATTCTGGAGTCTTTAATATTTATTTTTGTATCCTGATTGAAATCGGCCATGTCGTTATAGTATTCGAAATAGATTGGGTCAGGATTATATAAGTCTCCGTTTTCGGCCTCCTGCAATCCGCGAGCATCTTTTATATTAATGATATGATCGCCATTTACATCTCCCTGTATCGAGAAAAATGCTGCTTGTCCCGGCCCGTAACAGATTCGCATCAAAGGATCGCCAATTACAACTTCAGACCAGCTCAAATACGGTATTGCCGTATAAGCGGCTTCGACAAATGTTAAATCGGCCTTGCCATCATTGTCGCGGTCGGCAAGCAGGTTATAAAATAAAAACTGGTTATCGATTGCCGCATCGGATATTGGCTCGAAAGCGTGGCCTATAGCGCCGCAACCGCCGATTGAAATAAAATCTATTATTTTTGCCTGCGATGTTACCGCATCGCTGAACATCGTTACCGCGTTAAAACTTTCAAGAGATGTAAATACCGCTCCATTGCATAGATTAAAAATATTAGTCCCATCTGCGCTGCCGGCCAAAAGATAAGTTTTCAATTTGCCCTCATCGCCATTAACACCATAAGTCGCATAAAACAAAGCATAGGCATCATCAGCGAAATCCAGCATTGTAGTGCTAGTGTGTGCTCTGGCATCGAATATGACATTAATGTTTCTTGCCGAAGGCATTGTTGCGAAGTTGAGAATGCCGCTTGCCGGACCGGAGCCGACCATTGCTTTGAAACTTTCAGGATAATCATCCTTCGTGCAAATCGTCATTGCGTCAGAAGGCTGATTAACGTTCGCATCATAAATCAAATAATTAACATTGCCTCTCAAATTGTAAATGCGATTTCTGTCAATCAAACTCGAAGGCACATCATCGATAACAACCATTGCTTTTGACGGATTTACGCCCAGTTGCGGGATAGATGCCCGTTTAGCCCTTTCGAGCATACATCGCACAGAAAAGACAGCCGACTGCCCCTGATTCTTTGGCCCATCTAGCCTGCAAACAAGGTACATATCGCCCGCGCTGAAACTGCGATTAAAAGTACCATACATTGGCGGCCAAAGATTATAATCTATTTGTCCTTCCATTATAGGCGGCAGACCCGAAGTGCATATAGCAACGTTCCAGAACATCTGCTTCGCCCCCGGCAAACTCCTCGGAAAAAGACTTATGCTGCTGTTTCGATACCCCTGGTATGGGTTGACAATTCTATTTGCCAATCCCGCAGGATTTATTCCCCAGTCACCATGCCACAGGCATGTCAGCTCCGATTCTACCGAAGCTGCGGTTATATATTGAATATTACTTTGAACTATGCTTCCATTTGACGAATGCGGATTGACTACCGAAGGATATGTCGAGTCTTCAATTCGGTAGGGCATTCCCGCTGTTGTAATAATTACACTGATTTGTGAAATGCGGTCAGGATAATTTGCGTCAAGCAAAAATGAGCGAAGCGGATTGGCGATGCATGAGTTGAATTTGCTTCTTGTTATTATTTCATCGCCGCTTGTCGCGGTTCTTCCGCTGCAATCGTTCATATCTGTAAGATAAAGAACATTTTCCGCAGGCACATCGGGATGATACTGTCTGTATATTTTTGCGATATATCTGCTGGTAGGGCTGTTTGAATTTACAAGAATTACCGCGTTAGTGCCGTTTATTGCCGCTAATGAGAAAGACGGAAAAAGTAATATTACCGAAATGAATCCCCACACCTTCAACTTCGCCAGAAAATACTTCCATTTGTATTCAAGGCTGCACGTTTTCTCATCCGCCATCAAGGATACCCTTTGTATAAGTTAAGCGGCCTTACATTCCTTTAGCCGCGGTTTCCATGAACTAATCAGCCGAAGATTTCAGTTATTTTTTTCTGATAATTGAAATCAGGCCTGCGACAGCAAACACAGTTAAGCTTGCCGGTTCCGGTATTACTGTAAACACTGCATCAGAATTCTCTGCATCGAAATCTACGCTGCCGTATGCGTCATAGCTGTCGTTATCGAATTCTTTTCCATCTCTAAGAATTCCCAAAAGGCCTCCGCCGTTATCACTGCAAATTTCGTATGTTACACTTCCCAGCGACAAACCTTTGATTTTGAAAGTGAAAATGTCGGTGTATACGGCAACTCCTATTGTTGTTGGGTTTCCAAATACATCCTGTGTAACTGCGATACTGCGTGCTTCACCGGTAAAGGGCGTGTTGATGCTCTCCTCATCCCATCCGCTTAAAAGTAGGTCTGGATCCGGTGCCAGCAAAGAAATATCTGCTGTTCCGCCTGTATTTGTGATTTCAACAATTCCCGTTTGGCTTACGCTCAAATCAAGCTGCCATGTATCAAGGCCGTTAATACCTGTTGCTGCGATATCATTTACCCACGCTGAAACAGTAACAACAACTTCTTCACCTATTTCGAGAGTTGTTTTTGGTGCAGCCATTTTAAAGTAGAGTGTTCCTGCGTTAGTGGTGCTTAAAATTAAGACAAAGATGGCCAAGAGAAATGCTGAAAACGTACTCTTCACCAATTGAAGATTCTTTTTCATCTTCTTCACTCCTATTCCTGACTAAGTCGATTAAGTAACAATAATTTTAGGCTATTATACCACTTTTATGTTAGATGTCAAGTTATTAAAACGCTTTAAGCTGTGTAAATTAATGTGTAAATATGATTATT
Source organism: Phycisphaerales bacterium (assembly GCA_039679715.1). Classification (GTDB taxonomy): domain Bacteria; phylum Planctomycetota; class Phycisphaerae; order Sedimentisphaerales; family UBA12454; genus UBA12454. The sequence goes on from JBDKUM010000329.1 coordinate 5,787, forward strand.
TCGTGGTTGTTACGGTAATTTTCAATAATTTTCTGCTTTGCGAATCTACTTTCGCTTCGCTGCTTCTTCTTGCAGATACGACCCATAGGATTTTTTCATTGTCGCTGATAATGAAGATGACTTTCCTTTGCGCAATATCTATTTTTTCTGATGTAAGAAATTTTCCGACCTTCTTAAATTTATTTTGCCCAAAAGGCCTGAACTTATCACCTTTTTCCCTTTCTCTGGCCATAATCGGAAATTTAATTTGCGCGAAATCAAACAATTCAACATTATCTTTCTTATTTCTAATTATATTAACTTCAGGATTTTCAATTAATTCCGTATTAATTTCAAAATCCTCAAAATTTGTCTTCCCCGGCACATTCAGCACAACTGCTTGTGCAAGATTTTTAATTTTCGAGTTACCAACAAAAAATTTATTATAACTTTTAATAATTTTAATTTTTCCGGGAATAGTAAGTTTTTTCCCGACAGTCGCGTTATTAACGAAATCAATAATTTTTCTATATTGATGGAAACTGTATTCACGCAAACCGCATTTTAATTGAGTTAACGCTTTTTGAATCAGCTCAACCTGTACAGGGCTTGAGAGTTGTTTAAATTTTGCCGAATCGATAATTACTTGTTCGTCAGTTTCGCAAATAAAACAATCCTTCTGTGCAGCCGCGGAAACTTCTTCGATATTATTTGCGAAGTTTTCACATCTGCCCGCAAGTTCATTTAAAATTTCTACCAGCTTAGGACTTTCATTCGTTAGGAAAGGCAGCAGTTTGTGCCTTATACGATTGCGCGTGAATCTGCAATCGGCATTTGTATAATCATTCTGCCAGGCAATATTCTGCTTATTCAAATATTCTTCTATTTCAATCCTTGTCAGGCAAAGCAGGGGCCTGATGAATGTTTTTTCATTGTATATAGTTTTGCTTCTTATGCCCGCAAGCCCTTTAAAGCCCGTCCCACGCAGAATCCTGTGTATTACGGTCTCGGCATTATCATTTTTATGGTGAGCCGTTGCGATTACGCTGCAATTATTTTTGTCTGCGATTTTCACAAGAGCTGCAAGCCTTAATTGCCGCGCAGCGGTTTCTATCGAAAGCTTTTCTTTTTTTGCGTAAGCTGTAACATCTGCAAGCTCGACCGTAACAGGCACAGCTAATTTATTTGCTAATGTTTTGACATAATACTCGTCATCCAAACTATCGCTTGCTCGTAATTGATGATTGATATGAGCTGCATGAATTTGGTTGGGAAATAATTTATTGAGAATGTAAAGCAAACAGACTGAATCTGCTCCGCCTGAAACAGCGACCAGAATCTTTCCACCCGCAGGAATCAGATTCTTCTGCTCAATATATTGCCGTATTTTTTCTTCTATTCTTTGCATTCTCTGTCCGTGTCAGTCCGTGTACATCGAGTCCGCATCTGTCCGTGTACAAAAAAAGAGGCCTGTATTTTCTACAAGCCTCTTTAAAAGTCAAATGTAAATGAAGAGCGTTATTCGAGATCCGGAACCTTCTTTGCATCATCCAGGTCGACATTTGTTGTCGAGCTTGTCAATTGTTCGATACGTGCTTCGATTGTACCACTGGCATTGTGATAGCCTTCTTCTCTATCGAGCGATTCTCTATAAAGGTCCAGTGCTTCATCTCTTTGTGCAAGCTGATAATCCAGAAGTCTGGCGGCATAATACCTTACAGGATAAGGCGTTGCTGAATCCCACTGGAATGCCCGTTTGTAATAAAGAGCCGCAATGGAATAATCTTCAAAAAACTCATGAATCTGGCCCGCATAGAATGCGCAATCGTCTATTTTGTCGCTTGTCGGATAATCACGAATTATCTCGTTGAACCAGTTTAACGCGATTTGCATTCTTGTTCTGCTGATTAGCGTTTTGCCTGTCAAAATTGGTGTCCCCGGCAGTGGAAGGATGCATGATGTTTCGTATCTCTTTACAGCTTTTTTGTAAATGACATCAGCCTTTGGGATAATATCTCTTGCACGAAGATCGCTGCCTGCAACTTCAGCTTCGATTATGAAATGATACCTTGGTGCGCGTTCGACCGCTTTCAATTCCCTGGCTACCCAATCTATCTTAAGCTGATTACCGCTCTGTTCATAGTATGATTTCATCTTTTCGAGTTCGCTGCGGTATTCAAGACGTTTTTGAGAAACCGATTCGGCAAGTGCTATTTCGTTTTGTGCCGCCGGTGTCATTTGGTCAAATAGATCAGGTCCCTGATAATTTTCATATAATTGCTTTTGCTGGCACCCGACGTGTAAAAATGCCATAGATGTGAGAACAAGTAATAACGCTATTTTTTTCATTTTTAGAATCCTTTCAAAACTTCAAATCCTTTAATAGATAAAAGATTAGCATTTTATAACCGCTTGTCAAGCGTATTTGGTAATATGTTAAATTTGACAAAACTTAGTCTAAACGGTATTATTGCTCATTATTTGGAATTATCAATAACCAATTTACAATCCCATTTTGGGTTTTGTACCTTAGTTATTAGAAATTTAGATGGAATCAGGATGAATTCACGTTAAATGGTCATATTACGGAAAATATTGAAGCTTTTGGCCGCTTTGCCCACCCTTATCTTCATTTTGATAATCATTGGGGCAATCTATCTCGTCGCTATCGGGATTTATAAAGGCGGTACCGCCCTCAATGACCTGCTCACAGAGAACAAAACACTCAAAAAATCGCTCTCCAACCTCACCGATGAGAGCAAAATCGGCTATGCGAAAGTCATCAGCCAAACGAGGGATGCCAAAGGCAAAGTTTTAACAACTACCCTGCGATTTGTTGAGACCGCACGCGATAATGAGCTTCAGAAAGTGCTCGAACGCGAATATACCATCGAAGGCGACATCGTCCATTTTGACGCTCTGATTGTCAAATTTTCAGATAAAATGGTAATGGACGGCCGAAAAAGAAGCCTTTACCTCTGGCGAAGAATCTATGGCGAAAAAATGGCACCTGAAGCAGGCTTTCCGATTGAGGATTACGGTGCCCAGCCCCAGAGATATTTCGAAATCTTCAAAGACCTTCCTCTGCGTCAGCGTCAGGTATTCTGGTCGGCACTCTGGGATCTTGCCAACAATCCCGACCAGCTCGCCGAGTACGGCATAACCGCCATTTATGGCTCGGTTACGTATTCCCAGCTTCGCCCAAAATTAATCTATATCTTTAGAATCACACCCACCGGCCTTTTATACCCCGAAGTCATCCCTGAATTATAAGTTTCAGCGTATACCCTGATTAAAAAATCCAAAAGAATCTTTATAAATACAAAAATGCCGAGGTCTAAAAAAATAATTGTTATCGTCAACGATAAAATGCAGCAGAACTATCGGTATGAACTTAGCGAACCAATGGGCAGAAATTTCCACACTGATTTTCATCCGCAGCTAACCCCAAAAGAAATGCTGCGTCTTGGCGTTTTCGGAGGGAAGTATATGACAGATTGCCGCGATGAATTTCCAGCCGACTGGTTCGCCAAGGCCAAATTAAGCCCTGAAAAACATGATAAGAAAATGAATTTCTTCGGCGTTGACGCAAGTCAGCCCTTGTATGTCTGGCAAAAGAAGGGCTGGATACATCCCGACGACCCTCGCGGCTGGTTCCAGTGGTATTGCCGGTATTACATGGGCAGGCGGATGGAAGAAGAGGACAGAAGACAGATAAAACGATGGAAAATGATTCGCCGCCATATCGCGCAGATAAAATTGAACTGCGAAAAGGGCGATTTGAATTGCCGCCGCCGCCAGCGTCAGGCTCTTCTCCATTGGGCTTACGACAGCCGAAAAATTTAATTTATTCCTTCATCCAGTTTTCAGCAAATACCGTAAAATCTGCAAGATTTACAAAGCCGTCGCCATTAATATCCGCTGCCGGGTTGTCCGCATAATTGCTTGACCAGAGCCACTCGGCCATAAAGTTTGCCAGTTCTAAATTATTGCCGTTCCATGTATTGGCAAAGATATTCAGGTCCAGAAAATTTACAATATTTTGATTGTCAGCCTTGTAGAGGTCATATTTCAGTTTCACCGCCAACCAATGCTCAACAAGAACCCTCAAATCGTAAAGATTTACCCCGTCAGGGCATTCAAAATCCCCCGGCTTGAAATCCCAACTTAGTTTCGGATAATTTTGACCATCTGCGCACATTCGCCAATAATTATTTGTCCCGTTTGCAGTTTCGCCGACAAAATCCCATCCTGCGTTTGTGAAAGTTGAAAGAGTTTTCATCTCGGCAGTTGTTTTACTTGTTCCGCCAGCACTGGAGGTTAAGCCGGAAGAGTTTACATCCCAAAAACAGTTTACAATGGTTCCACTATTTGACGCTGTTAAGCCGCCTATTGATGAAGTACTGCTGGTGATAGTACCTGTTGAATAGCATTTGCTAATATTTCCGCCACTTATATTGAACCCTACCAAACCGCCAGTATAAGAAAGATTAGAACCGACAAAACTGACCATGCAGGATGAATAGCAATTGCTAATATCGCCATAATTGTATCCCGATAACCCACCTACATAACAAGTAGTAGGAGTACCAGAAGGAGTACTGTTAACAGTTCCAGTGGAATAGCAATTGCTTATGTTGCCACTATAATTGCACCCTGAGACTCCCCCGACATAAGCAGAACCGTTGGTATTGCCCCTCGAATAACAATTGATGATACTTCCAAGATAATTGTGTCCTGCCAGACCACCAACAAATCGAGAACCATTTACAGTATACATCGCATAACAATTGTTAATGGTGCCGGAATTAGAACCGACCAAGCCTCCTATGTAATCAGAATTTGTTGTTATTCCTTCAACATTGCCATCAAAGTAAGAAGCAACAATATTGCCATTATTTTCTCCAACTAATCCTCCGACTATTTGACCGCCATGAACAATCCCATTGAAAGAACAATTAAAAATTGTACCTTCATTGGTTCCAACAATGCCACCAATAAATCTGGCTCCAGTAACAGATAGATTTTCAATCTTGAGATTTCTTATTTGACCAGAATTTGCTAAATAGCCAAATAATCCAACGTGATCATTACTTCCATTATAAGATACGCTTAAGTTTGAAATTTTATGCCCATGTCCATCAAAAATTCCAGTGAAACGAGTCCCATGAAAGCCGCCATCTACTGAATTAGCGTTAGGAGAGATTAGAGCTTTGGAAATTGTTGCACCATGTAAATCAATATCCGATGTTAGTGTGAAGCATTTACCATATTCTGAAGGTGCGGCGGCGAGTGCCAATAAAGCATTGGCATCTGCAATTTTAAATGGATTAGTTTCCGTTCCGTTGCCACCACCATTAAAACTAATCACAAGATTTATTAATGTCCCTTGAAGCGCTCCCGTACCAGCAACAGGACTCTGGCTTATGATACAGCCATTTGGAACCGTGCTACTAAAAACCTTCGTTCTGGTTCCTACTGTAAGGCCCATGGTAATAATGGTATTTTCAGCATCCGCTTGAGTCATTGAGATGACACTTGGAACCAATTTATTTGTTTGCCATGTCAAAGATGGATATTGAGCAGAAGAGATTATCCATATTTCCTTTATACCATTTGTCGTTTCTCCCAGAAAATCCCAACCAGCATTTAAAAAGGTATATGTATATTGCATTTGAGCTGTGGTTCTACCTGCGGCACCAGTTCCACCTGCACTTGTTGTCTTACCTGATGTGCTAGTGTCCCAAAAACAGCTTATTGCTGTTGTAGTGGTTGCACGGCCAATTAAACCACCCGTGTACGAAGACGATGTCGGAGAAACTAAACCGGCTGAATAGCATTTAGAAACTGTTCCTGAATCTACATTGGCAATCAGGCCGCCCCCGTAGGAAATAGAATTATTATAAGGCCATACGGTAACAGCAGCAGTAGAAAAACTATTATCTATCATGCCGCTACTATTTTTTCCGATTATTCCGCCAACATCTGAAAGACCATCAATAGTTCCGGTTGAATAACAACAGCTGATTGTCCCGCCTTCATTTTTCCCTATAAGCCCTCCGACAAAATTACCGCCGACAATGCTCGCATTGTTAATGCCAAAATTTGTTATCACTCCGCTTGCCCCAAGTCGCCCAAATACTCCTGTGTAACAATTAGTCGGCTCATAAATAGTAAGATTTTTTATTATATGCCCGTTTCCTCTAAAACTGCCTGTAAAAGGCCCGAACTCGCCAATTGGATGGATCCTTATATTTGCCAAATCAATGTCAGCCATCAAAACAAAATGTTTATCAATCAACGATTTGTACCAGCTCAAATACGCAAAATCAGCCGCTGTCCATATCTGGTAGGGGGCTTCAACAGTTCCGCTGCCTGTTAAAGGCGGCTCTTGTTCAAGGCCGATAGCTGCACCTTCGGTATCTTCCCATTCAAGCCGCGGATAATCAACGCCATCATTCATTACCCAGCCATTATCTGCCCAGCCTGCGTTTTGATAAAGCAGCATTGTTTTCATTTGCTCTGTTGTCAATCCTTTACCGCCGCCGCTTATCGTTTTGCCGCTTGTCTGAATATCCCAAAAACATCCTGAAACAGCACTATTCATATTAAATCCAACAACTCCGCCAACAGCACAATCTGCTTCAGGAGTTGCGCCTGAACCAATTTCGCATTTTGAATAACAGCGATGAATCGAGTTATCGCAACTTAATCCTGCAACTCCTCCAATCATATATGTGGATTCGGGACAGCAATTGAAAATTATCTGACCAGTCGTATAACAATCATTCATATCACCTTTATTCAATCCTGTCATTCCTCCCGCATTAATCGTGGCGGTTGATGCGTTAGTGCAAATAGAAATATTACTGTTTGTATAACTTCTAATAATTTTGCCCGTATTATCTCCCGCTATTCCGCCTATATAGAAATATGCCGATGAAGAATCGACTATTGCTTCAATATCGTATTCGGCAAAACTATTAATGATTGTACCCGAATTACTTCCAATCAATCCGCCTACGGATGAATCGAATTTACTAAAATTTACATCCGTAATTGTGCCGAATGCTTGGCAGTTAGAGATGATATTTCTTTTACCATTGCATCCAGCAAGGCCGCCAATATTCATGCCTGAACCGATTATATGAACATTCGAATTGCAGTCTGAAATAGTGCTTCGCGCGCTAAAACCTACCAATCCGCCCGCAAATGCGGATGAATTTGGTTTTACATAACCGCTGACATAGCAATTTGAAATTGAACCATCGCTGATATAACCAACAAGCCCGCCCACACATTTTTTACCACTGATATTTACATCTTCAACTCCCAAATTTGCAATTGCTCCGCCTTTGCAAACACGCCCGAATAATCCCACATAAGATTTATCAGGCGTATTGATCTTCGCGTTGCGAATAACAAATCCCTGTCCATCGAAGTTGCCAGTAAATCGTTTATAAAAGTTGCCGATTGAACTTATTGCCAAACCATCCAAATCTATATCAGCGTTTAGAATAAAATATTTATCCCAACTGCTGCAATGATTCCCAATAGCCGCAAAATCCTCTGCCGTATTTACCTGGTAGGGGGCTTCCTCTGTTCCGCTTCCTGTTAAAGGTAACTCCGCAGAACAATCTCGGCAGTAAATTAAATTTATTGTTGGATAATCCTGTCCTTCAGAAATCATTACCAAATCTGTCCCATCAGTACCATAAATATATGCTATATTCCATCCTGCACTTGAAAAGGTAGACATCTGCTTCATCTCTGCCGTAGTCTTGCCTGTTAGGCCTATTACACTTCCACTTCCTGCACCATTACTTTGCTCCGAAGCCTCTTGATCCCAGAAACAATTTTGTAGGGAGTAACCGTTGTAACCTGCAAACCCTCCCGTTTCGGAGACAGTCGTGCTGCTGACCGTACCGGCGGCATAGCAATTTGACAGATAACGTGAGTTGTTATTACCCACAAAACCGCCAATATAATTATTACCGCTAACAGCACCAGTCGCGTAACAATTCTTAATTGTTACGCCTGGTTCAATATATCCTGCGAATCCTCCCACATAATTATATCCGCTAATCATACCTGTCGCATAACTGTTTGTTATTTGGCTCTGTTGTACACAGAATCCAACCAACCCTCCTGTTTCGATATCATAGCCTGACGTTAGTACTGTAACATTCCCAGTACTGTAGCAATTATTAATAATACCCCGAGATTGAACTCCAACCAAACAACCAACAGGAGATGTTGAAGTCGAAGAACAGCTAACCAATACTGTACTATAGCAATTTTTTATAATGCCTTGTTCTTGATATCCTGCCAGCCCGCCAATGCCGAAATTGCCTCTGATTTTACCTGTAATATAGCAATCTGATATACTGCATCTAGTTGCATGTGCAATAAGACCTCCACAATTTCCACCTGTCGCAGATAGATTAATCTCTTCAATCCCTAACTTTTTTATTGTAGCATTAAAAGCACGCCCGAATATGCCTAAATACTCCGTGCTGCTTGTAGTACAATTGAGTTTATGAATTTTATGACCGTTGCCATCGAATGTGCCTGTGAATTTTGTACTGGAATCGCCAATTACTTTGTACTGCGTATCTGCAAAACCGGCCATATTAATATCAGCCGTCATCTTAAAATATTTATTCCAGTCTGCTGGTGTTGAACCAAGTGTGTTGATATCTTCTGCCGTTGCTATCAGGTAGGGAGATGTGTTTGTTCCACTCCCTCCGCTATATGCTCCGAAAGAATTTGAAATGTAAAATAAAAATAAGAACCCGCACAAAATCTTCTTCATTCTTATTCGCCTTCATAGAGTAAATAACGTATATTAAATGTAAATTATACACTAAAACGCCCAAATTCAAATTAATTTTAAATAAAATATAGGCCCTTCCCAAAATGTCGCGCAAAAAGCAAATTTGCGCAAATTTGCCCTCCAACCCTTTAAATCTTACATTCCTTATGGTATAATAACGATAATTGTGGTGAAGTTAATTTTTGGTGATGAAAAATGTTTGACCGCAACCATCAATTCTTGATAAGGATAGTGGCTGTAATCTTTACAGTTGTTTCTTTTCTTAATTTCACATCTGCATCAGTATATTTTGTTGACCCCAATGGCTCCAACAGCAATCTCGGCACAATCGACCAGCCTTTCCAAACAATTCCTTATGCCGTCAGCCGCGTTGTCGCAGGCGATACAATTTATATCCGCGCAGGAACGCATCCTTATTCATCACCTATTAACATTTCCAAAATCGGTAACTCTGCCGCTCGTTTTTATATGCTTGCGTACAATGGCGAAAGACCCATCCTCGATTTTTCAGCAATGGCCGAAAATACCAGCAACAGGGGAATAAAATTATCCGGCAATTATTGGTACATCAAAGGCATTGATGTTTATAACGCAGGTGATAATGGCATGCATATCTCCGGCTCATACAATACAATCGAATTCTGCCGTTTTTATGAAAACTCCGATTCTGGTTTGCAAATCAGCAATGGCGGCGCATACAATAATATCATTAATTGTGATTCATTTTATAATGCTGATAGTTCCATTGAAAATGCTGATGGTTTTGCGCCAAAGCTTGATGTGGGTACTGGTAATTATTTTTATGGTTGTCGCGCTTGGCAGAATCTGGACGATGGGTACGATGGATATCTAGACCATGACGATGTAACAACTACGTATGAAAATTGCTGGGCATTCAAAAATGGTTATCTCAAGAATGGTAGTTCAAGCGGGGGCGATGGCAACGGTTTCAAAATGAGCGGCAATTATTTCCGTCATAATGTCATTTTGATTAATTGTCTCGCTTTTCAAAATCTGGTCAAAGGATTCGACCAGAACCACAATACCGGTTCAATGACTCTGCAAAATTGCACCGCATTAATGAACATTAGCGCTAATTACAATATTAACGAATCCGTCGATGCCGGCTGTACCATAACTCTTACTAATTGTGTTATGCTTTCAGGCAGGAAAAATTTACACGCATCTGCAATTCAAATCACAAACAGCTGGCAATCACCATTTACAACTACGGTTGCTGATTTTCTTACCGACGACCCAACCGCAGCGTATGGGCCGCGCAATGCTGATGGCTCATTGCCGAATATTCCATTTATGCATCTTGCTCTCGGCAGCGATTTAATCGATGGCGGCACCGACATTGGTTTACCATTCGCAGATGATGCGCCGGATTTAGGCGCCTATGAATTTATCCATGGCGATTGCGTTCTCGACGGCAGCATCAATTACAAAGATTTGCAATGTCTCGCATCGAATTGGCTTACCTTCGGATGCGCAGCCTGCAACGGCGCAGATTTCGATGGCGACCACAATGTTACCTTCGATGATTTTACCATCCTCGCTGATACCTGGCTTAAGTATTAATAATTTAAAATCCGAGCCGCAATCATGAGGGAGCGGTAAAAAATAATTTTAAAATATATCAGGAAGGAGCATATCTATGAACAGGAATAAAATCATATTTGCCAGTCTTATTTTTATTGCCGCATTTCTCACATCCGCAAAAGCCGTGAACATGACAATCACCAATACTTTCCCTGCCGCAAACGCAACTGAAATCTGCTACGACACAAAACTCTGGATCACATTCGATTCTGCACCTATAGTTTCGATAGACCCTAACAAGCACCTGCAAATTTGCAAACTTTCAGACGATTCTGTAGTTTATGATTTGCAATTGAAGGCATTGCCGACAAATACCTATGGCCCCATTTCTACAAATTGGCCTTACAAAATTACTCTCGCCGGCAGAAGCATCAATTATGAACCCTTTGTAGTCAATGGCAACGTCATTGAAATTTATCCTTCCGTTCGACTCGAATACAACACCAGCTATTACGTCAAGATGACCGAAGCCTTCTGCAAAGATTCGCAGGATCACAACTCGCCCGAAATAAATGATAACACAACCTGGCGTTTCACCACAAAAGCATCCGCACCTGCCGCAGACCATGAATACGTTGTCGCACTCGATAGTTCCGGCGATTTCTGCACCATGCAGGGCGTTATCGATGCCGTCGCCGACAACGACACGCTAAGAACCCTCATCAAAATCAAAGATGGAAATTATCGCGGCGTGTTCTACATCCTCAACACAAAAAACAATATCACTCTCTTGGGCGAAAATAAAGATACCACCATCCTCTCGGCATACAACAGGGAAGCATTCAATGGCGGAAGCGATTACCGCATGCTCGTTAGAAGTTACGGCGCAAATCTGCGAATATATAACTTAACAATGCATAACACCACACCCGATGGCGGAAACCAGGCCGAGACAATTAAACAATCAGGCAATAAGTGCATCATTGAAAACTGTAAATTCAGAAGTTTTCAGGACACCCTCTGCCTCAACGGCCAGATATATATGAACAATTCGTATGTCGAAGGCGACAGCGACTTCATTTGGAACACAGGCACTGTTTATTTTAATAAATGCGAAATAAAATGTTTAACAGACGGCTCTGTAGTCTCTCAGCCCCGAACCTCAAGCGTCAATGGCTTTTTCTTCGTCGATTGCGCAATTACTTCCGAACCCAATGTTAATGATTGCTATCTTGGCCGGCTTTTCCTTGGTTACAATTATGCCCAGTCTGCTTTCATTAATTGCACAATGCCGGCAGATTTATTTAAGCCCATCGGCTGGAACAAGAATGATCAAACAAATATGGATAGCATCAGGCTTTGGGAATACAAATCAAGAACGCCGGAAGGTACGTTAATCGATGTCAGCCAAAGACTCACCCCAGGCTCACGTCAATTAACAGATGCCGAAACGCTCTATTGGCGTGATGCGAATAATGTTTTCCAATATAGCGCGTGGAATCCGAAGATCGCAACCCAGCCGCCATCTCCCGCATGGCAACCTCATCCCGAAAATGGCCAAACTGAAATCTCTTCTGCAACTCTTACATGGTCGCAGGGCGCAGATGTCGTTTCGCACATGGTATATTTCGGAACCGCTAATCCGCCTCCGTTTGTTGCCGAAGTTACCGAAAGCTCATACACGATAAATCAATTTGTAACGCCCGCGACAACATATTATTGGCGCGTTGACGAAAAAAATTCTGCCGGCACCACCACCGGAACAGTCTGGAATTTTGTAACTTCTCCAACCCTTGATGCTGCTCAGCCGTCGCCAAACCCAATGCAATGGTCCGTTGAGCCGCACGCTTTAAGCATAAGCAGCATAACAATGACAGCTGTAACCGCGATAGATGCCTCGCCGGTAGAATATAAATTCACAAACGTAACAGATGGCAACCATAACTCGCAATGGCAGGATAGCCCTGTTTATACTGATACAGGTCTGGACAATAACAAGATGTATTATTATAAAGTTATGGCTCGCGATAAAAGCATGAATCACAACGCTACGGATTATTCCCTGCAGGCAGGCGATACAACTGACCAATATGAATGCACATCGGCCATTACGTCTGATTTATCAGGCGATTGCCAAACCAACTTTGAAGACTTCGCTTTCTTTGCAGATGCCTGGCTGCTTCCTCGAAACTATATTGAGAAAATTACCAACGGCTCATTCGATTCTGAACTTTCACCCTGGTCATTGGTTGATGCCGCAAGCCCTTATGGAATTATGACTGCCGAATTTGATGCTCTTAATGGTCTTCCCGCAGGCTCTGCATTTTTAACCGCCGATACCAACGAAGCCTCTGCCCTCGCCAATGGCGTTAATAATCACCGTTTCTATCAGCTTTTCCCTGTAACAGTGGGCAAAAATTATAAATTCGTCGGCCAATGGAAAGGATTGTTAAGCAATCCTGATGTTACCTCTAAAAGAAATTGGGCGGAAGTCTTTTTAGGTTTCAGTTCGGATACAACTCCATCAACTTGGGGCGAAAATATTTATAAAAAACGTTACGCAGGCGTAGGCGATTCCAGAAATATGAATTTCAGCCCTACCTCTGATGGCTCTTTCGATTGGGAGGATTTATCTCTTTCGCCAAATACTTCGCCTGTTCCGCCCGCAACTGCTGTCTGGACAGCAACTCAGCCATATATGGTTGTCTCTTTTAACATCGGAGGGATTGCCAATGGCGGAGCTATGTGGATAAACCTTGATAATATAGCTGTTACCGAATGTCCGTCTGCTGATGCGGATTTGAATATTGATTGCGAAGTTAATTTGAAAGATGTCGCAGTTGCCGCAAATGATTGGTTAACTTGCCGCCGCAACCCATCTGACGAATGCTGGCAATAAAACCTTTGTTTAGCCCCGTCATCATTTCAATCCTCGCAGAGGACCATGACGGGGTTCATAGTCAACATTTGAATCCTCGCAGGGGACTTTGGCACGGTTCGTAGGGTGGGCTTTCTTGTCCTGCGTAGCTTCAGCGAAGCAGGAAGCCCACGTTATGTGCTCATTTTTATGAAACCCGAAACGAGCAGCGATACCGCAACCGTCCTGGTATCCTGATAATCTGGTTTCCTGCATCCTGTTTTTCTAATAACCTGATATACTAATTCACCACTTTCTGACGCTTTTTGAACACTTTTTTCACACTTTTTTTCGCTTAATTCACACTTTTTTGTGTCATTTTGAATCACTTTTTTTCAAATTTGCGCAAATAAAATAGTGCGCAGTTTTAGCAATATTCATCATGCGAAATCACCAACCACTAACTACTACCGACTATCAACCAGTTCATGAAGATTTCTCGTAACTTCTTGTTGTAAAGTAAGCAGCACGCAAAGTTGTTTGACATAACCTTTTATTTTTTGATCTTTACTAACATTGGTTTGAATCCTCGGTCGCCTGGTTTGTTTTGTACTCCTTTTCATGTATCGTTCCTTGACTAAAATTCATTTTTATGGTATATATTTGGCAACTATTTCATGTTTCTGATGAATTATATTCGCATATGCGAATAACGCAACAGGAAAATTCGCAAAAGCGAATATTTTATGGAAGAAATCGAAAAAAACATAATAAAACGAATCATCGAAGTCAGAATTAATTTCGCAGGTAACCGCGGGAGGAATAAATTTGCGAAACTTCTTGGCTTAAGTCCTTCTACATACAGCTATTACGAAAAAGACCGTATACCGCCTGTTTCTGTCCTTATTAAGATTTCCGAAATAGCGAAAGTCGATTTGAATTGGCTGCTGACAGGTAAAAATGGCCAAAGCTTAACTCCCATAAAAGCTGATACTTATAAGCTTTTAGACCAGGCTCAAAATATCATCGATAAACAGCCTCAATCTGTAAATGCGATCATGGCTTTTCTAAATCTCCTTGAAGAAAAATCAAATTTCGAGTCAAAAGTCCAGAAATCAAAAGATAAATCGTCATCCGATGGCTGGATTCCGATACTAGGCCGAACTGCCGCAGGCGTTCCGGCTCTTTGGAATCAGGCGATAGGCACAGATTCGAAAATCATAGAAACACAGCTTGAGCAGCTTGTAAAGAAGCACTTGAATACTTCAATCGTAAGTTCAGTATCTGCAGATATTAACGTTGATTCGCAAATGCGTTCTGTTATACAGGCATTAAACAATTCGCAGGCAAATTTAATCCAGACCGTTGGCTCCGATGATCAGGTCGTGCAATTCGTTGAATGTCCTGAAATCTCCCGTCTATATCCCGACAGTTTCGCTTTACAGGTCGATGGCGATAGCATGTCGCCTCGCATTGATGATGGCGATGTCGTAATCGTAAGCCCATCTGTTTGTGCTCTCGACGGAATGCCTGCCATTATTCGTATCTCCCAGGCAATAGGCGTTACCTGCAAGCTAATCAGGAATGATGTTAAAGCGATACATCTTATCCCTATAAATGAAAAATATGAGACTAAAATCGCTAATAAAGCTGATATTCTTTGGTCTTTGGCCGTTATTTGTCATATTAAATTAAAAAGTATATTATAATCCGTAATTAGCCGATATTATAAGTATATAAATTTTTATCTGCTCTTTTATAGCGTTATTCTTAATTTCATAATTTTTTGGAGTATTTTATATGTTATTAAACTTTATTCGCGCAATTTTTATCATTGTTATTTTTGCTGCATTGTTCCTTAGTATTACCAGCCAGGTTGAAAATCCTGAAGAAGCACAAGCACTAACACAAACCCAGATTTGGATTGTGTTTATCGGCGGCCTGGTTCTTGCCGTCATTGTTTTGTTCATCGATTGGCTTTTGCCAAAGCGTTCATTAAGCGCGCTTGCGGGCGTATTCTTCGGCCTGATTGTCGGTATTTTCTTCAGTTGGGCATTGACGATGGTTTTGGATATGATTAATGATGTATTCAAAATCGGCCTTGAAGGCACCAATTTAAAGCTTACAAAATGGATGATGGGAATTTGCATTTGCTATTTCGTCATCAGTTTTATTATGCGAACAAAAGACGATGTGCGATTTATCATTCCGTACGTTGAATTTTCACGTCAGACGAAGGGTGTCAGGCCGTTGATTCTCGATACATCTGTCATTATAGATGGCCGAATTGCGGATATTTGCCAGACAAAGCTTTTTGATGCTCCGCTTGTTGTTCCGCGTTTTATCTTGAACGAATTGCAGCTTATTGCAGATTCCGCTGATAAACTAAAACGCACCCGCGGCCGAAGAGGTCTCGATATTCTTCACAGGTTGCAGGAAACTCCCGCGATTGAAGTAAAAGTCGATGATACTCCTCCTCCGGGCCTCGACGAACATGCGCAGGTTGACCAGAAACTCGTCGCATTTACGAAAAACTGCGATGGCAAACTTGTAACTAATGATTACAACCTAAGCAAAGTCGCCGCCGTTCGTCAGGTCGACGTTATCAATATTAATGATTTGACAAACGCCTTGAAAACCGTTGTTCTGCCAGGCGAAACAATGCAGGTTAGAATTATTAAGGCCGGCGAAGAAGCACAGCAGGGCATCGGCTATCTCGATGACGGTACAATGGTTGTCGTTGAAGAGGGCAGAAATAAAATTGGCGAAAAAGTGCAAATCGTTGTTACAAGTGCGCTTCAGACTTCAGCAGGCAGAATGATTTTTGGTAGATATGACCGCTCACTTAACGGCAACTCTAACGATGATTCCGACGATCGCCAGAATAATTTCAGACACAAAAAGCAATACAGTTAATCAGGGAATTTAATAGCTATCTAAAAATGTCATTGCGAGAAGTCCTGCGAGGCTTGACTATTTCATCTGAATTTCTTTATTATTGGTCCACTGATGCCACATAATGGGCACATTCAGCCCAGTCAGCCGCAGATGTTTTTAGGTGAATCTACGGGTTTAGCTCAACCAGTTGCCTGAAAATAATTTTTCTACCATATCTTTTAATTTAATTTAAAATTAGATGGACAATTAGACTCCGTTTAAGGAAATTTATTATGTTTCAAAAAAGCCGTTACAATGCAATGAAGTATAATCGCTGTGGCCAAAGCGGGCTTATGCTTCCGGCTTTATCACTGGGATTATGGCATAACTTCGGCGGCGTAGATACATTGGAAAACAGCAGGGCAATGATCAGGACCGCTTTTGATTTGGGAATCACACATTTCGATCTTGCCAATAATTACGGGCCGCCGGCTGGTTCTGCGGAGGAAACTTTCGGAAAAATTCTTAAAACCGATTTGCTTAATCATCGCGACGAATTAATCATATCAACAAAAGCAGGATATAAAATGTGGGATGGTCCTTATGGTGAATGGGGTTCGAGAAAATATCTGCTGGCAAGTCTTGATCAATCCCTCAAACGCATGGGAATCGAATATGTTGATATTTTCTACTCGCATCGCTTTGATCCTGATACTCCGCTTGAAGAAACGATGTCTGCATTGGATCAAGCTGTTCGCAGCGGAAAGGCTTTGTATGCGGGCATTTCAAGTTATCGTCACGCGCAAACATTGCAGGCATCTAAAATTCTGAAAAGTCTTAACAATCGCTGCCTTATTCATCAACCCAACTATTCAATGCTCGATAGATGGATAGAAGAAAAATTACTCGATACGCTTGAAGCCGAAGGTATTGGCTGCATTGCTTTTTGTCCGCTTGCGCAAGGGTTGCTTACAGATAAATATCTGAAAGGAATTCCCAAGGATTCTCGTGCTGCCAAACCAACTGGTTTTTTACGAACCGAACAGGTTACAGAAGAGGTTGTCAAAAGGGCGGCTTCATTAAAAAAGATAGCAGAAGAAAGCGGTCAAACCCTTCCGCAACTTGCGCTTGCATGGGTACTTAGGGATAAACGCGTAACCTCCGCATTAATCGGCGCAAGCAGACCGGAGCAAATCATAGAAAATGTGGGTACTTTGAAAAATCTTGAGTTCACAAAAGAAGAATTAACAAAAATAGATAATATTTTGAAATGAGCAGATTGGACTGGCTTTCAGACCTTTCTAAATTATAACGTTGAGAGTGATTCCAATATAATCATTACCCCCTCCGAATTTTATTTCGAGGCATAAAATTCCTTGAAAATTCGGGGGTCTACGCTTCGCTCCGATGTCATAAACATGTTATTAATTGCCGCGTTTATGTCACTCTTTGTCGCGCGGATGTCATATTGATGTCATTTATTGTCAAAAAGGCTTTAAAAAACAGGCCTAAATAAAAATATTGACTCAAAAACAATCGTTTTTGTTTCAAAAATTCATTTTTTTACAAAAAAAAATGAAAAGATACTCAAAAGATTTCAAAAATACACGAAAAATCAAGCGGTTGTCAGAATTTTGAAGTTGAGGAACAATGTTTAGAATTTCGATAAAAGGGTACAGGGGGGCTGTTGAAAAAGTCCACACTATCTGATATAAATTATACACGCATTGTAAATATATTCCATCATATTCACAAGGATGTATAATGATAGGTACTCAGCAGCGATGGCAGGAAGATTTATTCGTTG
>JBDKUM010000330.1:0-15372 GCA_039679715.1 Phycisphaerales bacterium
AATCGTAAGCAACACAAACAATCCTGAATTTTTTTGCCGGGCTCATTTTACGGTAAAGCTCATATTGGATTTCAAGAACTTCTTGTGGCGTGTCGCTTATCATATCAACTCAAATTAATATTTAAAACTACAAATAAAAGCCGATGATGGGATTCGAACCCAAAACCCCGGCTTTACGAAAGCCGTGCTCTACCGTTGAGCTACATCGGCACAACTAAATTGAAGATTTAAGATTGAAAATTGACATATCCAAACAAAATCCATCACTTCTATTATACCTTATATAACGTTTTTTGTTGTTTTTGTAAAGACAAAGCCTCATTTTTAAAAACACTTGAAATGTAGTTGATATTGTGATATAAAATATTGGTACACAAAATGAACCAATTTTTATAACAAGTAATTACTTATATTAAAAGGACTTATGTAAAATATGCTGTTTTGTAACGTTGGTAATCCGCAAAAAAGCTTAAGTGCCGAAGATTTAAAAGCCAATCTTTTTTCAGCATTTCTAAAAATCGGGGCGCGAAAAAAGGTGCTGGTGCTTGGGCCTGATATTACTCGAATGTATTCGCGGGCAGGCGAATTAACATATATGGCCTGGCAATATTTTGGGGACAAAATAAGCGATATTCTTCCCGCTCTGGGGACACACGTTCCCATGACTGAGGATGAAATCAAGAGAATGTACGGCCAAACCCCCGTTAATCTTTTCCGCAAACATAATTGGCGAACGGATATTGTAACATTAGGAAATGTGCCGGGCGAATTTGTTAAGCAAGTTACAGACGGCAAACTCGATTATGAATGGCCTGCGCAGGTTAATAAGCTTCTTGTTGAAGGCGGTTTTGATTTGATTTTGTCAATCGGCCAGGTTGTGCCGCACGAAGTTGCGGGTATGGCCAATTACAATAAAAATATTTTCGTCGGCACCGGCGGGCAGGAAGGAATCAATCGGAGTCATTTCATCGGCGCTGTCTGCAACATGGAAAAAATTATGGGCAGAGCGGATAACCCGGTGCGGAAAGTTCTTAATTACGCATCTGACAATTTCGGCAAACATCTGCCAATAATTTACGTCCAGACGGTTATCAGCCCTGACGAAAACAGGAAACTTCATACAAGAGGGCTTTTCATCGGCGATGATATTGAATGCTTTAATAAGGCCGCTGAATTGTCTTTGAAAGTGAATTTCAATATGCTCGATGAGCCGATTAAAAAAGCCGTCGTATACCTGGATCCGCATGAATATAAGAGTACCTGGCTGGGCAACAAAAGTATCTACCGCACGAGAATGGCGATGGCTGATGGCGGGCATTTAGTCATACTAGCTCCCGGGGTCAAAGAATTCGGCGAAGATAAGCAAATCGATGTTCTAATCAGAAAATACGGCTATGTCGGGACAGAAAAAGTGCTCGACGCCGTAAAAAATAATAATGATTTAAAAAATAATTTAAGCGCAGCGGCACATTTAATTCACGGTTCAAGCGAAGGCAGATTTAAAATTACATATTGTCCGGGAAAATTGACAAAGCAGGAAATCGAATCAGTCAATTTCGAATATGGCGATCTTAATCATACACTTGATGTATATAATCCAAATGATTTACGCAATGGATTCAATGTTATGCCGGATGGCGAAAAGATATTTTTCATATCTAATCCCGGAATGGGCCTTTGGGCATACAAAAATAGATTTAATCAATAAGGAACCGAAAAATGGCAAAAACAGAAAATCATAAATATGCTTTACTCATTCCGACCAGTATGGGCATTCGATTAACACCTGTTAACTCGCAGCCTTTTCATTGCAGCGATACCTTTAAAATGCAGGCAACCAGCGCAGAAAGTAATGTAGCATCTGTTGCTTCGTATCTCGGTATGCCGGTCAAGGTTTTGACTGCGTTTGTTAAAGGCAGTCCCATTTCGCATTTTATAAAGGATAATCTAAAAAGTCGTCGAATGGATTTTGAAGGTCGTGAGTTTGAGCAGGGCGGCCCATGGGGTTATCGCCATCAAATTAATATGGCTGACAGCGGCTTTGGCTCACGCGGCCCAAGAGTTCATAATGACCGCTCTGGTGAAGTCGGCAGAGAACTTAGTGCCGATGATTTTGATTTTGAGAGAATTTTCGCAAAGGAAGGCGCAAAGATTGTCCATCTTTCGGGTTTAATTGCTGCGTTATCTCCGAAAACGTGCAAATTCTGTCTTGATATTGCAAGAATCGCCAAAAAAAATGGTTCGTTAATATCATTCGACCTTAATCATAGAGCAAGTTTCTGGAAGGGTAGAGAAAAAGAGCTTTCAGAAGCATTTGCAGAAATTTCATCCCTCAGCGATATCCTGATTGGTAATGAAGAAGATTTTCAATTATGTCTCGGCATAGAAGGTCCGCAGGCCGGCGGCAAAGGGCTTGAAGATAAAATAGACAGCTTTAAAGAGATGATTAGCAGGGTGCAAAAGGCATATCCGAATGCTACTTATTTCGGAACAACCCTTCGTGAGGTTATCTCGGCCAACAGTCATATGTGGGGCGCACTCATGACAGACAAAAAGAGCTGGGAAATCATCAAGCCGCGTGAAATAGGCGTTCTCGACCGCATCGGCGGCGGCGATGGTTTTGTCGGCGGTTTACTTTATGGCATACTCAAAGGCTGGGATGTAACAAAATGTGCCAGGTTTGGCTGGGCAACAGGAGCTCTTGCAACTACGATGCTTACAGATTATGCTCAACCTGCCGACGAAGAACAGGTCTGGAGTATATGGGAAGGTAATGCAAGAGTTAAGCGTTAAGACCTTTCAGATAAGAAATTGTGAATTTTAAAAATAGTTTTTTTTTATTAAAAATACGGAGAACAAAAAAAATGTCAAAAGCTGATATTGGTTTAATTGGACTTGCAGTAATGGGTGAAAACCTGATATTGAATATGGAAAGCAAAGGATTCACCGTTGCATGTTTTAATCGTACAGTGTCAAAAGTCGATGATTTTGTTAACGGCAGAGCAAAGGGTAAAAATATTATTGGCTGCCATTCGATAGAGGAGTTTGTCGCGAATCTTCAAACGCCGCGTAAAGTCATGCTGATGGTCAAAGCAGGCCAGGCAGTCGATGATTTTATCGAGCTGCTTTTGCCGCACCTTGACAATGGCGATATCATTATCGATGGCGGAAACAGCCATTTCCCTGATACCACACGCAGAACAAAATACGTCGAAAGCAAGGGCAAGCTTTATATCGGCACCGGCGTATCAGGCGGCGAAGAAGGCGCACTGACAGGCCCATCGATTATGCCGGGCGGTTCACCTGCCGCATGGCCCGAGGTAAAACCGATATTTCAGAAAATTGCCGCTCACACCGAAGACGGCGAACCATGCTGCGACTGGGTCGGAGAAAACGGCGCAGGTCATTTCGTAAAAATGGTTCACAACGGCATCGAGTACGGCGATATGCAGTTGATTTGCGAAACATACCAGATGATGAAGCAGGGACTTGGCATGTCGAATGAAGAAATGCATGAAGTTTTAGCAGAGTGGAACAAAGAAGAACTCGATTCTTATCTCATAGAAATCACGCGCGATATCCTCGCATATAAAGATGAGCAGGGCAGCGCGGTTATAGATTTGATTCTCGACACCGCAGGCCAGAAGGGTACAGGCAAATGGACTGCGATTGCCGCTCTGGATGCAGGTCAGCCTTTGACATTGATCGGCGAAGCTGTTTTCGCGAGATGCCTGTCTGCGATTAAGGAAGAACGTGTTGAAGCATCTAAAATTCTCGGCGGCCCAAATAAACCTTTCAAAGGCGATAAGAAGAAAATGATTGATGATTTGCGAAAAGCTCTGTATGCATCGAAAATCGTCAGCTACGCACAAGGCTATCAATTAATGAGAGCGGCAGCAAAGGAATTCGGCTGGAATCTTAACTATGGTGGAATCGCGCTAATGTGGCGCGGCGGTTGCATCATCCGTTCTGCATTCCTGGGTAAAATTAAAGCAGCCTTCAAGAAAAATCCGAATCTTGTTAATCTTCTGCTTGACCCATTCTTCAAGAGTGCAGTTAAAAAATCACAATTCTCATGGCGCAGAGTTGTGCGCGCCGCTGTTGATTTAGGCATACCAATGCCGGCGATTTCTTCAGCTCTGTCATATTTCGATGGTTATCGCTGCGAAAGGTTGCCTGCAAATCTGCTCCAGGCACAGCGTGATTATTTCGGCGCACATACTTACGAAAGAGTTGATAAACCTCGCGGCCAATTTTTCCACACAAACTGGACAGGCCACGGCGGTTCAACCAGCGCGTCGACATATACTGTATAAGGAAGTAAATGACACCCAGGGAAAGAGTAAAAGCGGCTTTCGCCTTTCAGCAGCCGGATTGCACGCCTTGCGATTATTTCGGCACACCCGAAATACACGCAGGGTTGATGAAATATTTTGGCATTGATTCGATTGCCAAAATCTACGGCTGCCTTGGTACGGACATCCGCTATATTCTTCCGCCTTATATCGGGCCGAAACTGCCGGAATTTGCGGATGGCTCCAAAACGGATATTTGGGGCATTATACGCAAACCCATGCCGAATGAGTATGGCGAATATGCCGAACCGGTGAATCTGCCTTTTGCGAAATGGCAAAATGTTGAGGAGGCTGAAAAATATAATTGGCCTTCTCCAGACTGGTACGATTATAGCGCAATGCCCGCTCTTTGTGAGCAGTATCCAAATTTCGCTATCGCAACCGGCGGTTTTGGAGTGCAGGATTTCATTAATCAAACCGCTTACGGCAGAGGCGTTGAGCAGGTCTTGATTGATATCGCGACGGAAAATCCGGTGTATTTGTATATCGTTCAAAAACGGCATAGATTTTTTAATGAGCATATTGAACGAATTTTAAAAGCCGCAAAAGGCAGAATTGATTTTGTTCTCTGCGGTGATGATTTCGGAACGCAAAGAGCGCCGGTGATTTCACCTGCGTCGTTCGATAAGATTTTTGCACCGCTGAAAAAAGAATTTTTCGATATGGTGCACAGCTTTGACGCAAAGATTTCGCATCATAGCTGCGGGTCTACACGTCAGTTAATTCCGCATTTCATTAAAACCGGCATGGATGCCCTGCAAACCATTCAGCCGCGGGCCGCGGGCATGAATCCGTATGAATTGAAAAAAGAGTTCGGCGGTAAAATAGTTTTGCACGGTGCGGTCGATGTTCAGGGCTGGCTGCAAAAAGCAACGCTTAAAGAAATCAGAAAAGAAGTAAATAATTTAATGGATAAAGTCGGCAAAGACGGTGGATATATTCTGGCTCCGTGCCATAACATTCAGCCCGATACGCCTATTGAAAATGTTTTGGAAATTTACAGAACAGTTGCAAATAGAAGAGATAAAACCAAATTTTAAAATGATTGGTAAAAACAAAGCCCGCATTTGATTTTCTCATTTGCGGGCTTTTTAAATCTATCACACTATCAACTAACGACTAAGTTAGTGTTTAAAATGTCTCTTGCCGGTGAATACCATTGCGATTCCATGTCTGTCTGCTGCTGCGATAACCTCATCGTCTTTCTTTGAGCCGCCGGGCTGAACTATGCAGCTAACGCCATGCTTTGCCGCCTGGTCGATATTATCTGGAAATGGGAAAAATGCGTCACTTCCCATCGAGCAGCCTTTCGGGTCCTCGGCTGAATTTTTGAATGCTATGAAGCCCGATTCAACTCTGTTCATTTGTCCTGCGCCAACGCCGATAAGTCTTCTATCTTTTACAAGTGTTATCGTATTGCTCTTGACATGCTTTGCGGTAAGCCATGCGATTCGCAAATCTTCTAACTGTTCTTTGTTTGGCTTTACCTTTGTCGGATAAGTAAGCAGGCCGGGTTCCCAGCCGACAAGGTCTCTATCCTGCAGAAGCATTCCGCCAATGATACAGCGTACATCGAATTCGCCGCAATCGATTTTTGCCCTGTCAATTTCCGCCGTTGACATAATCCTTACCCGTTTACCCCACGGCTTTAATGTTCTGATTGTCTCTATCGCGTCATCATCGAAACCCGGAGCGATAATAACTTCAGCGAAAAATCCCGCAGCGCCTTTAGCTTTGCCGAACTTGGAATATGATTCCATTACCGTTGTCGCAAGAGCTTTATCGACTTTCCTGTTTAATGCGATAATGCCGCCAAATGCGCTGACAACATCAGTTTCATAAGCTTTCTGATATGCTTTGTGAATATCGTTATCGATTGCGCATCCGCAGGGATTTAAATGTTTGACAATAATTGCTGCAGGTTCTGAAAATTCTTTCGCCAGCTCGAATGCCGCGTTCACATCGAGTAGATTGTTGAAACTGATTTGCGTTTCATCTTCCATAATTTTCGCCGATGATACGCTCACTTCATTATTGGCTGCAAGTTTATAAAATGCGCCGCTCTGGTGCGGATTTTCGCCATAACGAAGTTCCATCGTCTTTGCAAGTGATATGCTTACACGTTCCGGATAACGTACTCCCGCCTGCTTGTTGAGATATTTGGAAATAGCCGCATCATAGCTTGCTGTCATACCAAAAGCGATACGCGCGAAATCGCTGCGGGTCTTTTGGCTGATTGAACCGCCTGTTTCCTTCATTTCAGCGATTACTTTTTCGTATTGGCATGGGCTTGTAACAACTGTAACGTATTTATGATTTTTCGCTGCCGAGCGAACCATGCTTGGCCCGCCGATATCGATGTTTTCGATTGCATCTTCGAATTTACAGCCCGGCTTTGCGATAGTCTGTTCAAAAGGATAAAGATTAATGCAAACCATATCGATTGGCTCGATACCGTGCTGTTTCATAGCCGCCTGATGCTCTGCGTTATCGCGAATACTAAGCAATCCGCCGTGAATTTTGGGGTGCAGGGTTTTAACTCTGCCATCCATCATTTCAGGGAATCCTGTAACGCTGTCTATGCTGATAACGTTAATGCCCGATTGCGCAAGTGATTTGGCGGTTCCGCCGGTGCTTATAATTTTAACGCCCATTGCCGCAAGTGCTTTCGCGAAATCGGCCACACCGGTTTTATCTGATACGCTGATGAGTGCTGATTTAATTTTCACATCCATTTGATTCGTTGCTCCTTAAAATTCGCTAACCGTTAATCGGTTGCGATGCTCGTTACGCTTGACGTATTACGGTTTACGAAACGAAACGCGTAACCGCAACCGTTAAACGTTATTTTGCTATTGGTTCAATGCAGAAAATATTGTTGTCTTCCATTACATACATTTTTGAATCGTTGGGGTTTGTTGCAAATGCGCTAACCGCTTCGAAATTAATCGTGTAAAGTCTTTTTGCGTTTTTGTTGTCCATCACTTCGCAAACGTTTTTCTTACTGATTACGTAAGCGGTGTTTGTCGCCGCGTCTTCAGCCAGCAAATCAGCGTCTTCACGTGAAAGCCACATTTGTTTGCCGCTATTGGGATCTATCGCGTATAAACCTTTATTAGGTGCATTTTGATAAACAGCGTTATCAGTTACTCTCGCTGATACTCCGAGAAAACAGCCTGTATAAAATTTCCAGATTCGTTTTCCGGTTTTCGCGTCAAGTTTATAAAGGTTCGTATCTTTTCCGCTTATGTAAATAGCGTTATCTTTCTTTACTACCGCCGCTTCGATCGCTCCGTCTGTTTTATATTCCCAGCATTTTACAGGCTGGTTTGCGTCCATACAGTAAACCTTGCCTCCTGCTGTTCCGAACGCGATTGAAGTCTCATTGGCGACGACGCTGGTGATATCTGACCTGTCATCGGGATTGACTCTGAAAATTGTAAACATGTTATGATCTGTTACATGCAGTTGCTTGTCCATACCTGCGATATAAAAATAGTTGGAATTGACTGCCGGCTTTAAGCTCGCTGGAAATTCGATTTTCTTTTTATACAGCTCGTTTCCGCTTACAAGATCGATTGCCAATAATTCATTTGCCGCGACGAAAAAAGCGGTATTATTGTAATCTGCAGGCTGTGAAACAGGCATTCCCGTATCCGCAGCCGATAAACTGAAAACCTGCCTGCCGTCATTTCTATCCATGCAGAACAGATAATTATTGTTCGTCAGAATATAGATATAATTGCCCAGAACTGTCATTTGTTCGACTTTTTCGTTCGCGTTCAGCGCGACCGCACTTTGCCAAACGGTATGAAGTTTCGCTTCTTTAAGCAGTGAATCATTAATTTTTGCGTTGCATTGCGATGGAATTATCATCAAAGATGCCAAAACAGTTAGAATTGTTAAGCAAAAAGTTCTCAAAGTCGTTCTCCGTGTAAAAAAAATTAACTACAACTAACTCTAAAACTAATCGTTAGTATCAATATAATCGCATAAATCCGCGTTGTGTTGTTTCTCGAATTGCATCATCTGTTCGATTCGTTCGATATCATCATTAATACGGTTTGCCAGTTTAAAAATATAAGGCTGACCCGACAGGCGGTTCTTCAAATCCTGATACATCGGTTCCCATTTACCGCCATAAAGTTGACGCTTGAGAACGATCAGCATTTTATGTTCGGCAGAAAGTCCCTTGACGAATTCGATGATCGCCTTTTCGCGTTTGTCTTTTTTGACAGTTTCGCTCATAATTAACCTGTGCGTATAGCATACAGCGTTTTGCGTTGAGTTCCTTCAACGCTGGTGTAACTAAACGCTCTACGCTAATTATATTTTAGACTGATCTAATATCAGGTCTTTTACTCTTCTGCTCGGCAGATTCAATGAACCAAACGCGCTGGCGGCCGCACTTCTAAGCTGATCGTCGGCATCGCGCGAAGCGACTATTTTATAAATCTGGTCGATTTGGTTATCAAGCAGCAAATTAGCGTTTACCTTCGCCGATGTCGCAAGAGACTCAAATCCTGATATTCTTATTTCTATAGCATTGCCTTCATTCAAAGCCAGTTCAGCGATTGCTCGTTGAGCGTCAGGGCTTGAAAGATATGCCAGTATCTGGCAGGCAATAATTTTCATTTCATCCCGGCTGTCTGCGGTAGTCTTGGTCAGTGCATCCAGCGCACCAGAAACGTCAACAGCCTGATTCCTTGTTTCCGCAAGTTTCAGCATAGCTTGCGCACTGCGAATAGCATAGCCGTCTTTCTTTTCAGCAGGCCAGTTACCATCAGCCGAATCTGTTATAGCTGCCGAAAGATTGCGTATCACGTATTCGCTTTCCGGAAATTTTTCAGATGGTTCAGCAAGTGCGATTGCGATTGCAGCCGTATATTTTACAGCTTTATCGTTATATGATAACGCCTTAACCAAAGGCTGCGATGTTTTATATCTGAACATCAGCGATTTCTCGCCCGCGTTTCTTGCCAGTGCCTCAACGCTGCCATATGCGACAACTGTATCGTTATCTTTAATTGCTCTTTCCAATGTTTCATGCAGGTATTCAGGGCCTGATGTAACAGCGTATGTCATAGCGTCAGCATGACCTTTGCCGAAATAATTCGGGTAGGGGATATGTGTCGAGTCGATTCTGAAGAAGCATGCCAGCCAAAGTGAAATCGCTGAACCGAAATCTTTGTCAGCTCTCAATGCCCATTCACAGCTTCGCATTGACATCAACTCTGTGAAATATTGTTTGCTTACAGCTTCGCGAACAAGTCCGCTGCTTTCTTTGCTCCAGAACCACACATTAGCTGTATTGCCCTCTGAAACAGGCATCAAAGATTCCGCCTTATAATAATAATTTTCAGCGGTCTGGAAGAACATCTCCGCAGCTTTTCTATTAACACTTGCCGCGTAAATTTGCTTTATCGATTCAGCCGCAAGCTCTCGCAGCTGTTCGGATTTGTCATTTTCGACGATGAATTTCAGATATCCAAGAGCTTCTGAATAACCGATTTTGCCCAGTGCCCGGATAACTTCAGCTTTAACCGCCAGATTGTCCATCTCCAATGATGCTGCCAATGGTCTAACCGCCGGCCTGCCTATCTCCGAAAGAGCCGATGCGATATTTGGAAATTCCTCTTTCCGTGATTCATCGGCCATCGCCGCCAGCATGTATGGGATCGCGTATTCGCCTGAATTGCGAAGTCTTTCGATTGCCGTGTATTTTCCGCGAACCGTACTGCTTAATCTTTTGATTTCATCTGTAATGATGTCCGCCGCCGTGCGTCTTTGATACCTTCCCTGTTCGATAATACCAAGTATCTTTTCCGCAAGGGGGGCAAGTTGTGGGTTGTTTGCATGTACTTTAACGAGAATCGCATACCCTTTGGGGTTATTTTCACTCAATTTCAATAATTGAAGCGGATCAGGGTTGCTGTCTATTATTTTTTGAGCAAAACCGCTTGCAAGCTCGTATCTTCCTAAAACTGTATAGTGAAGAAAATCATTCCAGTTATCTTCGAGTTGATTAGATGTAGATGATGGCTGATTTGGCTCGGCATAAACTGAAAATGTTACTGCTGCGATTAAACAAAGTCCGCAAAACGTCAAAAAGTTTCTTCTCATTCTGGCTTCTCCGAAAGCAAAATACTACACCTTTGTTAAGGTGAGTAAAATAAAAAAGACAATCAAGACCGAATACAAATAATTACGAATATAATTGATTATAAATTATACGACTTAACTGTCAATTAAAATAAGGGTTTAGAATAGTTTTTTATTGCAATTTAATAGCTTTTCTACTAGTATTATCGAAAATTGGTAAGTGAGGGTCACGATTGATTGAACCATGTTTAGCTAATGGCTTACTTTTCAGCCCCACAAAATTGGGCTTTCTGGTAGTCTGGTTTTATACCTGCATGTACCTGGTTCAGCGTTTTGAATTCAGTCCGCTTATCAATAATCGTTATAAACCTTTCACTAATATATTAATGCTCATTGCCGCACCGTTCGTTTTGGCGGTTCTTTTGTTAATTGCCGTCCTGCAAAAGATTCAGGAAACCGGCTCTCCAATTATGGAAGCTTTTGTCAGCACCATCGGAAATGCCGTTCAATCCATAAAGTATACAAAATTAACTGGTGCAAGGGGAGGTTCGTCAATTATTTTATTGGATCCTTCAGGCAGGGACATCAATGAGATCTATGGCGGCCAATCAGACAATGACGAAACAAAACAAACCGTAGCCGCCGCCGAGAAACTTATCGGCGACGCCGTCGAGATGCTCGCCAGTGATATACTCATCAATCCAATCGAAGGTTTCAATTACGACGTAAGATTCAGAATCGATGGGGGACTTAGGCCATATAAAAAAGTCGGTCCGGAAATGTATGGTGCTGTAGTAAACAGCATTAAGGCCATTTCAGGAATGGATATTGCCGAAAAACGTCGGCCGCAGGACGGCGCATTCGTCGCGAAAGTTTCACACGGCACAGTTTCATTCCGTGTCGCAAGCGCAGGCGTTCTTCACGGCGAAAAACTGTCTATCAGAGTTTTAAATCAAAAACTCGCGCCGCAAACCTTGCCGCAAATCGGAATGGACGAAAGGGCGTGCCAGTTTGTCAGAAACACGATGAACAAAGAATCCGGCATGATAATTATCTGCGGCCCAACCGGCAGCGGTAAAAGCACAACTCTGTATGCCATGCTCCGCGAAATCAATTTTGATACTCGAAATGTTATTACCATCGAAGACCCTGTCGAATATGTCCTGCAGGGCGCAGGCCAGATTGAAGTCAATCCCAAAGCCGATATAACCTTCGCAAAAGCCCTTCGCAGCATACTTAGACAAGACCCGGATATTATTTGCGTCGGCGAAATTCGCGATGAAGAAACCGCCTCAATCGCCTTAAAAGCCGCTCAAACAGGCCACATGGTTTTCGCCACTCTGCACAGCAGCAGCAACAACGCCTCGCTCGTCAGGCTTTTAGACCTCGGCATCAGTCCGTTGCTCATGGCTTCAGGTTTGGATCTCTTAATTTCGCAAAGACTGATTCGCAAACTTTGTGATAATTGCAAAACTCCCGCTAATTTAAATGACAAGCAAAGACAGGCATTCGAAAAGAAACATATAGATATTTCAAAAATTTATGAACCGGCAGGGTGCCCGAAGTGCAACAACACCGGCTACAAAGGACGTATCGGAGTATTCGATATCATGCCAATCGATGGCGCGATGAAAAATCGAATCTCCACAGGAAACTTAACCGTCTTAAGTAATGAAAGCGATGATCAGCAAATGAAAACAAATTTGCACCGCCAGGCCCTGCGGCATGTCATCGCGGGATTAACATCTATTGATGAAGCTAAAAAAGTGACCAGCAGCTAACCGCAGGTTTAAAGGAAAAACAGTGTCAGGATTTTTATCGATAATTATCGCAGCAGCATTTGGTATATGGGGATATTACCGCAGATTATTCCCCGCGTGGGCATTCATTTTCAATGTCCTGATCGGTGTATATCTGGCTGTTATGCTGACTTCGCCTTTGCAGGATTTGGCAGGGGGCTACGTAAAAATTCTCGGCAACTGGGCTAATTCCGCATTTATGATTGGTATTTTCGGCATCTATCTCGCCCTGTCGCAATTATTAAGTAAATATTACCTGACAGATACATATTGTGTTTCATTCCCCAAATGGATCGATTTTCTTGGCGGAGCATTTTTCGCATTTATTGGCGGTTATATCCTCGCGAATTTCGTATTTTTCTCGATTTCATCATCGCCCTTGAATCATGTAAAGTATGTTTCAAATTATATCCCTGATAATCAAGGCGGAACTCTGGTCAAAACATGCCGGTTTGTATCATCATTTTCATTTCAGGACAGCGATGAACTGTCAAAGATTATAACAAAATTGGCTACATTGCCCGAAAAAGCGAAATCTCTGGTCGCCCAGGAATCAAAAAAAGACGCTAATGAACCCCCGGTCGTCACCAAAAAATCACCGCCTCAAACAGTTGTTTTCGATGTAAATGATCCCTCCGAGCGAATTAAATATCGAAATGATATAAATACAGATGCTAATAATGTCAGCCTGGCTCACAAAGATAAAATCTCCAATCAGCCAGACCCAAATCAAACAGAAACTCCCAAGACAGTTATCGCAGACAACAATGCTGTTCATGATTCAGTAAAGGAAAATAATGAGCCGCAGCAAGTCGAACGTCAACCCGAGCCCACACCGGAACCTGCAAAACCACCGGAAAGATCAAACCGTCTGCGAGGCAACAGATTAAAAAATCCGCTAGATTTGGAAAGCAACACCGAAAACGATTGGAATTAAACTATCTCGGCTAACAGCCGAATCCTCAATTTTGAGTTGTGAATTTGATTTTTAAACTAAAATTATAACGTCCCATAATGTATGTTATGTTTCATTCGGCCATAGGGGGCTAAAATCCCATTAATACGTTATAATTACTTGCCTGAGGCTATACTGACCATTTCACCAAGCATATTCCAGCACGAATATGCCCTGTCAACCAGCCCCATGTTCTGGAGTGTTTCATTTATTGTAACGATCGCAGAGTCAGTCTCGAATTCCTGTGCATGCTCGTTGTTGGCCGCTTTAACAGCGCTGACGAACGCTCCGCGATTACAATAAAGAAGCGCAGTTTTGTAGTGCAGACAAATAAGTTCATTTGTCAAAACCTGTGCGGTATTCAAATACATCAAAGCCCGTTGTTTTTCACCCTGTTCGGTTTTACAAATTATAAGTTTTGATAGGGCCCTGTAGTTTGTTTCATTTTGTCTGACAATATTGGAGAATTTCTCGCCCGCATGCGAAAAATGCTTTCGCTTCATAAGAATCGTACCCAGACCATACCCGACAGACATATTCGCCGGCGTTTGGGCATATTCGCGTTCAAGCGTCTCGAGAACCACATTGTCAGACTCTTTTTTATCAATTTCTTTGCCGTTAGCTGAAATCAATCTTAGGCGGGCAGTTTCGCTTACTAAAATGCTGCTGTTTTGATTGATTGTCGCCGCTAGCTGTAAAGTGGACCAAGATTCCTCATCTTTACCGAGTTTTTTCTGTGCCTTTGCAAGCCCTATATAAGCATCGACTATTTCATCATTAATAGCCGCTGCGCGGTTAAACATCCCGGCCGCAAGCGACATATTATTGTTTGCCATGTGCAGGGTGCCCAGCTTTATAAATGCAGCCAGATAATTAGGCTCAAGCTTGATTGCTTTCTCGAAACAAACAACAGCCTGTGCGAATTCGTCACCTTTTATATAAACTTCCGCCATCAGCAGATATATTTCCGCCGCACTTGGCTGAGTTTCTAAGAGTTCATTCAAATATTCAATTGCAGCGAAAGGGCCCTGCTGTTCGATTAATTCATTTACCTTTTCCTTCTCCGATTCAGGTGTGCCCATATTATCTGGATGCACCAAAATCGCGTTGCTGAACGCTTCGCCCGCAGCCTCATATTGGCCTGTCTCAAGGTATAAATAACCAAGCAGAACGAACGTTTCTATATCGTCCGGGTATTCCTGGAGCTGTTTTCTGTATTCCTGAATCACCCTTTCGATCTGGCCGTTTTTATAATAAATCGCCGCTAATCTCAAACGCGGGAATTCAAGATAGTTTTTGAATTTCAGACAATCCTGATAAAACTCAATCGCCTGTTCTTCATGATTCAGCCGTTCATAACAATGGCCTAAAGCATACAAAGCCAGCGTGTTTGTGGGTTGTTTGTAATATATGGTTTGGAGGTTTTCGATGGCCCCTTTTAAGTCTGATTTTTCAAGACACAGAGCCGCCGCGCACATTCTGCCAACGATACTGTCGGTGTATTCGAGCAGGTATTTTTCGGTTTCTTCTTCAGCGATATCGAAGCTGCCGACCGAAACCAGCTCAAGTATTTCGTCTATTTGCTGTCCATCAGTATTATCTGGATTTACGCTTTCAATCCATTGCCAAAGCAGACCGGCTGTATTAACAGCTATCGCCCTGCCTAGAATTTCGAGTAGTTTTGACATAGTTTAGCAAAGTCTTTCCCAACAACCATTTGGAATTTGTTCCTTGGTTATTGATTATTTATATGATTTGTATCGTCCCGCGAAGATGATGTCTTAATTGATTAAAGCGAAAAATCCCATTTTTTGAGTAAATATCAGGGTTTTGGGTTAGAATTGTACCGCCTGTAGGGTCTTTATACCCCTACTTGTGTATTTATAGAGTTGATTAATCGGGTTTGATTGCCCTCTTGAGGTTTATACCCAGAATCATTTTTTGAAGCGAAGCTTTATCGTAAGTAACGCATTTTTATTTTTTAGAGTTTTCAAATAAGCGCAATAGAAAAAGTGCGCGAAAATTATTTTAAAAAAAAATTATTATTCCAAGCCTGAGATTGCTTCGTCGCCCTGCTCCGCTAAAGCTACGCAGGACTCCTCGCAATGACATGTCCAGAGTTTGTCATAAAATATTTATGTAAAAACTGCGCAAGATGGGG
>JBDKUM010000331.1:0-1705 GCA_039679715.1 Phycisphaerales bacterium
GTAGATTATTTGGAAATGTATTCGGGAATTGTTGTGCTAAGTATTATCGGGCTCATTTTATTTGGCACGCTGGACTATATGGAACGGAAAATGTGCTGTTGGCAGTATAAATAATCCCGCGGTTATACCTCATAGGAAAATTCGGGCGGACGAGCAGCTTTTTGGCTTAACTGATAATTGATTGCGTCAGTAATGCTGGAAATTCCTGCAGAGATCTGCGCTTCGTCCGTTTGATACACGCATAAGCGAATGCCGTTTTTTTGTTCAAAGTTCGGCAGGTACCAGATATCGCCGCCTTGGAGCAGGATGTTCTTGGTCTGCAGACTCGCGGCGATCCGGGAAAAACTTAGTTGCTCAGGCAATTCCACAAAGATAAGGGGACAATGACTGGAGTGCTGCCAAGCTGCTTCGGGAGGCAATTGTTTACAAGCATGGGCGAGGGCGGCAATACGGCTGTAATAAAAGTGATTCATTTTTTTTACATGGTGAGAGTACATGCCGTTTTTTATAAACATAGCGAATGCTCCCTGAAGTATAGACGAGGTATAAGGATCAACACAGCACTTATATTCCAGGAATACATTTCTAAAGGATTGCGGCAATAATACTGCACCGAGGCGCAGCCCCGGCAGGCAGAACTTCGAATAACTTTTAACATAAATGATATGTTCCGAATTATCCATTGCATATAAAGGGTCTGTCTTGGCGTCAGCATTAAATTCGGCTAAATAATCGTCTTCTACAATGTAAACATCGTATTTACGCGCCAAATCCAAAATCAATTCTTTCTCTTTGGTTGAATACGATGTACCGGTAGGGTTTTGGTAACGCGGCATGGTGTAAAAAAATTTGATGTTTCCATTTTTAAAGAAGCTTTCCAGCTTATCAAAGCTGATTCCGTTATAATCTCTCGGAATCCCGATCGCAGTAACACCGGCGATTTTTAAAGATCGCAAAATACCGGAATAGGTAGGCTGTTCGACTAACACGGTAGTTTTCCCGTTAGGAAATGGCATTCTGACCAGAATATCAATGGTTTGCTGCGCGCCGGCGGTAATATATATATTATCCGGCTTCTCAAAAATCTGAACATCCTGCAATTGTCTGGCCAAGGCTGTCCGTAAAACGGGCAGCCCTTGTTTCTCGTTATACATTAATGATTTTTCCTGGTATACATCCAATGATTGATTAATGCAATGACGAAATTCCCAATAAGGGATTATTGCGGCTTCAGGCATCATCGACGCAAAATCAATCAAGGATAGATTGGACGGCTGAACCTGGCTGTTATTTACGACAAAATAGCCGCTCTTGGGAACAGAATATAAAATATGTTTATCCTCCAGTTCACGATAAGCGCGGATGACAGTGGCTTTACTGCAGTGGAACAGCAGCGCCATTTCCCGGATAGAGGGGATTCTATCGCCGCTGTGCAGCCGCTTGCTGTTAATTTTTGTTTGCAGATAGTTTATGATTTGATTATATCTCATGCCATTTTTTCTCCATTCTGTACCGGTACAATGAAAAAATAACTCCTTGCAGCTCAAATTTACCGTCGCTATACTTAAAACTGTACCACTATTATATAGCTTTCATCCAACTTATGAAAGGAGTGAGACTGCTTGAATGAGTTAAATCATAAAACGTTAATTGGGAAATTGGGTGCTGCCGGATTTATTTCTGCAGCGGACAATTGGGTTATTTC
>JBDKUM010000332.1:0-5660 GCA_039679715.1 Phycisphaerales bacterium
AATCTCAAGCGTCGTATCAGATTTTATCTGTCTTAAGAATTCTCTTCCGCCCATACCCGGCATATTCAGATCGAGTAAAATCAAATCAGGTACAGTAACCGATGAGTCATTTTTTGTTTTTTGAAGATATTCCAGCGCATCTTCGCCGCAATTGAATACTAAAGGAGTATTCGTAATTTTTTGTTCTTTTAATGAGGTTTTGATGAGCTTCTGGTCTCCAGGATCATCTTCAACCAGCATTATCGTTACTGCTTTGTAAATTTCCATTTTGACTCCCATTATCTAAAAGTTTCAATTATTTTTTTTAAATGACTGCAGAAACAGGGTACCAGTAATTTATCAGCTTTTCGAATATTTCATTGTAGTCCTTTAGCGAAGCTGATTTCTGAATATAACCTGCCGCATGAAGCTTATAACAATCGTCGATATCGCTTTGCTGGTCTGAAGAAGAAAAAACTACAACTGGTATCAAATTGAAATCCTCATTCAACTTTATTTCCTTAAGAAACGCCTTTCCACCTATGCCAAGCATATTCAAATCAAGCAGAATTAAACCGGGCATCGGGAATTTTACCGGATTATTCAGGCTTTTCTGCAAATATTTAAACGCGTATTCCGCATTCGGCACAATATTAAGATCAATATTATATTCAAGAGCCATTAATGAATTCTTGGCAATCACCTGATCTGCCGAATCATTCTCTATTAATAATATTCTTATTAATTTATTTCCCATATATTCACCTTTTCAACAACTACGTTTTCTGCGCCAACTGGTGCCGAAATCAAAACATCTCTGCCTCTATATCCTATGAGGTTTTTATTTGTTTTTCCAGGCTGTTATTCTTTTTATTTGCCATAAATTTATCCCGCTGTTCTCGCATCATCAGTTTTTTTATCGGTTATAAGTTCAACATGATTGGCGATTGCCGGAACAGTAAACCAGAAAGTTGAACCTTTTTCCGGTTCGGATTCAACCCCGATTTTGCCCCCATGCCTTTCGACAATTTTCCTGCAAACTGAAAGACCTATACCCGTACCTTCATACTCTGTTCTCGTGTGCAGACGCTTAAACATCACAAATATCGAAGAAAGATATTCGGCCTTAATTCCAATTCCATTATCTGTAACTTCGATTCTAACCATTCCATTTTCAGCTGGCTTGCCGGTTATAACAATCTTTGGCGTCCTGTCTTTTGGCTGATACTTTATGCCGTTAGCAATCAGGTTTTGCAGAAGTTGACGTATCTGTACCGGGTCTGCTTCGACACATGGCAGCGGTTGAGGAACTTCAACAACCGCGTTCTTTTCCTGCAATACTACCGCCAGCTCCAATTGCTGCAATTGCAATACAATCTCATTAAGATCGACAACCTGCGGCGGAAGTGATTTCGAACTTACCCTTGAATAAACAAGCAATCCTTCGATCATTTTGTTCATTCTTGTTGCGCCGTCAATCATGAACTTCAGATTTTCCGCATCGTCAGCTTCTACTTTACCTTCCAGAGATTTTTCCAGCATGCTTCCAAATGCCGTGATTTTCCTCAATGGTTCACGCAAATCGTGCGAAGCGATATAAACAAAGTTTTTCATTTCATCATTAGCTTCAGCCAGTTTCGCCATCGAGCTTTCAAGTTCCGCATTCAAACGTTTCATCTGCTCTTCATTTTTCTTGCGTTCGCTTATATCTATAAATGCCTCAAGCAGAACTTCTTCTCCGTTTATCCAGCTTATTGGAACTACGTTCTTTATTATTGGAATCGCTCTGCCGTCCTTTGTTATCGCCTTTCGTTCGGAACAATCCAGTGTTTGACCTTGGTCGATTATCGGGCATGCGTCTTTATCGGCCGGGCACAATGTGCAATTGCAGATACTGCCCGCCAACTCCTCTTTCATAAAGCCCGTCATTTTCATAACCGCATTATTCGCGCGTCTGATTATCTTGTCTTTTCCCACAACCAGCACGCCAAAAGGCATTGCATCAATCATATTCTGAAGAATACTTTGCGATTTTCTTATTTCTTCTTCTGCCTTTTGTCGTTCATTAACTTCGTTGACAAGTTTTTCATTCGTCCTTGAAATTTCAGCCGTTCGCTGCTGAACCTTTATTTCAAGCGATTCCTTTGATTCCATCAATTCCGAATCACGTTGTTGAATTTGCACTAGCATTTCATTAAATGAATCAATCAATAATCCGATTTCGTCATTACTGCTTTTTTCCGCCCTGGCTGAATAATCTTTTTTCTCTGAAACCAATTTTGCCATTTGTGTTAGGTTCAAAAGCGGGTTCGAAATTACTTTCTGTAATCTTGTTGAAATCAAAAACACCGCCAGCAGCGAAGCAGCAATTACCATTGCAATTATATTAATACTATGATTGAGAGATGTTGATATTGAACCCAGGTCGGTTTGCAGACAAACCGTTCCTATCTGCTGGTTATCCAGAATAATCGCACGAAATACCGTTAACTGGTTTTTCTCAAATACAAAATGGGCATTGAGATTTTCAGGAATCTTTTTGATCATGTTATCATTGCGGAAATAAGCGGCAAAAAGCTTGCCTTTATCGTCAAATATTCCGCCGAAAACGATATGAGCATCGACATGCATTGATTCGAGTATGTTTTCAGCATCTTTCTTATCCTGGAATGCGAGCGATACCTTGCAGTTTTCGGCCACCATTTCCGCCCTTGTGGAAAGGTTCTCAACCAGGCGTATGCGAAGCATGTTCTGATTCCACCCGATGAACGCTATACCCGCGATTACCAACCCTGTAAAGCAGGCAAACATCACAATCGTAAGCAGCTTGTATTTAATTGTCATATTTCGCAATATACTCATAATTCTTAGTCGCTTTTGATTGACTTTCTTCAATAACTTTCTTTGCAAGCCGAAGCAGTTGTGATCTTATTTCAAGCTTTGCGTTCAGAGCCGATAACGAATTAATTTCAAATCTGATTTTATCATCCTCGACAACAAAATTAATTACTCCGCCCCCTGATTCAAGAAAACCGTCCATATCTCCAA
This sequence comes from Phycisphaerales bacterium, assembly GCA_039679715.1. Lineage (GTDB taxonomy): Bacteria > Planctomycetota > Phycisphaerae > Sedimentisphaerales > UBA12454 > UBA12454. The sequence goes on from JBDKUM010000332.1 coordinate 3,028, forward strand.
CAGTCAGAATATTATAACCGTTTATATTGCTCATCACTTCTTTGATCATTTGCTTTTCTGATCTGCATACGAACAGCAGATGACATTTCCTGATTTCATCAAGTTTTGTTTGCAATTCATTTTGATTTAATTTCTTTATAACTTCCCATTGATCAAATCTTTGTATAACAACCTTCCTGTCTTTGGCTTGTTTATCTTTGATTGGATCAAAAGCATTACCAAACGGGTCTTTGCCAAGTATACCAATTATGATTGGCTCATTCGGCTCAGGCATTTTCTCTTTTGGCCATTCAATAAACATAATGAAGTTGTAAAGAAATGCTGCCTTGAGTTGATATTCTGAATTTGTAGCAGAATCCCCGCAAGCCTGCATTGCAAACATAAACAAAACCGAAAGAATTAAGATGTATTTTTTTATTTTCATCTGTTTTCATTTACTATCTGTTAATGACATAAATACATCAACAGACAGTTATTTACGGAATTAATTCGACATAAAAGAAACAGATGTTGATGAAAATTTGTAAAAACCTCGAAATAGCCTCAAATTCAGCAAAGTCAGAATATTTATAGGACTTACCGCGGCAGACAAAATAACTTAATTAATGTCCTCCAAGAATTGCATCTTTTAACACCTCAGAGATTGTTGGGTGTGCAAAAACAATTTCTTCAATATCCTCATTGGTGCCAATCAGAGCTCGGGCGGTCGCAACCATTTCTGTAACACTGTCTCCCGCCATTGTTATCCCGAGAATTTTCCCTGTCATATCTCTTATAACTCTGATCTCTCCCAACTGCTCATTTTGGGCAAGCGCCCTGCCATTGGCTCTAAAAAATCCTTTGCCGACTGTAAATTCAATTCCCTTTTCCTTGCATTTATTTTCCGTTAAACCCACACCCGCAACTTCAGGAAAAGTATAAATTGCGCGCGGAACAAGCGAATAATCTTTCACATGAACGTCTCCGCCAAGAGCGTTATCGACAGCGATTTCAGCTTCATAATATGCGCCATGAGCTAAATACGTTGTGCCGACGACATCGCCGATTGCGTAAACCCCGGGAATGTTTGTTTCGAGTTTGTCATTAACTTTTATATGTCTGCCGGCCATCTCAATTTTGAGATTATCGATTGTTTCCTGATCGTAGAATGGTTTGCGTCCGACCGAGACCATTATTTTCTCCGATTCAATTGTTGTGCCGTCCTCGATTGTAAGCCTTGCCGATGTTCCAAGATTTTCACAGCCGACAACTTTTTTACCCGTGAGAATTTCCATGCCGAGCTTTTTAAATTCACGACTGAGCAGTCTGCCGACCCATTCGTCCTCGGCAGGAAGGATTGATGGAAGCATTTCGATGATTGTAATTTGGGTGCCTACCGATGCATAAACGCAGCCCAACTCGCAGCCAATAAAACCGCCCCCGATTATAATCATTGATTTAGGAATTTGCTCCAGCGATAGAACTTCGGTGCTTGAGATTATCGTTTTGCCGTCAAATGGTACAGTTGGAATCGCAGTTGCAACCGAACCGGTGCAGATGATGATTTTCGATGTTTCAATTTCTGCCGGCCAGTTCCCTTCCACTATAACCTTACCCGGCGATTTTGCTAAACCTCTGCCCTGGAAAATTTGGATTTTTTTTGATGTAATCAGGTTTGTCAAACCCTTGCGAAGTCCGGTTACTACATCTTCTTTATGGCCCTGCATCGCGGCCCAATTGACTTTCGGATTTTCGATTTCTATGCCAAAGCCCGATGCGTTTTTCGCAAGATTGTAAACATGCGCCGATGCCAGAAGTGCTTTTGAAGGAATGCAGCCGACATTCAGGCAAACGCCCCCGATTTGTTCTTTTTCAATGATGGCGACTTTAGCGCCTTTGCCCGCAGCTCGTAAAGCTGCTGTGTATCCCCCTGGCCCCGACCCAATAATCGTTATATCAAATTTTTGAGCCATAATTTTAATTATTTAACAATAGTAGTCGAAGCGGCATCGAACATTTTAACACCGCCGCGTTCAAGATGCAGAATAAGCCCTTGCGACGGTTCGACACCTAGGCAAATACCTGTAAATTGATTGCCGTTATGCTCAATTGTAATCCTTTTGCCTGTGAGCATACTTCGCTGCTGCCATGATTCAACTATTTCATCAGGATTTTCTATAGCGATTTGCAGCGCATGTTCGATTTCCACAATCAGTCTCTTTACTATTAGATTCCTGTCGCAGATAGCCGTTGTTTCAATATCGATACTCGTTGCAATCGGAAGCAGTTCTTGCGGAAAATCTGTTTCCTGCTGATGGCAGTTAATACCGATACCGATAATATAATAATTTAATTTTTTCTCGATGAGAATGCCGGCTATTTTTTTATCATTAATAAAAATATCATTTGGCCATTTAATTTGCGGTTCGCTCTTTCCGCATTTGCCGATTGCCTGTGCCGCTGCGACCGCGATTGCTAGAGCCATCATGTCAGGATTGATTCTATCGTTAAAGATGAGCAAAGAGCAGAGTGTGCTTTTTGATTTTCCATCGAACCATTTGTTGCCTCTTCTGCCCCTGCCTTTAGTCTGATGTTCTGTCAGCACAACCAGCCCATGATTCTTTTCACCGCCCGCCGCATATTGACACGCGATA
>JBDKUM010000333.1:0-18593 GCA_039679715.1 Phycisphaerales bacterium
CGAGGCAGACATATTAATATCAGAGATTAATTTGAATGATTTATTCCAATCGCTCGAATTAAAGCCGATAGAGTTTAAATCTGCGGACGTTGCGATGAGGTATGGATTGTCAGACGTACCAGTTCCCCCGGAATAGGTCCAGGCGTTTGCAGACGTAAATAGACACACATTAATAACAAATATCGCTAAAATGATTCTATTCATTTGTCATTACTCAAAAAAAACTTTTTCATCCGATTTTCAACAAATATGGCGAAAAGGTAAGAAAATCCCGGTTGATTTAAGTTGCCAAAAAGCCGTAATTTGCTTCCAGGTATTTATGCGATTTAATCAGAATATTATCAGCATTCAAAGACTGATAGAATGCCTCAAAAGCCAAATCGCAATAATAAAAGTAATTAGTCTGTAAATCAAGAGCGCTTCCCAGCCCTGTGGCTGCGATCGGCAACTCCACCTGATATTTATAACTTCCATAAGTATTGTAAACAGAACATAAGATTTTATTTGCGTATGGGTCGGTACAATGCTCCCAGCTAATAGTAACCGGTGATTGTATTTTCGTACCGTTTATAAAACTTGTAATTACCGGCACTTGCAGCGGCATTGTAATGGGATTGGCAGTGCCGGGGATTCCGAACCATACTTTCGTATAATATTTTTTATTATTATTACAATATATTTTAATTTTATACTCGCCGTCGCCATAATCCCCCAGGCCCTGTACGTTTGGAAATTCCGCCTTATACCACCATTTCCATTTGCCGCCCTCAAGAGATTTTCTGCCAATATCAAAATATACATAAGTCTGCTGCACTTTGTATGCTTCTTTTGTAATTTCAAAAGTATTTCCGGCTGGTGTGGTAAACATAACTTTTTCGACCGAATCATTCGTGGTAATTTCAAATTCAAACGAATGTTTGTTAACGGATGTACTCACATCGTACGATTTACCGTAACAAATATCGATTGATTCAATGCGTGATTCGATTTTATCTTCTTTGAGCCAGTCTTTAGCAAGTTTCTGGAAATCAATAAAATTTGTTTTGCCGCTGCGGTCAACATCAGCGCCATCGCACCAATGATCCGACAAGCCGCAAACTTCAATCCAGTGATTTGCCAAAACTGCTAAATCTTTGAAATTAATTCGGCCGTCTTTCGTTATGTCTGTAATGGAATTTGAAATTGCGGTATTTTGCGGCCATTGATTTGCAAATACAGAAAAATCGCACCAGTTAACAGTTCCATCGCAATTTATATCGCCCTGCTCCCAGCCGCCCGATTCGAGCCAATAACAAGACATAATTGCCAGGTCAATTGAATTTACAGTTTCATCTTTATTGAAATCACCAAAATTTTCGTATTCCAAACGCGGATAACCTTTCACAGGCATCCGCCAATAATCGTTTGTGCCGTTGGCAGTTTCATCGACAAAATCCCAGCCGGCGTTTGTAAATGTAGAAAGTGTTTGCATTTCCGAAGTCGTTTTGCCGGTAACACCATTGAAAGTACCGTTACCGATGCCAGTCTCAATACCGCTTGATTCTTTGTCCCAGAAACAGCCACTACCTGAATACTGATATCCATCAAATATACCTATAAATCCGCCATAGCATGAAGGAAATTCGGCATAAACTGTACCGGTTGAATAACAATTATCAGTTCGGTTGCTGCTATTTCCTGCTACATAACCGGCAAAACCGCCTGCCCAAATCACGCTATCAGATTGTGGTGAATAAATATGTGCTTTAACAGGAGATGTGGTGTAACAATTCGAAACACTTGAATTTTCATAAGGACCAATAAGTCCGCCGATTTTCAAATAATTGAATATATTATTTGAAATACAAAATGCTTCAACAGAGCAGGTAGAGAAACATTTTTTGATTACTGCCGTATCTGCATAGCCAATTAATCCGCCAATGTACATATTTGAATAAGAATATGCATAGACAGAACCTGATGAAAAACAATTTACAGCCGTGCCGCCCTCCTGATAGGCAATCAATGCACCTGCATAGCTGCTGTACACATGCATCTTCAAATTTTTAACGCCCAAATTTGCAATTATGGCATTGCTTGTTCGGCCAAACACACCTGCTAAGGTAACATTCATATAATCAAGCTCAAGGTTGCAAATTGAATGGCCGTCACCATCGAAACTGCCGGTAAATGGGGTAGCATAGCTGCCGATTACCTGGTATTTATTTTTATAAGCCGATAAGTCGATATCAGCGATTAATTTAAAGTACTTATTCCAATAAGAAGGGCTTGTGCCAAGAGTGTTAAAATCAGATGGGGTTCTAATTAAATATGGATTTTCGGCAGTACCGGAACCCGGCCAATTAGCAGCTTGCGCAAATAAGGGCGATAGTATAATAAAAAATATTGAAACTCCCGCTTTTCTCTTTATAATTCCCGCTCTAATCTTCATCTTTCCTTCATACTTCTTTATATAAAGTATCAAAATGGTGATGAATTAACTAAATGTTTCTATTGAAGTGAATGTGATAAAGCAGGATTAACTATAGCCAAAAACAGGAGATAAGTCAAGTAATAATATCTTTAATAAAATAATAAGATAGTGAAGATGGGAAAATTTATGATTTATTTATTGAATTAGAAGAAAAAGGGCTTTTAGAGCTGCCAAGGATAATGGATATTGGCTGGAGTAATGCTAAACTTATGGGCAAGGTCTTCAACCAATTCTTCTGTTCTGCCCACCTGATAATCTGAAGCGCCTTCTACCTTTTCGCCAACTACGCAGACCCGAATTGTTTTGCTGGTACCATACCAGCCTGCTGCGGGCAGAGCGGTTCGGGACAAATTACAAAACTTGCCAACCAGGTAATGGTTGTTCATACGATAATGAGTACGGCGGAAGGTTTGGCATTTGCGAAACAGGCGGGGTTGGATTTGCAGACGACTTTAGATGCGACGGTCGCAGGCGCGGCGGGAAGTTATTCGCTGAAGGTTCTGGGCGCAAAAATTATCGCGGGCGATTTTCACCCGACGTTTATGGTTGATTTGCAGGTGAAAGATTTAAGATTGGTACTGGAATACGCGGAGAAGATTGGTCAGCCGCTGCCGGGTGTTGCGCTGATTAAAGAATTGTTTGAAGTTCTGCAGGCACAAGGCAGAGGAAAAGACGGAACACAATCGCTGTATAATGTGCTAAGGCAAATGGCGGAAAGACACTGAATAACACCGTTATCTTAGACACGGATTAACACGGATCTACACTGTACATTTAAGATTTTTTATTGCATCCAATTTTCAGCAAAGACTGCGAAATCAAGAAAATTGACAAAATCATCGCTACCGATTATATCTGCATTATAGGCGTTATACTTTAGCCATTCGTTGAAAAATCCGGAGAATTTAGATTTGTCGAAGTTTATGCTGTTTAAAGAATTTGCATAATCGAGAAAATTCACAATGTGTTTCTTGTCGGCAGTATAAGAATCGTAATTCAATTCGCTGCATAGCCATTGAGAAGCGAAAACATAAAGATCATACATATCAACACCGTCAGGACATACAAAATCACCTCTTTTAAATTCAAAAGATAATTTGGGATAATTATCTCCATCAACGCACATACGCCAGATGTCTTCAGTTCCATTCGCAGTTTCACCGAGAAAATCCCAACCGGTAAAATTTGCTTTCTGTTTTAATTGAGAATTCGTTAGCGGCTCACCTAAACCATTATCTGGCGCAGCCGTATCGAGGAAATAACAATTAATGTAATTACCTTCATAGTCATATCCGCATAATCCTCCGGCATAGTCTCCTGTTACTGTACATATTGCATAACAGTTAGTGATGCTGCCGGGGTTAAGATTTGCGCCACATAATCCGCCAAGACTTCCCTCTGCTGTTATCACTCCTTTTGCATAACAATCAGTAATGCTGCCGCCATTTTCGCCGCATATTCCGCCAATCATATAGCTGCCGTTTGCATTACCGCTAGAATAACAATTTGCAATAGTTCGTGTATTAAATCCGCACAGCACACCGACAGCAGCACTGCCGGCAGCGTTGCCCAAAGCATAGCAATTTTTGATACTGCCATGATTAGCGCCGCATAATCCACCTGTAGAAACAGAACCATTAAATGTACCGGATACATGGGAGTTTATAATATTGCCAAAATCATTTCTACCGCACAGACCACTAACATAATCATCTGAACCGGAAACATCTGCGTTTTGAATACCAATATTTTTTATAGTGGCGAAGTTAGTCCTGCCAAAAAGTCCTAAATATGAATTACCTGTGATTGAAAGTTTCGAGATTATATGATTATCTCCATCGAAGTTGCCTCGAAAAAAAGGTACAACTGCAATCGACCATTTTATTCCCGTAAGGTTTACATCATTAATAAATTTATAAGAACTATATGGTTTTTGCCATATTGCTCCAAGACTATTAGCATCTGATACCAGGTACGGGTCAGCAGCGGTGCCCTGTCCAACAAATTCGTAAGGCCCTGTAAAAATGGACAGTTGAGGGTAGGTGTTAGACTCTATTTTCCAGTTTGATGAAGTGCCATTAACTTTTTCATTCATGAAGTCCCAATTAACGTAACTGGCCTGCTGTTTCATTTGTGAATCTGTAAGCGGTGTACCTGCCCCATTATTCGGTCCGGCTGTGATAAGGAAATAAGAACTGATGATAGTACCAATATACATACCGCTGGTAGAATTATTTCCGCATAGTCCGCCTGTTTTTTGAATTCCAGTTACGGTAGATATTGAGTAGCAATTAATGACATCTCCGCCATTTCCTCCGCTCAGTCCTCCTACATATAAATTGCCTGTCACGTTGCCGCTTGCAAAACAATTGATTACAGTGCCGGTATTATCTGCACATAGTCCGCCAACACCATAATTCCCAGTTACTGTCATTTTCGTGTAAGAGTTAATGATATTGCCTGGAACTTTGCCGCACAATCCGGCAATATAATTTCCATTTCGAATCTTTCCCGTCGCACGGCAACGGATTACATTTCCATAATTAGCTCCGCATAATCCGCCGGTATAAAAGGATCCGGTACCAGCCGTGATATTTACATCTTCTATGAAAAGATTGCTTATTAAGCCATTTGCATCAATATATCCAAAAAGACCAAGATAAGAATCATTCAATCCGCTTGTATTTAATTTAAAGTAATTAATTGAATGGCCATTACCATCAAAGATACCGCTGAATGCTTTACCTTGGAAAATAGAATCAGCAGTATTTATGTCCGGCGCTATTAAAGCTCTACTAAAAGTGTAACCTGCCAGGTTGATATTATTAACAAGGATAAAGCAATCGTTGTAGTCGTTTGCGTCAGCGGCTAAAGCAAGCAGGTCGGCTGCGTTTGCGATTTTGTACGGGTCTTCGGGAGTTCCGCTTCCACCGGAATAAGCCGCGGCATCAGTTAAAGATGAAAAACAAAAAACAATCCACATCACTAGTGTAATCTTTTTCATATCCTGCCCTCTCTCTCTTAAAATATTAATCAACTACATGGTTATCCTTTTCGTTGATGTGCAATGGAAATGCAGATTGAGTATAACTATAAGCAGGGAATAGTCAAGGGGAAATGTCTTTTAATATTTAGGCAAAATAGAGAAGATGGGGAAAATAATTGTAAGAAATTTTGATGATTTCGTGAAATCGTCTTTTAGATTTCCCAGGGATAATGAATATTAGCCGCAGAAATGCCGAATTTCTCTGCCAAATCTTCAACTAATTCTTCTGCCCTGCTGATTTGATAATCTGAAGCGCCTTCACTCTTTTCGCCAACTACACAGACGCGAATTGTCTTGTTAGTGCCGTACCAGCCTGCCGCAGGAAGGGCTGACCATTGATTGAGCCATTTTTCAGTTGGCTGAATCTGGCCGTCAATGCCGCCAAGACTGTTGCAAATAAGGAAATGGAAATTTAAATCGTCTGGATTCGTCAGTCCGGTGAGAGAGGCTATTTGAGCAAGATCGCCGCCTTTGCTGTTGCTAAAGAAGACTTCGATTTGATTCCACCTGTCGGAAGTCGTGTTCTGACGAGTAATTGTAACAGAATCGATAGAGCCAAGAGTTGAATAACTGGCAAGGCTGAATGCGCCTGCGGAAATTGACTGATGATCCAATGCCATCAGTAACGCTGCCCCTGCCGTCATTGCAACGACCAGGCAAATCAAAATTTTAGCTTGTCTTGGCTGACCTGTCATTTAACTAATCCATGTTAAGATTATTCGGACCTTCCATCCCCCGCTAAGTCGTATGCTTCACAGAGGTTATTGGTTACATTACCAATATATATTTGCTATCGACAAAAAAGTGGATTTTTTTTAAGAAATTCATGACAAAAATGAAAAAAATAAAAAAAATTTTTTGTGCGTTTTTTTACAGGCCGCCAAACAAGGAACTATAACCATTGCTTTGGGTTATGATGGCTGCATAACTTTTGGATTTAAGGCTTATTGGAAATGTATTTGGAAGGGATGAAATTACTAACTGATATTCTGTTAATTCTGCCCTACATTGCTGTTCTTTTTGGATGAGTTTTCAAAAATAAAGGCTGCACGTGAATAATCAATCCTTTATCAGACCACAGACAATAAGGCAGAATTTCATACGATTTTCATATTGTGAATTCGTGAAAATCATTTCCCCAAGTGTTGGAAGAATATTCGAATTTGCTTTTTCATTGTTTTCTATTCGCGGGCCAAAAATTATAAATTGTCCCTGCCGAAAAGGTAAACTGAAATCTACCGAATCAAATGCGTATTGCCATGCCGGCAATTTTTTATCATCAATTTTTTTTCTAAAAGTCTTATAATTGGTATTCACTTCAAGTCTGCATACTTGTTTGAGGCCTATGAGCGATTTAACGTTTATATCGAATATAACGACTCCTTTGGGCAAACCCATCGCAGCAGAGAATTGCTGATCTGTCAGATAATTTATGTTTGTGCCTTTGGGAAATACGGCTGCTTCAATCTGTTCGGAAGTATTTTCATCCATGAACAATGTTATGCGTTTTATGACAGAAGCATTGGCATCGGCAAGTGAGCGAGCGATTTTTTCCCAGCCTTCGATTCCGCTTCCTCCGGTAACGAGAGAATTAGCAGAAAAACTTTTCTCATTCGAGTATGCAATCGGAATTTGCGATTCGTTGATTAACGCGGTCTGAACAACAGGATATTTGGCCGAATCAACTTCAAAAATAAAAACAGAAAGACCGACAATCGCTTTTTGTGCAGATTCAGGTTGACCTTTGGGCATTAAGTCTTTAAGGCTGACATCTTCCCATTGGTTCTTTTCCTGCTTTGGTGCGCAGCCAATAAAGAGCAATGCAAGTATTAATATAGGTATATATTTTAAAAATTTCATAGGTGTGATAGTAATCGCCAAATATAAAATTTAAAATACAAATTTTATATTTCGAACTTCGGGCGGGTGCAAAATTCAAATGCAATCTGTTTTCGGCCCGGCTTTTGATGCAGCTGTTCAACGCGAACGACCTTACCATAAGCCCACATTTTGCCATTAGTCAAATCGACATTGTCCTCAAGCGGAACATCCAGTTCGAGATTGAACAAATCACCTGCGTTTACCTCCGCCTGGTGTGCCATTTCTGCCAAAAGGCCTGCGGTACTGATATTAAGGCTGTTTGCTTGAAAATTATGAATGTATTCTGAGCCGATTTTTTTGCATAAAATGTCTGTTCTGATAGACAGCCGTCTATGCTTCCTTCTTTCCAGTTCTCCTACCATCGCTTCCCTGCCTTAAAGATTTCGATTCTTAAATAACAAAATAGTTCTTTATAGGACTTGCAAATCATGTACCGTTAAATGTTTTTTTAAAATTACCCAAATTAGCTAGTATAAATCCTTATTAAAAATAAGCTTATGGCTAATCTGTTGACAATAATAATCAAGGCAGAGTTGTAAAGATGGAAAAATTGTTTAAAAAATTCATCAAAACGAGTATTTAAATCGTTAAATTGTTGCATAAGTCAGGTTCTTTCCATGCATTTGACACTTTGTTGTTTTTTTGCAACATTAAAGGTTGACAAAGAGCTCCAGTCATTTTTATAATGCAACATACATGCATGAAGATGTAAAACAAGGTATTTTAGCTAAAGAAGTTAAAAATCAAAAGGCTGATTCAATATTAGAACTGCTTCCCATTGGGGTTGTTGTATTTAATTCAGAGCTTCAACTTCAAAGTGCTAATCAATACGCTTTAGAAACTATAGCAATTCAACTGAATGTCGATGCGGCACTGGCATCGGGTACAAATGAAAATATCTGGGGCGATTGGCAGTCAATTCTCAAGCAGGTACTAACTACAGGCAAAACACGAAGATTTGACAATGTCAGTTATAGCTTTGCGGGCAGGGAAGCACTTTTGCAGATTACATGTCTGGCAAAGAAGGATTCTAATGGAATGGTCGATGGCGGAATTATTCTGCTTGAAAATATTACGGAAAAAGCGACCATCCAAAAACATTTCGCTCAAAATGAACGATTAGCGGCGTTGGGTAAACTGGCGAGCAAGGTCGCACACGAATTGAACAACCCGATTGACGGCGTTTTGAGATATATCAACCTTGCCAAGAGAATCATTAACGAACAGGGACTGCCTTCGTCAGCAAAGCCGGTGGAATATCTTGATAATGCAAGCGACGGTTTGAAACGGATGATCGGCATCATTACCGAATTGCTGGAATTCTCCCGCACAAGGCATTTGACTTCTGAAGATACAGCCATTGATAAAATTATTGATGAAGCAGTAAAATTTAATGAGCCAAAAGCACTTTTGGCTTCGATTAATATTGAAAAACAATATACGACGCCGCTGCCGAAGGTTAAAGGCGGTAATTTGTTCCAGGTATTCTGCAACCTGATTAAAAATGCTATCGAAGCAATGACGGACGGCGGGAAAATTATTATTACATGCAATGTTCAGGATAATTCGGCAATTATTAAGTTTCGTGATAATGGCGAAGGTATAGACCCGGCTGCAGGCGATACGATTTTTGAGCCTTTCTTCTCAACCAAGAAAGGCGGCAAAGGCACTGGGCTTGGACTTGCAATATGCAGAGATATAATTGAAAAATACGGCGGAAAAATCACAGCGGAAAATGCTCCAGATAAGGGAAGCATCTTTACAGTTAATCTACCGATTAATAAATCCGAAATACGAATCTCGAAATCCGAAACAAATTAGAATGACCAAAATGGAAAACACTAAACGTTACGATTTGGAAGAACGGACATTAAAATTCGCTAAAGATATTAGAGAGTTCATCTTTAAAATAAATAAAAATTTTATCACATTAGAAGATAGCAAGCAGCTAATAAGATCTTCCGGATCAGTTGGAGCAAATTATATTGAGGCAAATGAAGCTTTAAGCAAAAAAGATTTTATCATGAGAATAAAAATTTGCAGGAAAGAAGTAAAAGAAAGCAGTTATTGGTTAAAACTTATTAATAGTTCTGAATTTCAGGTAGATAAAACAAGTCTTGAAAGGGAATCACAGGAACTAACTAATATTTTTGGCGCAATATTAAGGAAAAGTGAATCAACGCCAACATAAGTTTTGTTAAATTTGAATTTTGAATTTGTTTCGAATTTCGATATTAGGATTTCGAATTTTAGAAAGTAATATATATGAATACAGGTAACATACTGATCGTTGATGATGATAAGATTATTCTTGATTCATTATGTGAATTTTTGAAACTGGAAAATTATAGTGTTGTCGGTGCCGATTCGTACAAGCAGGCACTTGCTAAACTTCAGAAGTATAAATTTTCGCTTGTTATCACCGATGTCAATTTGCCGGACGGAAACGGATTCGAGCTGCTCAATCTTATCAAACAGAATTATCCGCAAACTGTAGTTATCATTATTACTGGTTACGGAACGATTGAAAGCGCGGTTGAGGCAATAAAACTTGGAGCGTATGATTATCTTACCAAGCCGATTATAGATGACGAACTTCGCCTGACAATCGAACGTGCGATGAAACAGCAGTCGCTTATCAGCGAAAATGAAAACCTCAAAAGCCAGCTCACACATAAATATAGTTTGGAGAATATTATCAGCCAGGATTATAAGATGGCTAAAATTTTTGACCTTATAGAAGCTGTAGCAGACAGCAGGTCAAATATTCTTATGACAGGCAGCAGCGGAACGGGCAAGACGATGCTCGCACGGGCGATCCATTATCGAAGCGGCAGAAAAGAAAAACCGTTTGTCGAGGTCAGTTGCGGAGCACTGCCGGAGACGCTGCTGGAAAGTGAACTGTTCGGACACGTAAAAGGCTCATTCACAGGCGCTATCAGCGATAAGCAGGGAAAATTTCTGGCTGCTGACGGCGGTACGATTTTTCTCGATGAAATTTCTTCCGCATCAGCTGCGCTGCAAGTGAAACTTTTGCGAGTTATCCAGGACAGGCAGTTTGAGCCGGTTGGAAGCAATAAAACTATCACGGTCGATACGCGTGTTATTGTCGCATCGAATCGAGATATGATGGAAGAGGTTCGGCAGGGAAGATTCAGGGAAGATTTGTATTATCGATTAAATGTTATCACGATCAACTTGCCTTCGCTTGATGAACGGCCGGGCGATATTCCACTGCTTGCGCAGCAATTCATGAAAAATTTCTGCGTTTCGCATAACCGTATTAAACTTGGCATCGATAAGGAAGCGATGGGTGTTTTGCAGCGGTACGATTGGCCGGGAAATGTTCGCGAGTTGGAGAATGTGATTGAACGCGCGGTGCTTTTGAGCAAGGGCGATTATATTACATTCGATGATTTGCCGCTGAATATTACAGCCTTTGCGCCGCTAAATCCGGCGGACGATTTTGACAGTACGAGTTTGAAATCAGCGATTGCCGAGCCGGAGCGAAAAATTTTGCGAGCTGCGCTTGAAGCGAATAACTGGAACAGGCAGCTAACCGCACAAGCTCTTAAAATTAATAGAACAACGCTGTATAAGAAAATGAAAAAATACGGCCTTGAAGAAGAAGCTGAACGAATGGGAATCAGATAACTATCAAATCCAGGTTATAGCAAATTTTTTTGAACATACCTTACCGCGTTATCGAAAATTGTTCTGCCATCGGCGCGGGTTTTATCCGCTAATCTTGTCCAGTGCGGATGCTGTGTATTGCGCACGAATCTTTCAGGATGCGGCATAAGGCCCATTACTCTGCCAGTTGAATCGCAAAGAGCAGCTATCGAATCGGTTGAGCCATTGGGATTAATCGGGAAATCTCCAAAATCTCCATTTTCATCGACATATCTGAATGCTATGCGATCATCTGCTTTTACCTTTTCAAAAACTTCATTGTTTTCAAATAAGACTTTGCCTTCGCCATGCGCTATCGGCAGATAAATTCTTCTGCCCTGCTCGATGAAAACACATTTTTTACTCGATGGTTCGAGATAGACCCAACGATCCTCGAATTTGCCGCAATCGTTATTTGTAATTGTTATCTGCTGTTTGGCTCCAGAATCGACTTTGCCGAGAATGCCGGTTTTCACAAGAACCTGAAAACCATTGCAAATACCTAGAACGAGTTTGCCTGCTTCGACAAATTTATTCAGTCTGTCCGAAAGATGAAGAACCATCTGGTTGGCCAGGATTTTTCCCGCCGCGACGTCGTCGCCGTAACTGAAACCGCCAGGGATTACCATTATCTGGAACTGGTCGAGAATTTCCGGGTTCTCAATAACCCTGTTAATGTGAATTCTTTCAGCCTTTGCGCCGCTAAGCTCAAGCGCGTGCTGTGTCTCAACATCACAATTAATTCCTGCCGCTCTTAATACGATTGCATTTACTTGTGTCATTTATTTTACCATTTCAAAGGTTTCAGCCAGGCTTGCTTCAATTCATTAATCTCAACATCAATAATATTTTTGCCTGTGCTGTCTTTAATAATTAAATTCTTTATATCAATCACTTTTCCAATTTGTCCGAACGGAACGCCGAGCATCATCTTGGCGAAATCATTGAATTTTTCTGGCCGAACTTCGACTATATATCTCGAACATGATTCGCTGAAAAGCTGCGCTGCGAGATTTGCGCAATCATCTGTTTTCGGCAAACCTTTCAAATCGGCCATGATGCCAAGACCGCCGGAGAATGCCATTTCCGCAAGCGCGACCGCGAGGCCGCCTTCGCTGCAATCATGGCAGCTTGCGACAAGGCTAGAATCGATTGCTTTGTGAATTTTTTCGGCTGTTATTTTGGCGGTGCGTAAATCTACTTTCGGAACGTTTGCGCCGAGTTGCTTTTTAGTTTTATAATAATGCGAGCCGCCAAGTTCGTTGCGTGTAAGACCGACAACAAAGAGCATATTGCCTGCGGCCTTCAAATCCGCTGTTACGCATTTTTTCACATCTTCAACAATTCCCATCGCGCTGATAAGCAGAGTCGCTGGGATAGCGATTTCGGTTCCATCATCGCAGATGAAATTATTATTCAAAGAATCTTTGCCGGATACGAATGGCGTACCGAACGCGACTGCGCCATCGAAACATGCCTGCGCTGCGCGAACGAGCGAGCCGAGTGTTTCTTCTTTTTTACAGTCTGCCCAGCAGAAGTTATCGAGTATCGCGATTTTGTCTGGCCTTGCCCCAACGCAAACGACATTTCTAATCGCTTCATCGATACCCGACATTGCCATCCAATACGGGTCAATATCGCCATATAAAGGATTCATACCGCATCCGATAGCGATACCTTTGTCGCTGTCGAATTTCGGCTGAACAACCGCAGCGTCGTTCGGGCCGTCGTTGGTTGCGCCGCCGAGAGGCTTGACAACCGAGCCGCCCTGCACTTCATGGTCGTATTGACGAATGACCCATTCTTTGCTGGCGATATTGTATGTCGAAAGAAGTTTTACGAGTTCATCATTATAATTTTCTTTCGCTTCAATCGCAGGCTCTGAAAATTGTTTAGAACTCCATTTTGCTTTGCGTGAATATTTTGGCAGGCCATCATGTAGAAAATCCATATCAATTTGCGCTACCTGCTGGCCCTGATACTTGAGCGTGAGTTTTTTATCGGTTGTGAATGTGCCGATAACGGTTGCCTCGACATTTTCACCCGCGAAAATTGCGCTGATTTTTTCGAGGTTTTCCGGTTTTACAGCGATAACCATTCGCTCTTGTGCTTCGCTGATCCAAATTTCGGTATATGAAAGACCCGCGTATTTAAGAGGCACTTTCGAAAGCTCGACATCGGCGCCGAGTTCTGCGCCCATTTCGCCGACCGCACTGCTCAAGCCGCCTGCTCCGCAATCCGTAATCGCGGTATAAAGCCCCTGCTCGCGTGCCTGCAAAAGTGTATCGAGAGTTTTCTTTTCGGTAATTGCATTTCCGATTTGAACGGCATGTGAAAATACTGTTTCATGTTCGTGCGTCATTGCACCGCTGGAAAATGTCGCGCCGTGAATGCCGTCACGGCCGGTTCTTCCGCCGACAACCATAATGAGTTCGCCGCTCGAGGTTTTGCCAAAGCATTTGTCCTTAGGCATGATTCCGACATTGCCGCAGAACACAAGCGGGTTGCCTAAATAGCGGTCATCGAAAAATATCGCGCCGTTTACAGTTGGTATTCCCATCCTGTTGCCGTAATCACGAACGCCCGCGACTACGCCTTTAGCGATTCGTTTCGGATGAAGAACGCCGCGCGGAATTTCATCGAAACTTTTATCCGGTTCGCCAAAACAGAAAACATCGGTGTTGGCAATTGGTTTTGCGCCTAATCCTGTTCCCATCGGGTCGCGAAGAACGCCGCCAATGCCTGTAGCCGCTCCGCCGTATGGGTCGAGTGCGGATGGGTGATTGTGCGTCTCGACTTTGAAGCAAACCGCGTCTTTGTCATCGAATTCTATTACGCCTGCGTTATCTTTGAATACGCTTATGCACCAGTCTTTGTTAAGCTGCTTTGTCGCGGCAAAAACCGTTTCTTTAATCAGATTATCGAAATGAAATTGCTTGCCGTCGAATTCAAAATCAACGCTGCTCTTGAGAGTTTTATGTACGCAATGTTCGCTCCATGTTTGAGCGATAGCTTCCAGTTCAATATCTGTTGGATTTCTGCCGATGGATTTGAAGTAATCCTGAATCGTTTTCATCTCAACTGCGTTGAGGAACAAATCCATTTTCTTGCTCAAGTCCACAAGCTGCTGCTCATCGAGACTTAGAAGTTCCAATGTTTTAAGATTAAATTGATATGGCGCTAAATGCGGGCTTGGCGGCTCGGCATCGGTACCGATAACTACAACTTCAATGCAATCGTTTGAAAGTCTGCGGACGATTTTTTTGAGCTGCTTATCAGTTATTTCGCCGAATACCACGTATTTTCTCGCGGTGCGGACAGTCTGGCATTTCTGACCCATATCTTCGATAGCTGTCATTACCGATACGGCAACCGGGTCTGTTACGCCGCTTTTGAGATGAATTTCAACGATTGTCGCTTTTGCCAGACCTGCAGCAGGAACGGTTTTGCCGATATGATAATTTTCGCAAACAGGGTCTGCGAGCAATTCTGCGCCGACTTTATTTGCGAACGCTTCATCGAAATCGCCATCAATAAGAAAAACCCTGGCCGACTGAACATCAAGAACAGTATCGATGCCAAGCTCTTTAATATCTGCCAGGACAGTTCTTCCGCCGACATCTACGCTGCCGGCCTTATTAAAAACTTCAAAACGCCATTGTGCCATTTAAAATCCTTTATAATTTTGATACGCAAACCAAATTTTTTTGCGTTGTAGGGGCCAGCCCGTGTGTTCGCCCAGGGCAGACACATGGGTCTGCCCCTACATACCGCATATGTTTGCTTATAAAATTTCCTTTTTCGAAACTTTATATTCTATAAGTTTCGCCCTTTTACTGCGGGCAAGTTCGAGCAATTTTTCAATTTTGCTCTTATGTTTAACCGCTTTTTTAATTTTCACAAGTTCTTTAATTAATTTATCAATGCCCTTGCTTATGTTTTCCGAATTCGTAATGAAAATATCCGACCAGATATTCGCCGGGCCTGATGCGATTCTGGAAGTATCGATAAAACCTTTGCCGCAAAGTTTCAGTTCGTTCAAATCCGACGCATTAAGCAGTGCAGCCGCTGCCGCATGAGGCAGATGACTTACATTTGCCAAAACCTTATCATGCTCGGATGCGCTTAAGGTCAAAACCCGGCAGCCCAACAGAGTCCAGAATTTTTTCAAAGTCGTAACTGCCGATGAACTCGTTGAATTATCCTTAGTTATTATACAGCCTGCGCCCACAAACAAATCATCTCGCCCAAATTCAACACCCCGCTGTTCGGAGCCAGCGATTGGATGTGAACCTACGTAATTTACGTATGATGGGAGACATTTTTTAGCCCATTTATGCGGCAAAACTTTAGTTGAACCCACATCAGTTACTATACAGCCCTTTTTCAAGGCTGGTGCGATGGCTTTGTAAATTTCTTCAAACGTGCAAATTGGGGTGGCAAGAATGACCAAATCGGCATCCTGGACGCTTTGCAGGATATCATCACACACAACATCGGCAATGTCGAGCTTCCTGGCACGTTTTCTGGTAGTTTCGCGATGGCTGAAACCGACAGTTTTGATTCCAAAATTTCCATGGTTTACCGCCAGGGTTATTGAAGAACCCAGCAGACCGAGCCCGATTACCGTAACTTGATGTAAATCTTTAATTATCATTGTTTTACGTTAAATTAACCATCCCTGTCGGGTTTGTAAAAAGTACAGTCAAAAGGGCCTAAAGTCAAATTTTTTCTTTCTTTTAGGCCTCAAAATTGATATATTGTGAAACTTCAACTCAAATTACTAACTCAATGGAAATACGGTGAATTCTAAAAATAAAAAGAACGGCGGTTATCTTGCGTTTGAAAATACGATAGCCGAGATTGATAGCCAGATTGCGGAATTGACAAGATTAAGTTCTGTCAAGGGCATCGACTATTCTATAGAGATACGCAAGCTCCAGCAGCAGCAAGTCACCGAATTTAAAAATATTTACTCAAATCTCTCCGCCTGGCAGACTGTTCAGGTCGCAAGACATCCGAAAAGGCCGCTCTTAGGCGATTATCTCAATTTAATGGTCAAAGATTTCCGGCAGCTTCACGGCGACAGATGTTTCGGCGATGACGCGGCTATTGTATGCGGACTGGGACATATTGGAAGAGAAAAAGTACTCGTTGTCGGACAGAATAAAGGCAGAGAAGTAAAAGAAAAAATCAAATGCAATTTCGGCTGCCCAAATCCTGAAGGTTATCGCAAAGCACTTTCCAAAATGAAATTCGCGGAAAAATTCGGCATTCCGGTCGTAACATTCATCGATACGCCGGGTGCATATCCAGGTATCGGCGCTGAAGAACGCGGACAGGCACAAGCTATCGCAGTCAACCTGATGGAAATGTCGAGATTGAAAACTCCGATCATCTGCATCGTTATCGGTGAAGGCGGAAGCGGCGGAGCTCTGGGTATCGGTGTCGGCGATAGGATGGCAATTCTCGAATATGCATATTATTCAGTTATTTCGCCCGAAGGATGTGCCGCGATTCTATGGCGCGACGGCACAAAAGCACAGGAAGCGGCGGAAGCTTTAAGGCTTACAAGCAAAGAACTTCAGCGGCTGGGTATCGCTGATTCGGTTATCGCTGAACCACTTGGCGGCGCACATCGAAATGTTCATGACGCGGTTTATAATGTCGAGCAGTATATTATTAGAACCCTGCGGGAATTGAAAAGATATAATTTAGACATGCTTCTTGAAAGCAGGTACAAAAAACTTCGGGCTATCGGCCAGGCAGCTACAATGCTCGAAACAATCGAGGAAACGAAAGCTAAAATCAAAATCGCAGCACACAAAGCCGCAAGCGACGGCAAAATTAAAACTTCACAATCCAAAGCCATCAAAGTATAATTGCACTAACGATTTTTTATCGCAGATTACGCTGATTGCACCGATTTATTTTATTTAATTTATGTGTAATCAGTGAAATCAGTGATTTTAAATTTCATGGATATTTATGAAAAATAAAATTATTACTCTTGGTCTTAGTCCGGCTTGGGATAAGACTATCGAAGTTGCCGATATTGACTGGAATGAGCACAAGGTAGTCGCATCGCAAAAATTAGTCCCGGCAGGCAAAGCATTAAACATAAATAAAGCTTTGGCATGGATGGACGTTCAGTCTACCGCGGCAGGCCTATGGGGTAGCGAAGATTTTGCGCAAATGAAAAAATTCGTAGGGGCAGACCCATGTGTCTGCCCAAGGGCGAACACACGGGTTCGCCCCTACATCGATATCAAACTTACAAAAGTCCCCGGCCGAACTCGTGAAAATATTACAATCGTTGATTTAAAAAACAAACGCCAAATGCATCTTCGCAGCAAATCTACTCTTGCAAATCCAAAGACAATAAAAATCCTCAAACGCGATTTACAAAAGATAATAACAAAAGGCAGCTTAGCTGTTTTTGCAGGTGCAATGCCGGATGGTGCGGCTGAAGTTATCGAGATGGCAAAGAAAAAAGGTGCTTCGGTAGTGGTTGATAGTTCCGGGCCTGCGTTTAAGAAAATCGTGGCC
Source organism: Phycisphaerales bacterium (assembly GCA_039679715.1). Taxonomy (GTDB): domain Bacteria; phylum Planctomycetota; class Phycisphaerae; order Sedimentisphaerales; family UBA12454; genus UBA12454. Next base: position 17,622 of record JBDKUM010000333.1, read on the forward strand.
AAAGGCGGTTTGTTTTTGATTAAGCCTAACGTTGAGGAACTTAGCGAATTGGTCGGCAAAACAATTAAGAATGAGGAAAAAGAAATAGTTTCAGCGGCAAAAAAATTATTGGCGAAAGTAAAATATATTTTAGTTAGTCGCGGAGAAAAAGGCGCAATGCTGATTTCGAATGAATCGGTTATTTCCGCAAAATACGTTGGCAAAAAACATGATGTGTATAACACCGTCGCCTGCGGCGATTATTTATTGGCAGGGTTTATAAATGTCATTGCGAGAAGTTCCGATGAAATCGGAACGACGAAGCAATCTCAATCTTCGGAAAAAGACTTGCTCTCATCTGCTTTGAAAAACGCCGTCATCTCCGCCACCGCAAAAGCGTTTGGGTTGAATGAAAAATTAGAGTGGGAGAAAATACAAAGGAAAATTAGAGTTGATGTGAAACAGTAAATTTTGCATGTCGAAACATGTCGCGTTTATGTCACGCAGATGTCAATTTATGTCGCGAATATGTCAAATCAGTGTTACTTATTGTCATATTCGTTGAATAAAGCCATTGTTTTTGGGGAAAACGTCAAAAAAGTTTATCAAAGAGCAGTAAAAATCATCGTAAAACGCCAAAAGATTTAAGAAAATACAGCAATTTACACGGTTTTTACAACAATTTTCACCATGAAAATTACAAATGTATAATCCTGTTCTACTCGATTAATTGTCTACAGTATTATACCAGATTTCGTTGTCAAAGTAAAGAAAAAATTTATCTTCGTGTTTGCAATTTGTGGCATGATTCATATGCCCTTTTTTTCACGAATTTTTTAAGTGCCTCATATATTTGGTTCGATTGTATATTTAATTGGACAGTTAGAATCCAAAGATGAATCATCTTTGATTTTTACAATGAATGGAAAAGAGCTACGAAGGTTATCCATAACACAGTAGAGAAAGATACTTTCCGCATTCGCAAGAAGGAAA
>JBDKUM010000334.1:0-24325 GCA_039679715.1 Phycisphaerales bacterium
CATAGATAGCGAAGATAAGAATGACGGCTAAGGACTTGCAGCAAAAGTCGCAACTCCGTGCTATCACCAGCGGCCTTGAAACATTTTCCAACGATAATGAAAATATCTATCCTTCTTCAGATGAAGACCCGAACTATGGCGTGTATGGCGCTCACAAACTCACGGCTGCGCTTGTCGGCAGAGATTTGCTTGGAAATACGCCTGACGGCAACATGATACCCGGCGAGGCTTATTCGGCAGATTTAAACGAACGCAAGGAATATATCGATAAGGATAAATTCCTGATGGTTAATGCGAAACAAATTTATGACACGACAGTAACTCTCGCGGGCGATGATTCAACGCTGGATGTACGCGATTATTATCCTGTTATCTCGGATTTGTTTTATCAGAAGAAAATCACAATTCAGAAATTCGATTTTTTGACGAGAGAATGGACTGAAAAAATCATACAGGTCGGCACGCCAATATTATATTTCTGCGCGAATAAGACAGAAGCATTCATTGATAACACCGCTTTAATTGGAACGACTCCTTTGCCTGCAATTAATTATAACACATGCAAAACATGGATTTACGATTGGTGCGATAATGACGGTTTTTTCAATTTAGCATCGATAAAAACATTTAACGCGACCGAAGTTTATCATACTTATGATGATACACACAATGGCGTTGATGTTGGGAAAGCGGCGTTTTATAAGGACATTATAAATTATAATGTTTCTACTTATCTAACGCCCAAAAACCGCAACAGCTATATATTGATATCCGCTGGAGCGGATGGAATATATGGAACTAAAGACGACATTACAAATTTTTAAATTTTTAATAATCGTTTTGCATTGCCGGCAAGGATCTTTTCCATGCGCAATGGTTCGAGATTCAAATTGCGAAGCAGTCTTAAAGTTTCATCCTGTTTTCGCCAGGGACTGTCTGAACCGAAAAGGATATAATCGGCCGGGTGTTTTTCAAAAAGTTTTTTAGCTTTTGCAGGCTCTAAATAATCCAGTGCAAACGATATTTCCATATAGATATTTTTCCCGATGATTTCATTTGCGACATCGTCCCATTGCTGCCAGGCGCCGAAATGCGTGGTAATTAATTTCAATTCGGGAAATTTATTTACGACATTGAGAATTTTAGTGGGTCCCGCCCTGTCTACAAATTCGAAAGCAACATCGAAACCGGTGTGCATAACAAGCAGCAAATCATATTTACACACCTGCTCGTAATAACTGCACATAGAATCTTCATCAAGATTAAAATCCTGATAATAAGGATGCATCTTGAGTCCTTTAATGCCCGACTTCGCGACCTGTTTTATATGTTCGTCTCTTTCAGTATCGGTAGGATGAACCGAAGCAAGCGGAATGATCCGGTCTGTTTGTATTTTCAAGGACCAATCTAGAATGGTTTGAAATTGTTTTGGCTTAGTCGCGATATTGCAAATTACGCTTTTTTCAATCCCCGCTTCATCCATAGACTTCAAAAGACTTCCAACCGTACCATCGAGAAAATATGGAATTTCAGGATACTCTTTAGTTAGCGTCTGCATGGCTTTAGCCGCAAATTCATCGCTGAACGCATGAGTATGAAAATCTATTATGTTGTTTGGCATAATTTAATACTCCTTTAAAAACAATAGTTTACAAACATACAAATGCCTTTGCAAGGAGCTTCTAAGTAAAAAGCAAAGACAAATTAAGGATATTGCTTATTCCATAAAGATGTAAGCTAAAGTATTAAGACTAAATATTAATTTTTTTGTAGGAGATAAAAAATGAGAGGCAATTCAATTATTTCGTCTTTGTTTCTGGTAATTCTATTAACCACGTTAACCAGTTCCGGATTAGCCGTTCTGATGGATTTTAATTCAGTGTCCGTCAGCAATAATTCGGCAAAAATGATTGAATGGTACAATGCTATTGGCATCACGCAATCTCAATATTATATTGATTTTGAGAATACTGCAGATGGGACAAACATAAACAATGCCCCACTTTTCCCAAATCTTGTAATTTCTGTTTCGACAGGTGGTGCTTATATCCGCAGCAATAAAAATTATTTCGGTGCTTCAGATCCCGGCCCGGCAGGAAGCACCAGAGCTCTTGCCCTTACAGACAGCCAAATTTTAACTTTAACCTTTGCAACACCTGTCGATTACATTTCGTTTTTCGACATCGATATTTCAGATTTGGCCTATGGAACCGTTTATTTCAGTAACGGAACTTCCCAACGATTTGATGAAGGAAACGAAAGTAATTACGGAAGCGGAAACAGCGCGACATTTTATGGTTTGTTCGACAATGAACGAAAAATATCGAGTATTACTTTCAGAGATACCGGCGGTGAAGGTGAATTCGGAATTGACGAAATACGCTACGGCATTATTCCTGAACCTTCAACACTAGCTATTTTATGTTTTGGAGCATTAGCTTTTATAAAATCTAAGCGAAAAGTTTAGGAAGAAAAAGGAGAACCCTTATTTTCAATTCATAAAAAGAAAAGTATAAATTATGACTGGAGTTAAAAATGAAAAATAAATTTTTAAATTTGGTAATCATTTTTGTAACGGTGGCCGGGTTTGCATGTTTGTCACTTATTGCAGCCGAATCACCTTTTGAGCCTAATTTACCAAGCGGCCCGAACATGCCGATAGAACCAAACATAAGCGCACCCAATGTTCCGGGAGCAAATATTCCGGGGGCAAATATGCCTGGTCCAAATATTCCCTTTGAGCCGAATACTCCTAAAACCGAAATCGAAGCTTAGCTCTTTAAATATCCAGAACCAAAAATTAGCCTCTGATAGAAACTTCTATTCGGATTAGTCTGAATATTTTGTTTTAAAATCAGGGGTGATGACCTGCCGAAGCATATTCGGCAGGTTTTTTTATGCAAATACATAAATGATTGCAACATTTTGGGGCTGTTAAAATGTCGTAATTTTTAGTTTTTTCTATTTGACATCCATTCGTAGTACCTCTAAAATTCGAACTCCGAATGGTGCAGAAAGACGAGCAAACTCTGTATATATTCGTAGTAATAACAATAATTGGTCGTATTATTGAGACAATTGTCTCAAAAACTATAAATCATTGTTTTTAAAGGAGTTTTAAATGGCAACAAAGATTGCAATTAATGGTTTTGGCCGAATCGGACGCTTGGTTTTCCGTGCTCTGGTTGAGCAGGGTCTGCTTGGCTCACAGTTCGACGTCGTCGCTGTTGGCGATATCGTCCCCGCAGATAACCTGGCTTATCTTCTGAAATACGATTCAATTCAGGGTAAATTCACCGGCACTGTAAGCTCAAAGAAATCATCGCCTGATAAAGAAGCTGATGATGTTTTAGTTGTAAACGGCAAAGACATTCTCGTCGTTAGCGCAAAGACACCTGCAGAACTGCCATGGAATAAACTCGGTGTACAGATTGTTATCGAATCGACTGGTTTGTTCACTGCTGCTGAAAAGGCAAAAGGCCATATCGATGCAGGCGCAAAGAAAGTTATTATTTCCGCACCGGCAAAAGGTGAAGACATCACAATCGTTATGGGTGTTAACGATGATAAATATGATGCTGCGAAACACAATATTATTTCTAACGCATCATGCACAACAAACTGTCTTGCTCCGGTTGTTCATGTTCTGCTTAAAGAAGGCTTCGGTCTTGCTGAAGGTCTCATGACAACAGTTCACGCATATACAGCGACACAGAAAACAGTCGATGGTCCATCCAAGAAAGACTGGAAAGGCGGCCGAACGGCAGCTCAAAACGTTATCCCGTCAACAACAGGCGCAGCGAAAGCTGTAGCACTGGTTCTGCCGGAAGTAAAAGGCAAATTGACAGGCATGGCATTCCGTGTTCCTGTTCCAACTGTTTCAGTTGTAGACCTTACTTTCAAGACCGTAAAAGAAACATCTCTTGCAGAAATCAAAGCTGCTATGAAGAAAGCAAGCGAAACATATCTGAAAGATATTCTCGGCTATACAGAAGATGAAGTTGTATCAAGCGATTTCATTCATGACAAACGCTCATCTATCTTCGATGCAGGCGCTTCGATTGAATTGAATAAAAACTTCTTCAAACTCGTAAGCTGGTATGACAATGAGTGGGGTTATTCGAATCGTACAATCGACCTGCTCAAGAAAATCGCCAAATAAATGATTTGACAGTAAAGCCCTGTCCGATTGGATGGGGCTTTTTTTTAAATACCATTTTGGATGCAACTCGATATGAATGAAGAAAAATTCGAACAAACACTGGTTCTTATAAAACCCGATGCTCTTAAAAATTCAATTACAGGATTCATATTTTCTCAATTATCAGAATTTCATACCGGCGCACGCATTGCGGCCGCAAAAGTTGTAAACGTTTCAAGGTATCTTGCAGAAGAGCATTATGCCGAACATGTTGGAAAACCATTTTTTGAAGCCCTGCTCGATTACATTATGGGCAAAGTACACTATACCGAAGAAAATAAATGGAAGAGAAGAGTAATCGCCATTGTTTATCAGAGTCAGGAGAAAGGCGTTCTCGATAGAATCAGAGCACTGGCCGGCCCGACAAATCCGCATAAGGCCAGAGAAGAAAAACCCGGCTGCATTAGATCACTTGGCACCGTTGTCCAACTGAAAGATAAAGACGGCAATGACATCGGCGACCGCTTGGACAACCTGATTCATACCTCGGCTACAGTCGAAGAAGCCGATCGCGAAATTAAACTTTGGTTTGTACCTCACGATATTCCTCCGATAATGAGAGCGTATCCAACCGAGATTTGCCAAAGACCTTATTATTATAAAAATGGTCACCTCCTTGACAACTACGAGCCCGGCAGTACGCTGCTTTTGGCTCCCGGCGATATAGTTTGGAAGTCGGATCTTGAAATCCTCCAAAGCTGCGATTCAAAAGGATGCAAAATCGGAAGATTAAATACCGTAGCCGCAAAATATCTTATCAATAGAGAAAGCATATAACGAAAGGAAGCTATATGGCAAAAAAAACAGTAGCAGACATTAATGTAAAAGGCAAAAAAGTGCTGATGCGCGTAGATTTCAATGTTCCTCTGGATGCAAATCAGAATATCACCAGCGACTCCAGAATCGTTGCCGCCCTGCCTACAATAAAGAACATACTTGATAACGGCGGCTCTGTTATCCTTATGAGTCACCTGGGCAGACCCAACGGCGAGAAAAAACTAGAATTTTCAATGGCTCCGGTTGCCAAAAAATTGGGCGAACTTCTCAAAAAAGATGTTATTTTCGCTAATGACTGCATCGGGCCAGATGTAAAGAAAAAGGCCGAAGCACTAAAGCCAGGCGATGTATTACTGCTTGAGAACGTACGCTTCTATAAAGAAGAAGAAATTAAAGACAAAAAAGCAGTCGATGATCCCAAGCTTCGCAAAGCAAAAGACGATTTCGCAAAACAAATCGCAGAACTCGGCGATGCTTATGTTGATGATGCGTTCGGTACAGCTCACCGCGACAACGCATCGATGTACACAGTTCCGGATATGATGAAAGGCAAAGACCGCGTTATCGGGTTCCTTGTTGAAAAAGAACTCAAATTCCTTGATGATGCAATCAACAAACCAAAGAAACCATTTGTCGCGATTCTCGGCGGCGCAAAAGTCAGTGACAAATTAAAAGTCATCGAAAATCTTATGATGAAAGTCGATAAAATCATTATCGGCGGCGCAATGGCTTATACCTTCTTCAAAGCGAAAAGCTTGAATATCGGAAATAGTCTGTGTGAAAACGAATTCATCGATAAGGCAAAAGAATTAATGACCAAACAGGGCTGCGAGTTAGTTCTGCCGGTCGATACAGTTGTTTCAAAGGAAATTAAACCCGGTGCTGAAAACAAAGTTGTCGCAGGCAATATTCCTGACGGCTGGCAAGGCGTTGATATCGGCCCGGAAAGCATAAAGCTTTTTGTTAACAAACTTCAAGGCGCAAACACAGTTGTATGGAATGGCCCGATGGGAGTTTTTGAAGTTCCTCCCTTTGATACAGGTACAAAGGCAGTTGCCGAAGCTGTCGCAAAAGCAACCGATGCGGGCGCAATCAGCGTTATCGGCGGCGGCGATAGTGCAAGCGCAATCAAGAAGATGGGACTTTCAAAGCGTGTTTCGCATGTCTCTACCGGCGGCGGCGCAAGCCTTGAGTTCATGGAAGGCAAAAAATTCAAAGCCATCGAAATCCTCGACGAAAAGTAAACCGCGAATAAACACCATTTAATAGAAAAGGCCGGTGAATTAATCATCGGCCTTTTTATTATAAATTTTTATAAGAAAAATTATTTACTACGCTTTCTTAATATCATTCCGCCAATAGAAATCAAAATTAAAGTGCATGGCTCTGGTACAATAATTAAAAATGGATCTACAGTGAATATTGTGCCATCGTCAGCAACAACGCCTCCGCGATAAGTTGATTCAGGAGCAATGCAAAGCATTGGATTTGTCGCACCGTTTAAATCTATTTCCAAGACCAAAAGCTGAGAAAGATTTTGGCCGATAGATTGACTATCTGCTAATAACGCCATATCAAGCATATTTACAAGGCCATCTTGATTGAAGTCGCCTTCTACCTCAAAGCCATCAATGAGCCAGTTATTCACAAAGACAAAATAATCGAAAAGATCTATTAATCCATCATGGTTTAAATCTAAAGGACCCGATCCTTCTAAATAAGCCATATCAGAAGACATCTCGATTGTTATGCCGCTACTGCCAAGAGTTCCCATACTTCCCGGATTAAACATCGGCGAAACAGGTGTTCCCCAATTCGTTATACATCCTGTACTATCGATTGCTATTGTACTCGGAAATAATGGAAAGAGCGGACTTGTTGAAACCACACTCTCGAAAGTTGCTCCGCCTGTTAAACTAAGATTCAATCCGAATCCAACTGGTACATTGCTGCCGCTTGTGACATTATAGCCGATGGCAATTTGATTATTGCCGAGGTTCGCAGCGGTAAGTTGAATATTGGAAAAGACTGATGTGTTGAAACATACGATTACAACGACTGACAATAATATCTTCTTCATTTTTCCATCCTCCTAAAGTTATTACTATAAGGAAGTATATTAACCCCAAAACATCCTATTTGTCAAAATATTTCTGTTTTAAAAAAAATCATTATTAGTAAAGTCGAACATATTTCTTTATCTGTAAAGCACTTAAGTTTTGTTGCAAACCGCTTGTGCTTGTGGTAAATTGATTAAGATTAATATGGCAGATTTAACTGAAACAATAAAAGCAAATAGATACAAAATTCTTGAAGTCGCGGCAAGATATGGCGCAAAAAATATTCGCGTTTTCGGTTCCGCCGCAAGGGGCGATTTCGATGAATACAGTGATTTAGATTTCCTTGTAGATATGGAAGAAGGACGAAGCCTCTTTGATATGGGCGGATTGCTTATGGAACTTCAGGAACTATTGGGCTGTAATGTGGATGTTGTTACGCCTCAAGGGCTTCGACCACGCATTAAAGATAAAATCCTAAAGGAAGCTATGGCTATATGAGAAGCGATAGGGAACGGTTGCTTGATGTCATCGAAGCTATTGAAAGGATTGAGAAATATTCTTCAAAAAACAAAGACTCCTTCGACAAAGATGAATTGGTTCAAAATTGGATAATACATCATCTTTTTATCGTAGGCGAAGCAGTCTCGCGGATTTCTGATGATTTACAGGAAAAATATTGCGAAATTCCATGGTCTAAAATTATTGGAATGAGAAATATTCTTGCACATGGCTATTTTGAAGTAGATACTAATGTAGTTTGGTCAGTAGTTAAAAACGATTTACCGGAATTGAAGACTAATATACAAAAAATATTAAGAGAAATCATATAACGACATTCTCATGGCAAAAAAAGCAATAATAAATTTGGAAAAATGCAAAGGCTGCGAGCTTTGTATCGGCGTCTGTCCGCAGAACGCGATACAAAAAAGCGGCACCAGCAATAAAAAAGGTTACGATTACGTAGCCATTATCAACGAAAAATGCAATGGCTGCGGGGCTTGCTATTTAATTTGCCCCGACTGCTGTTTTACAATAATTGAAGATGGTTCAGCAAGGTAAGGAATTTTAGGAAATGACCAATAACCAGGAAACAAATTCCAAAATTGATTATTGGAAATTGGTTATTGGTTATTATTGATCATTGGTTATGAATGTTTTAAATGTTACGGAATTAAATGGCTGAAGATAATTATACAGATTCACACGAAAAAAGAGTGTTGATGAAAGGCAATGAAGCCGTTGGCGAAGCCGCAATTAAAGCGGGCTGCCATTGCTATTTCGCATATCCTATCACACCGCAAACCGAAACGCCTGAATATCTTTCCAGAAGAATGGAAGAAGAAAACCGCGTATTCATACAGGCTGAAAGCGAAGTCGCGGCAATCAATATGGTTTTCGGCGCATCGGCGGCCGGTATTCGCGTTATGACTTCGTCATCTTCTCCCGGCATAAGTCTCAAGCAGGAAGGCATCAGCTATATCGCAGGCGCGGAATTGCCATGCGTTATCGTTAATGTCGTTCGCGGCGGGCCGGGCCTGGGCAATATCGAACCTTCACAGGCCGATTATTTCCAATCTACCCGGGGCGGAGGCCACGGCGATTACCGCTGTATCGTGCTTGCCCCGAACTGTTTGCAGGAATGTTACGACTTGACACTCAACGCATTCGATTTGGCCGATTTCTACAGAATGCCTGTATTGATTCAAAGCGACGGTATTATAGGCCAGCTTGTCGAGCCTTTCATAATGCATCCTTATAAACCGATGTTTGAAAAATTCCCGCCAAAAGACTGGGCGCTTACAGGCTGCCTCGGCAGAAAGCCCAACGTTATACGAACATTATATCTTAATCCTCCAAACGGTTTGGAATTACATAATCGCAAACTCGACGCGAAATATAACAAGATAAAATCCGAACTTCGCTGGTGTGAGACATATAATTGCGATAACGCGGATATCATTGTCATTGCTTACGGCGCTTCCAGCAGAATCGCAAAATCGGCGATAAAAAAACATAATAACAACGGCACAAAGATTGGTTTATTCAGACCCAAGACTTTATGGCCTTGGCCGGATGTCGAATTGATCGAAGTCGCGAAGAAAAACAAGAACGCAAAATTTCTTGTCATTGAAATGAGCTGCGGCCAGATGATCGAAGATGTTTATATTACATTAATGGACATCATACCTAAAAAAGAGATTTATTTTTACGGAATGGGCGGCGGATGGAGTCCGACACCTGATTCGGTTTATCAGAAAATTCAGGAGGTACTGAACACCAAATGAAATTAAAATTATATATCTCTGTGTTCTCTGTGGCTAAATACATTTTTAACTCTGTGGCAAATAAATGAATATTATAAAATCACAACCAAAATCAATAACGACTGACTCGACGAAATACTGCCCCGGCTGCGGACACGGAATTATTTTGCGTCTTATCGGCGAAGCTATAGACGAGCTGGGCATCAGAGAAAAAATGATTCTAACGGCCCCTGTCGGCTGCGCTGTTGTCTTATATGATTATATACATTGCGATATTATCGAATGTGCGCACGGCAGAGCACCGGCTGTCGGCACAGCACTTAAACGTGTACATCCGGACAAATTCGTTTTGATTTATCAGGGCGATGGCGACCTTGCCGCGATTGGCACCGCTGAAATAGTTCACGCCGCAAACAGAGGCGAAAATTTGTCTGTCATTTTCGTCAATAACGCGACTTATGGAATGACAGGCGGGCAAATGGCGCCGACAACACTCGTCGGCCAAAAGACAACTACCTGCCCTTCCGGCCGAACAATTAAAGGAATGGGCAAACCCATCCGCGTCTGCGAATTGCTTTCAACTCTCGAAGAAACAAAATACCTCGAAAGAACAAGCATAAACTCAGTCCGCAACATTAATAAAACAAAGGCTGCCATCAGGAAAGTTTTCCAGAATCAACTCAACGGTATAGGATTTTCTATGGCAGAAATATTATCAATGTGCCCTGTCGGCTGGAAAGTTTCGCCTGTCGAAGCGGTGCAATTTATCGAAGAACAGATGCTCAATTATTATCCATTAGGGATTTATAAAAACGTAGAATAAATACCAATTGGTATATTTACTCACGCGTCGTGAGATTTGTAACTTCTGTCGCAGCTTCGCTTTATCCGCGGAAAGCGACAGGAATATATTTGGAATTTATGTAGTATGCAAACTGAAATTAACATGTTGATTGCAGGTTTCGGCGGTCAGGGTGTGATATTGGCCGGCAACGTGCTTGCTTATGCCTGTATCGATGCGGGCAAGAACGTCTGCGCAATGGCATCGTACGGCGCTGAAGTTCGCGGTGGTACCGCAAAAGCACTTATTTCAATATCCGACCGTGAAATCGATTCGCCTATAATTGAACGGCCAAACCTGGCGATGATTATGAATGCCCCTTCTTTCATCAAATATGCCGACACGCTTTTGCCGAATTCTCCTGTAATTATTAATTCGTCGATGATAGATGTTTCCAAAATTCAGAAAAAAAATCTCGACATCGTGGGAATTGATGCTACAAATTTCGCTATAAGAATGGGCAATATTAAGGTCGCAAACGTAATAATGCTTGGTGCTATGATTAAAAAAACAGGCATTCTCGAACCGCAATCCGTAGTAAACGGAATGAAGAGAGCTTTCTATAAGGGCAAAAAAGGCCTTTATTACATTAACGAGAGTGCTTTCACAATGGGTTATGATTTGATATAATACTTTGGTTTGTCATTCTGAACGAAGCAAAACGAAGTGAAGAATCTTTTTTAAACTAGAAAAGGAAATAATGGCTAAAGTTTTAGATAATAATAAACGTAAAGAAACATGCAGTTTTTGCGGCAGAAGCAAGAAACAGGTCGATGCCTTCGTAGAAGGCCCCGGCGGCGTATACATCTGTCCCGAATGCGTTGAGCTTTGTTATAATATCGTCCGACAGGAAAAACGCAGAATGACCCATACCGGTTTTCTGCTTGAAGAGGTTCCAAAACCACGACAGATAAAAGAATTCCTCGATGAATACGTTATTGGTCAGGATCATGCAAAAAAAATCCTTTCGGTCTCTGTGCATAATCATTACAAAAGACTTTTGCACACTGACAAGGAAAGCAATGAAGTCGAAATCGATAAATCGAATGTTCTGCTCATTGGCCCTACCGGCAGCGGCAAGACTCTGCTTGCAAAAACTCTCGCGCGCGAACTAAATGTTCCTTTCGCTATTTGCGACGCGACAACCGTAACTGAAGCGGGCTATGTCGGCGAAGACGTTGAAAACTTTTTGCTGCGTCTTTTACAGAACGCCGATTACGATATCGAAGTCGCACAGCGCGGCATCGTTTATATCGATGAGATAGACAAAATCGGAAAGACAACTCAGAACGTCTCGATAACACGCGACGTTTCAGGCGAAGGCGTTCAGCAGGCATTGTTAAAAATGCTCGAAGGCACTATCGCCAACATTCCTCCGCAAGGCGGCCGAAAACATCCCGAGCAGCAGTACATTCAGCTCGACACATCGCAAATACTTTTCATCTGCGGCGGAACCTTCACGGGTTTGGAAAATATTATTAAAAAACGTCTTGGCAGAAAAATGATCGGCTTCGGTTCAGAAAACCAAAAAGTGGCCGACTCGCAAGAAGAATATACCAATGTTCTCGAACAGGTCGTGCCCGAAGATATTATCGAGTTCGGAATGATACCGGAATTCGTCGGCAGAGTGCCTGTGATTACCACGCTTTCGGCTCTCGATGAAAATGCGTTGATCGACATTCTCACAAAACCGAAAAACGCTCTCGTTAAACAATACAAGACGTTTTTCAAAATGGAACAAGCAGACCTTGAATTTACAGATGATGCATTAAAAGCAATCGCCCGCAAAGCACTCAAACGCGATACAGGCGCAAGAGCGTTGCGTGCGCTTTCAGAGGAATTAATGATTGATTTGATGTACAGGCTTCCGGAGGAGCCAAAACCCGGAAAATATGTGATTACAAAGGATGTTGTCGAAGGCAATGCAGACTTATTCGCTTCAGATAATGCCCGCAAAGAATCGGCATAACCTTTGCTATTTTCAGGACTTATCGTTATTCTTCATATTATTTTTTAAACTTAGGAACTTTTTAACGCGGCAATGGTCAAATTTATACAGGAACAATCAAACGCCGTCAGCGGCAATATTTCTATTGACGAAGCAGCACTGGTTTCTCAGGCGATGGCCGGTAATATGGCCGCCATTGAGAAATTGATACTGAAGTATCAGGACAGGATTTATAATACTGTTCTCAAGCTTTGCGGAAACGAAGCTGACGCGGCCGAGCTTGCACAGGATAGTTTTGTTAAGGCTATCCAGAGCTTGAAGGATTTCAGAGCTGAAAGCAGTTTTTATACCTGGCTTTTCAGGATTGCTGTTAATCATACTTTGAATTTCTGTAAGAAAAACCATAGGCTGAATTTCGAATCTTTGCAAAACGAAATTGACAAAGAAACAGAAAAGCAGTTGAAGGATTACCTTATTGACAATAAATCTGGTGAGCCTTCCGAACTTGCCGCGAAAAAAGAAGTAAACAGCCTGATTTTCAAAGCTCTTGATAAACTTGATCCTCAGCAGCGAACTGTGATTGTTCTGCGTGATATTGAGCAGATGAGCTACAACGAAATCGCACAAACGCTCGATATCGAAATTGGAACAGTAAAAAGCAGAATTGCACGCGGCAGAAAAAATCTACGCGAAATTATTGAGGCAGCGATAAGCTGATTGTTATGAAAGACATTGAAAATATTGAAGAGCTGCTAAATTGCTTTATCGATAACGAACTCGATGAACGAAAGAGCAATGAAGTCAAAAGGCTCATTGATAACGATGCGAAGGTTCGCGAAATGTACGAATCTTTAAGCCGTTATAAAAAGCTTATATGTTCATTGCGCCCTGCAGGCGTTCCCGAAGGTTTCGCGCAAAGTGTTACCTTAAATCTTGAACGCGAAATGCTTCTTGCCGACACAGGAATTTATTATCAGAAAAAAGGCAAACGCAGATTTGTTATGCGTCAATTCATTACTGCCGCCGCCATGATTGTGCTTTTGGCAATGCTTTCTTTTGTAATCTTCGATGTTTTTGTTCCTAAATCTTCTCGCCAGAGATTCGCAAATAATTATTTACATAGAAAATCTCAGGTTGTTATTGAAAACCCGACCGCGAAGCTTGAACCAGTTGAAGATAAAATCGTCGAATTGCCGAAAGGCCCTGCTGTTCCTCTTGTCGTCAGGTTGACTCTTATCACGGAAAGCCCGATTGAAACAGATTGGCTCATAGGTAAAGCACTTACCAGCACTTCATTATTCGATAAAACTTCCGCTGTCGACAGAAAATCAGCTTCGGTCAAATATAGTTTAAGCTGCGATCGCAAAGCACTTTTAGGCCTAATGGAAGAATTGACTTTTGTCTGGCCCAAATGCGAAAAAGCGATTATGGAAGTCGGAACCGAACAAAGCGGCAAATTCGTAACTGTAAACAACATCACCGCCGGCCAGATGCTCGAAATCTGCAAAGCTTCAACCTTCACGCAGCGTATGAGAATCGCTGGCGATGTCTCGGTTATTAATGAAGCCGCCGATACAGATGTGTTGAGAAATTATTTCGCAAGGCAGAATGCTGATTCAGAACTTATAATTGCCGACAAACCGGCATTGACTTCGACTGAAAAAATCGCCGAACCTCAAAACGAAATTTCAACCGATCCTGCTAATCTTACCATAATGGTCATCGGCAAATAAATTAAGGATTGTTCAATATTCAAGTAGCTCCGCAGGTGGCTGAAATTGGAGAACTTCATTTTCGTCAATTATTTCAAATTTATTTTTTATTTTTTCCAAATCCCCATTTACTATTCCATTAATCACCCTGGCATCAAACAATTCTTTCGTAGTGGGATACCAAAGTTCATCTGAAGCATACATTCTTTTTATGAAATCTTCTTTGATCCCTTGCTTTTTAAAAACTAAACTATTTACTTTATCTTCTTCTTGAAGATAATACTTAGAGTCCTTCTTAAAATGAATATCATGACATTTATGAAATCCCATTATAGCCCCTGCGCCAAGGTATCTATGTTTTCCTGCAATAAATGCGGTATTCGCAGCCGAATAGCATACATCGAACGAATAGGTATTTAAGTTATAATGGCTTATTAATTTTGCAAGTCTTCTGCCCTCATAAGTTTTCCCGCCAGTGCTATCTATAATTATCCCTCTAATTTCTGGATTCTTTTTTAATATTTTGCAAACATTATTTGAAGTGCCATACCCCAACTTACCTTTTAAATGAATAATTGTATTTCCTTTTTCTAATTTTATATTAGGTTTTATATCGTTATCCATGGCAACATCAAAACAACTTTTATATATCGGCATATTAAAATGAAAAATAAGCAGAATGCGAATGATATTCAGCACTATGATGATTTGAACGCATCTGGCCCAAAAATATTTACCTCTAATTTTGATATATGTTTTCGCACATCTCCACATTCCCACAAGCTGCCACGGATATAAAATAAATATATAAATTGGTAAGCTGATGAAAAACAAGCGATAAAGAATTAAAGGATTTTCAATAATTCTGCTGTTTACATAAATTTTTCCAGAAATCCTTAACAGAATATTTAATAGAACAAAATTAAGCCAGAAAGCTATGCTTAGTGAAAGCTCTCCCCGCCAATGTTTCTTTAAATAAATTATGGTTGGATTTGAATTCATTATTTTATCATATAGAATTTGTATCTTTTACCCATCCTTCATCATTTTCAAAATAATAGTTATTTTCTGCGTCGCGTGCCATTTCAAAATTTGCTCTTTCAACCTCTATCCAATGATTATCAAAAAAAATCCATCTTTGATTAAGTTCATTTCCGTCGCGTATATATTTAGAGTCAAATTGCCCATCAAGATTGATATCAATGTAACGTTCTTGTCCTTTTAAACCTGAATAATGCATCCATCTTCCTGATAATTCATTTTTGGTGCTTAAATAAGAAATAATTTCACCTTTTTTATTAAAAAAAGACGCATTGATTGACATCCCATTTGCATCCTGATAAATCGCGGCGAAATGCCCGTTATTCCTCTGAATACATATTAATGCCTTATTATCTTCAGGATATTTTTTAGGTGTGATTGTAATGTCCCCATATTTAACTGGACTGGTCAAAATACCCGTTTGTGTTTTTTCGGAAAATATATCAACATATAGCAATATTCCAATTATTGCACCGCAGATAAACGCAACACAAAGCTTAATCCCATTCTTCATATTTTATTCCTGACAGACCAGCCTCTCACTTTCAATTTTATTATATAGACAAACTACCCCCCCCCGCAAGAAATTATTGTTTACGACTTAAGCAA
This sequence comes from Phycisphaerales bacterium, assembly GCA_039679715.1. Taxonomy (GTDB): domain Bacteria; phylum Planctomycetota; class Phycisphaerae; order Sedimentisphaerales; family UBA12454; genus UBA12454. The sequence continues at coordinate 15,454 of JBDKUM010000334.1, forward strand.
TCTCATCACTTTTTTGCGTTATGTAGTTTTGCAGGTTTCGTCTTGGGCAGACACACAAAATACCAATGAACGTTACAATGTTTAGCCCTGTTGGAACGCAGCAAAAACCCTGCGTAATGGCCACAACATAGAAGGGTAGATTTATTTGCTTGCCGTCTCTTTACTTGCAGGTTTCTTAAAATAATAATTTATTATCGCTCCAACTGCTTCATCGCTCGCTTTAAAGCCCGCGTCCCCGCCCTGGTTAACGCATACAACAATTGCGAAATCTCGTTTCGGAGCAATCCATACATTCGCTAAATTCATCGTATTACATCCGCAGTGTGCAAGAACATCACCATCGCCCCACTCACGCTCAACAACTCCCCAGCCCAGCGCATAATCATCATCAAAATGCCGCATTTGAATTGCCTCATAAGTATTCTGTTGAAGTAAAGCATCTTTCCGCATTGCGCCTCGCAATTGGTCAGTGATAAATTTCCCCCAATCCGCCATCGAGCAATGAACACATCCCGCCGAAGCCATTACAAGAGGATTGTCCATCTTCAGCCCATTGGTTCCCGCAGGTGCCCCATTGTCATTATGCGGCCAGGGCTGATCAATCTGCCCAATCGTTCCTGTCCCGCCGAACCCTGTTGATTTCATATCAAGCGGTTCAAAAAGCAATTTTGTTATCTGTTCTTCGTATGTGCTGTTAGTAATTTTTTCGATAATAGCTCCCGAGATAACATAACCCAGATTTGAATAAACATATTTAGTACCGGGCATTGATTCTGGTTTTTGTGATATTGCCTGTTTAACAGCATTATAACGCTGCTCCTGTAAAGTGCCGTTTTGTGAAATCCCAGGCCAATCAAGATTTGCCGTCAATCCTGCGCGATGAGAAAGAATCTGCAAAACAGTAACATTTTTCATCTTTTCATGCATTGAACTTTCAAGTTCGGCAAATATTTCGCCAAGAGTGTCGCGCCATTTCAATTTTCCATCCTCAACAAGTTTTCCAATTACCGTTGCGGTCATAGCCTTGGTATCAGAACCAAGGTGCCACTTGTCGTTTATTGTTACAGGTACTTCCGTCCCGATTTTGCGGACACCAACTGCTCCAACGCATTTCAAACCATCGCTCGTAACAACCGCTGCGCAAATTGCCGGCACTTTGTTATTCTTTCGGATAGGTTCAAGGAGATTTGTTATATTCGCATCGCCGTCTTTCGGGCAAAAATCATACGTAAATTTATTTGATGAGCTGGAACTGCCGGAACTTAAACCAATGGTTATTAAAATGGCACTGATTATTAATGGTATGATAACGATCATAGCCGCACTAAACGAATATACGAACCATTTCACTTTCATTCGCCAATCTCCTAAAACTTGGAATTCTCCCTAAATCGATTAATCATAATCCTTATTGCGATTTATATATCACATTATAAACTCATGAATATTTTTTAGAAGGATAAAATATGTCAACCAAATACAACAGACTTTCAAAAAACCAGGCCGCGGTTCTCTTTGTCGATCATCAATCCGGCCTATTCTCTTTGGTACGTGATTATTCGCCAGATGAATTCCGCAACAATGTTATGGCTCTGGCGGATATTACAAAATACTACAACCTGCCTGTCGTTCTAACGACAAGTTTTGAGGATGGCCCAAACGGCCCGATTATACCCGAACTGAAAAAAATGTTTCCCGAAGCGCCTTATGTTGCTCGTCCCGGCCAGATAAACGCGTGGGATAATGAAGATTTTGTAAATTATGTGAAACAAACAGGCCGCAGGCAGCTTATCATTGCCGGAATTGTTACAGAAGTTTGCGTTGCCTTTCCCGCTTTGTCGGCGATTGAAGAGGGTTTTGAAGTTTTCGTTGTAACCGATGCGTCAGGAACATTCAACGAATCTGCCCGTTATGCGGCATGGCACCGCATGAGTGATTCGGGCGCACAATTAATGAATTGGTTTAGCGTTGTAAGCGAACTGCATCGCGATTGGCGTAACGATGTTGATGGCCTTATGAATATTCTCTCCAGTCATCTGCCCGCCTATCACAATCTTATAACCAGCCACTATGCAACTGCACAGCCTGTAATTTGAATAATAAATTATTCTATGTGTTATTTCGACCGGAGCGTAGTGTCGAAGCGCAAGCGTAGACCCCCGAATTCCTTAGGAATTTTGTTGCTTACAATCCTCCTTGAGGGGACTCGAGAACAAAATTCAGAGGGGGGAGAAATCGTTTAAAAAGTATCACGAAGTGATTCCACATTGGACGTTGAGCGTTCAATGTTCAATGTTCGGCGTTCAAATAGTCTATTTCTTCTTTTCCTTCTTCTCTGTCTTCGTTTCCTTCGGAGCAGCCTTCGTTTCGCTCTTTGTTTCCGATTTCGTTTCGGACTTAGCTTCTGTCTTTGTTTCTGTTTTCTCTTCTTTTTTGCCGCCGGTTTCGGATTTTGCTTTTTGCGTGTATGAATCGCTTCTGTAATCGGTTTGGTAGAAGCCCGAACCTTTAAAGATAATTCCTGCGCCAGTGCCGATAAGCCTTTTTAAACTCTTTTTCCCGCATTCAGGACATTTTTTCAAAACAGGTGCTGTAATTGATTGGAATTTTTCAAAATGATGATCGCAATTTAAACATTTATATTCATACGTTGGCATGACTATATCTCTACCGTGTTAATCCCGTGTAAATCCGTGTCTAAAAATATCTTTACCGTGTTAATCCGTGTAAATCCGTGTCTAACATCCGTTTTAATCCGTGTCTTCAACTTTCGTTTCTTCTTGTTTCGGTTCAGCAGGTGCCTTTTTATTTACTATTACTATCGAAGGCCGCAAGATTTTTTCAGCCATCCTATAACCTTTTCTGAATTCTTCCAGGACAATCATATCCTCTTTATCAGGCTCGCTTCTTTGTGTAAGGGCCTGATGGCATGAAGGATCGAATTTCTCACCAACAGCCGTGATGGTTTCAACACCATGACTTTTCAATGTCCCCAGAAACTGTTCGTATATCATCCTCACGCCTTTTACCACTTCGGCCGCATTCTCGATTTTATCCAGTTGCACAAGCGTATGCTCAAAATTATCCAAAACAGGGAAAAGTGATTTGATTATATGTTCTTTCTCGTAAGCGATTGACTCTGAAATTTGCTTTACAGAGCGTTTCTGATAATTAGCGAAATCCGCACTGACTCTTTGAAGCCGCCCGAAAATTTCATCTTTTTCAGCCTGTAATTTTTCGATTTCCTGATGCTGCTGAAAAACTTCTTTCTTCATTTCTTTTTTTTCATTTTGATTTTCAGCTTTTATTTCAGGCTGATTTTCCTGTTTGTCTTTTGGTTCTTTTGATTGTTCTTCACTCATGATATTACCATAATTTTTCATCGGCCTTTAGGCCGAATCCACAATTTTCCACTTTTAACTTTAAACTTTTAACTTTTATTGAAGTAGTCTTTTAATGTTTCAAAAAAACCTTTAGTCTTCGGTAAAACATTTTTGTCTTCAGTTTCAGCGAATTTCCGCAGCAGTTCTTCCTGTTGGCTGTTCATTTTTTTTGGTATTTCTACCATAACCTGCACAAGCTCGTCGCCGCTGCGTTTCGTTCTCAAATCAGGCAAGCCCTGCCCCTTGATTCTGAAAATATCGCCGTATTGCGTTCCCGCCGGTATTTTCAATTCGCGCATTCCGTTAAGGCTCGGCACTTCAATCGTACCGCCAAGCGCCGCCTGCGTGAAACTGATCGGCACAGTTGCGACAAGGTTCACACCGTCTCTTTGCAGGAACGGATGCTCTTTCAATTTGACATAGCAATACAAATCGCCTCTCGGCCCGCCTTCACTGCCCGGCTCGCCTTCGCCGCTGATTCGTACGCTTTGCCCTTCATGCACCCCTGCCGGAATCTTAACCGTAACAAGCCGCTTCTTGGATGTCCTGCCGGTTCCTTTGCATTTTTTGCACGGGCTGTTAATAATTTTGCCGGCACCTCTGCATTGCGGGCAGGTCGAAGCCATTTGGAAGAATCCGCCCATACCTGAACGCACAACTTGTCCGTTGCCTTTGCATGTCGGGCACGTTGCCGGGCTGCTTCCTTTCGCCGCACCGCTGCCAAGGCATTCGTCGCAAACATCCTGTCTTGTGAACTCGATGCTCTTTTCAACGCCCTTAGCTACTTCGTCCAGCGTAAGTTCGACAACCGTTTCGAGGTCATAGCCTCTCTTCGGTCCCCTTGCGGCACCGCCTCTGCGTGAACGTCCGCCGAAACCGCCCCCGAACAAATCGCCGAGAATATCTTCGAGATTCAGCGCGCCAAAAATATCCTCGACGTTCATTCTTGAATAATCGTGTATCCCGGCCCCGCGCAAACCTTCGTGTCCATATTGGTCGTATCTCGCGCGTTTTTCGCTATCGCTCAATACTTCGTAAGCTTCGGCGCATTCTTTGAATTTCGCCTCTGCTTCCTTATCGCCCGGGTTCTTATCAGGATGATATTTTATCGCCAGCCGCCGATATGCACGTTTTATATCGTCCGCGCCGGCACTTTTATCTACACCTAAGACTTCATAGTAATCGCGTTTAGCCATCGTTTTATTTAAACTGAAAATTGTTTTTGGTTTCGGTATCGGTAATGTCTCGTCATCGTCAATTGTTATCGTGTTCCGGTACACCAAACGAAACCGAATACCTTGACGTTACCGATACCTATACCGACACCGTAACCTTCGATTATCAATCTTCAATTACCTGACTGATCCTTCTATTGCAGGTTTTTCCTTGTCATCATCTTTTAAATCAGTGATCAACACATTCGTTGTCAACATCAGACCGGCAACCGATGCCGCATTCTGCAGAGCGCTTCGCGAAACCTTGGCCGGATCGATAATTCCCGCTTCGACCATATCCACGAATTTGCCCGCGTTAGCATCATAACCCATATTGCCTGATTGTTCGAGCAATTTTTCGACAATAACATCGCCGTCTTCATCGCCGTTATCTGCAATTTGCTTAGTCGGTGCTTTCAAAGCCGCCGCGATAATATCGAATCCGATTTGCTCATCGCCGTTTGCCTGTTTTTTCGCAGCCTTGACTTTTTCAATTGCTCTTAAATAAATGACACCGCCGCCCGCGACTACACCTTCTTCAGCCGCAGCTTTCGTTGCGTGAAGTGCGTCATCCAGCAGGTCCTTGCGTTCTTTCATTTCAGTTTCAGTTGCCGCGCCCGCTTTAATAACCGCAACGCCGCCTGTCAGTTTCGCAAGTCTTTCCTGCAATTTCTCACGATCATAATCGCTTGTCGTCGCTTCGATTTGTTTGCGAATCTGTTCACATCTTGCGTTGATTTCTTTTTTCGTACCTGAGCCTTCGATAATTGTTGTGTTTTCTTTTTCAACAACAATTTTCTTGGCCTTGCCGAGCTGTGAGAGTTCAACTTTTTCAAGTTTAATGCCCAAATCTTCAGTGATTACATCGCCGCCTGTCAGCACGCCCATATCGCCGAGCATTGCTTTGCGTCTGTCGCCGAATCCCGGTGCTTTAATCGCACAAACCTTCAAAACGCCTTGCAGCCTGTTTATAACCAATGCTGCCAAAGCTTCGCCTTCTACATCCTCGGCAACGATCAGCAATTGTGCTCCGACTCTCGCGATTTTCTCAAGCAGCGGAACTATCTCGCCGATACTCGAAAGTTTTTTCTCATACAGCAAAACATAAGCGTCTTCCAGCACCGCTTCCATTGTATTGGGATTTGTCATAAAGTATGGCGAAATATATCCGCGATCAATCTGCATACCTTCGACAACTTCCAGTTCAGTCTGCAAGCTCTTGCCTTCTTCAACTTCGATAACGCCTTCTTTGCCGACCTTATCCATTGCGTTAGCAAGAATCTCGCCGATTTCTTTATTGTTATTGGCACTGATTGCCGCGACTTTCGCGATATCTTCATGCCCTTTAACCTTTTTGCTCTGCGATGCGATAAAATCGATAACAACCTGCACAGCTTTATCAATGCCGCGTTTGATTGCCATCGGGTTCGCACCGGCAGTAACATTTTTCAAACCTTCGTTATAAATCGCTTCAGCCAGAACAGTCGCCGTAGTCGTACCATCGCCGACAACATCGCTTGTCTTGCTCGCGGCCTGGTTAACCATTTTCGCGCCCATATTCTTGAATGGTTCAGGCAATTCGATTTCCTTGCTTACAGAAACGCCGTCTTTTGTAATCTTCGGCGAACCGTAACTTTTATGCAGAAGAACATTTTTGCCTGTCGGCCCAAGTGTTACTTTCACCGCCGCTGCCAGGCTGGCAAGTCCCTGTTTAAGGTGTGCTCTTGCCGCATCATCAAACATCATTTGTTTAGCCATATCAACCTCACTTCTCAACTATGCCGAGAATATCGCTCTCATGCAGGATTTTATATTCAACGCCGTCAATTTTAATATCGTTTCCGCCGTACTTGCCGAACAGCACAGTATCACCCTTCTTCACAGCAACTTCGCTGCGTTTGCCGTTATCGAGCACTTTGCCCGGCCCAACCGAAATAACTTTGCCCATCAATGGTTTTTCTTTCGCCGTATCTGGCAGAACGATACCGCCCGCTGTTTTCTCTTCAGCTTCTTGTGGCTGAACAACAATCCTGTCATCTAAAGGTCTAAGTTTCATTTTTATATTCTCCGTTAATTTATAGTTATATTAATTTACAGTGTTAATCCGTGTAAATCCGTGTCTAAAGGTCAGCGTTAATCCGCGTCTACATTTCCATTCCGCCCATGCCCGGCATGCCGCCCATACCACCCATGCCACCCATGCCGCCGCCCATTCCACCAGGCATACCGGCACCAGCTTTCTTGGCTTCTGGTTTTTCGCTAACTACACAATCGCAAGTCAGCAGCAGACCCGCAATCGAAGCGGCATTCTGCAATGCGATTCTTGTAACTTTAACAGGGTCAATAACACCGGCCGCGATAAGGTCTTCGTATTTATCCGTGTCCGCGTTATATCCGAAACCGCCCTGTCCTTCAGATACTTTATTAACAACGAGATTGCCGACCGCGCCCGCATTGTCTGCGATATAATAGCATGGCTTCTTCAAAGCTTCTGCTATGATTTCCGCGCCTGTCTTCTCATCGCCTTCGAGTTTCAATTTCTTTATAGCGTCAATGCATCGAACCAGTGCGACACCGCCGCCCGGCACAATACCTTCTTCGATTGCCGCACGTGTCGCGTGAAGTGCGTCTTCGATACGTGCTTTCTTTTCTTTCATTTCAGATTCTGTCGCCGCGCCAACGTTCACCTGTGCAACGCCGCCTGTGAGTTTCGCAAGTCTTTCCTGCAATTTCTCACGGTCATAATCGCTTGTCGTCGCGTCAATTTCATTTCGTATTTCTTTAATTCTGCCGTTGATAGCTTCCTGTGCGCCTGCGCCTTCGACGATGATTGTGTTGTCATTGTCGATTGTAACTTTCTTCGCCCTGCCGAGTTGCTTGATTGTAACTTTATCAAGCTCAACACCAAGGTCTTTGAAAATTGGCTCTGCGCCTGTCAGAATCGCAACATCCTGAAGCATCGCTTTGCGTCTGTCGCCATAACCCGGTGCTTTTACAGCAGAGATATTCAAAACGCCGCGGAGTTTGTTAACAACCAATGTAGCCAGCGCTTCGCCTTCGATATCTTCAGCAATGATAAGCAGAGGTTTCTTGGCCTTCGCTACAGCTTCAAGAATTGGAACGAGCTTCTGAACGCTGCTGATTTTATCTTCGTAAACGAGAATGTATGGCTTCTCAAGTTCGCATTTCATATTATCTGGGTCTGTCACAAAGTTAGGCGAAAGATAGCCGCGGTCAAACTGCATACCTTCGACGTAGGTCAGCGTCGTATCAAGGCTCTTGCCTTCTTCGACAGTGATAACGCCGTCTTTGCCCAGTTTCGTGAAAGCGTCAGCCATAATCTTGCCGATTTCATGATCATTATTTGCAGAGATTGCAGCGATATTTTCGATATCATCGCTTTTGGTAATATCAACAGGCTTTGCAAGTTTTACAAGTGCCTTTGTAACAGCCTCAACTGCCTGTGCGATACCTCTATTAAGAGACATCGGGTCAGCTCCTGCTGCTATATTGCGATATGCTTCTTTGAAGATTGCTTCGGTGAGAACAGTTGCTGTAGTTGTTCCATCACCTGCGATTTTGCTTGTCTTGCTTGCCGCCTCTTTAACAAGCTTTGCGCCCATATTTTCGGTCTTGTCAACAAGATCAACTTCTTCAGCGACCGTAACACCATCTTTCGTAACGTTGGGAGCTCCCCAGCCTTTATCGATGATGGCGTTTCTGCCTCTTGGTCCAAGTGTTGACCTGACTGCACGTGCCAGTTTCTCAACGCCTGTAAGTAAAGACGCTCGTGCATCAGCGCTAAACGCTAATTTTTTCGCTGCCATAATCCTATAACTCCTTATAATAAATTAATTTACAAACTGTTTATTATCATATTTATTGTCATTCCCGCGAAAGCGGGAATCCATTTTTACAATCGGAGCCTGCCCTCGCGAATGCGGGGGTGCCTTCGTGGTGAATATAGTATGCAAAATTAATACCAGTTTTAACCCCCATTTTCCGCCATCCCCGTAAATCTTTGATTTACAATAACTTGTGCTCTTATGCCTTATGCACTTTTGCTCTTATTTCCCCCATTTTAACTGCCAAAATTGGCAGATTATAGGAATTAACGCCAATTTGACATATTGGTGTGTTTAGCCCTGCCATCACTACAACATTTTGCGCGATTGCAGATAAACTATTGCGCCAAAAAGAGTTCGCTTCTATAATACTCCATAAATAATTCCATCACGAATATCTAAGGAGATAAATTATGGAAAGCGAACTCTA
>JBDKUM010000335.1:0-16194 GCA_039679715.1 Phycisphaerales bacterium
TTGGGCGATGAAACCTAATGCGGTCAGAAATGATGTTCCAATTTCAATTACTGATTGGTATTTGTGGTCAAATTTCACCTATGGCAAGTCTGGAGCGAGGTACATCCTGAATACATTAGCTGCAAACGGAGTAAGGAATATCTGGGTCAGAACAATTGGAGGGGTAGCACATGGTTATCGTCCTCAAGTTGATGGTGCGACTCAGTGGCAGCCAAATGGGGCTCAAGGGGAGGACGTTAGAAACTACGATTTCCTTCAGGATGCTGTAGAATATGGTCATAAACTGGGGATGAAAGTTTATGGATGGTTTATTCCATTAGAGGAATATCACGGCAATCAGAACTGGGATCGAAGCTTTATTACCGATAATAGAGCTGATTTATGGGACCAGGTTTATTCTTCTCAATATGTTGTTACAAAAGGAGATTGCCCGAGCTTTTATTATTCAGAATACAGAGATTATAAAATTTCATTAATTAACGATATCATTAAACGATATGACATTGACGGTGTGGTTTTGGATTTTGAACGCTGTTCATTTCGCAATAACAAATGGGGATACTTGCAGCAGATGCGTCAAGCTTTTCAAAATGAAACAGGAATTAATCCGTGGAGCATTAGCACAGAAAACACCGAATGGTTGGCTTTCAGAGCCAGATATGTAGGTGAAGTTGTAGAAACAGTTCGGAGAATAATCGATGGCTCAGCAAGAGCGATGGATTTGATAGCATGGTATCCTTGGGAAACTCCTTTAACTGCTCATTATGATATTATGAAATGGAGCCAGGAAGGGCTTCTTGATACCATAGGAGTTTATAAACATGGGACTGAGGGATGGGGTTCACCAGGTTATCCGACCGAGGGACTTTATTCAACTTTATCATCGCAGCTCAACAAGCCTATTTTGTTTGGCGTTTATACGGCAGTAACCGGCGAAGCTAATGTTCAAAGTTGCGCTGATTCCGCTTTATCGCAGGGATTTAATGGAATTGTCTGGTTTGAAGCAACTCCCTTAATTGGAAGAGGGTATCAGGATTTGCCCCGGAATTTATCAGCAAGAGGCAGTCTGGTAATTAGAAGTTGCAATTTTGATTTAACCAATGGGGGTGAAATATTTGTAATAAGTGCAGGTTCCTGGGCCTTGGGCATCGATAATTTACAACAGCCAATTGCAGCCGGTGCTGGGGGATTAGTCTCGAAAGTAGTTCTTCCACCTCTTAGCGGCAGTCATAGTTTGATAATTTCTACGAGTTTGGATGCTACCTGTCCTGCAGGAGTTGCGATACAAGGATACACGCTAAATGGCGAAAACCAGAGAATAATCATTAAAACAGACACGAACTGGACGAACTTAAGCAGTTCAGAGCCGTTGCTGCGATTTGGTCAGCCAGGCATATATCCATTTCTTGGGGAATAGTATGAAAAAATATTTAGTAAAGTACTTGACAAAAATGTGTGAAATGCTTATCATAACGTTTGTAATCAGTTTTTAAGGCGGGTGTTTAGAAATGGCATCGTTAAAAGATGTTTCAAATATTGCTGGGGTTTCGATATCGACTGTTAGTCACATATTGTCCGGCAGAGAAAGCCGATATTCAAACGAAACTCAAAGGCTTGTAAGATTGGCTGCTGAAGAGGCGAATTATCGTCCGAATTTATTAGCCAGGAATCTTCGCCGAGGTCAAACCAAAACCATAGGATTGCTAGTTTCTCAATTTTACAATGAAGTGGTTGGTCTTGAAATGTTATGTGCTGAAAAAGGGTATAGTCTTCAAATTGGGGCTCATCATTCAAATTTTCATGATATCCGCAAAGTGATAGATGGTTTTTTCAGGATGCAGGTAGACGGCCTTTTGGTGTTTAATCCAGATATGTCTGACAGCATCATTGCCCAGGTTTTTGGCGGAAAGCCCACAGTGGTTATTGATGATCTTCAGCATAGAGGTGTTGATTCATTTGTTGAGGATATCGAAGGCGCGATTCGATTGGCAATCTCTACATTTCTAAAACTTGGCCATAAATCTATAGGCATGGTTGGTTCTATTAGTGGCAAGATTCCATGCCATCACCGTGAAAAATGGTTCAGGGAGGTAATGAAGACTAATGGTCTAACTGTAAAAAATAATTGGCTGCTTCCTTTGAATAATGATACGGAAAAAAATCCCTGGGAGCGGGGATATGTTACAATAAAAGAATATTTAAAAAAATGGAAGAGTCTGGATTTTTTACCTACTGCTTTAATCGCTAATAACAGTGAAATTGCTGTTGGTGTCGTTAGAGCATTGATTGATTGTGGTATCAGAGTTCCGCAAGATGTTTCAATTATAGGTTTGATGGATCAGTCAATCGGGCAGTATGCCCCAGTTAAAATAACCGGCATAGACACCAAGTACCGTCAGATTGCAATTGAAGCGATGGATCTGCTAATCGAAAGGCTTGATAAGAAGGAAGTGTCAAAAGAATACTATACTAAAATATACAAGCCTGAACTTTTTGAACGGGAATCCTGTTCTCCGCCAGTAAGATAAAGTTACTATAAATAAAGATAAAAAAGGACAAGCAGTATGCTTTGCGAGATTACCGCTTGTCCCCAAACTATACTTAGCACAAGGCAATATGCCCAGGCTTTTTGTATCATATATTGCCTTTTGCTATAAATCAAGATTCTTTTTTACTTTTAAGGAGGCAAATATGTCGTACAAATTATTGTTCCTGATTTTTGCAGCAGCATTTTTTGTCGGAACCGCAGATGCAAGAATGCCATTGTTTTTACATCAGGATTTTGAAGACGCGAACGTTTTCGAGCCAGCCGCACCTTTTTCCACGGGTGTTGGTGACGGCAATGACACAGTGGGGTTGTATCAGGGATTGAGTGCCGGTTTGATGGTGGTATCCGGCGACTATTACCCGAAAACAGATCAGAGTAATTCATCTTTTACGGTTGGATATCAATCTGCCCGTGTGAAACGCACCTTTGCATTTTATGAAGGCGAACCGATGTCTGTGGGCTGTTTAGGAGCAAAACGGACAAACCATCAGTTGACCGGTAAATTTCATGCGGAATTTTCACTGTATATAGCAGACGCAAACGGTCAATTCGTCATTTCTTTAAAAGATTCACAAAACGCCAACTCAAACCAAATAGCAGCCGCCTTTATGGGAAAAAAGCTTTATATCGCGAATAACGGCGTCTGGACATCCAAGTCATCCGGTGTGCTTCAGGGGAAGTGGTTTAAAATCGCTTTTGTAGGTGATTTGGCGACCGGTTACTATTCGAGCTACATCAATTTTGGGAATAATGGGTGGTTACTTCTTTCGGCGAACGATCATTTCGATAATACAGTATTCACAAATATTACAGGTTTCATAATGATTCCATGGCTTGATGAGTTCGAATTTTGCATCGATGATATTGTTATTTATGGTGAATACGATGAGCCGGCAAGTTGTGGTGAAGCATTGGATATGGGGCATGATTTTGCAGGAGACATTAATAAAGATTGCAAGGTTACGCTTGCAGATATTGAACTGTTTCTAAGTGATTGGCTTTATTGTGTCGATCCTCAAAACGCTGAATGTACAGTGCCTTTTTAACTAGTACAAACTTTTTATTGACCGGAGGTAATTTTATGAAAAAAAATATTATTTTAAAAATTTCTTTTATATTATTTTTAGCTTTTTCACTGAATGCCGGAGTTACTAAAGTTGTAGTATCGCAGGATTTCGAAGATGAAAGCATATTTCAATGGGGCCAAGCTTTTGACTTGACCGGCATCGGCGATGGAACGACATCGGCAGGCTTATGGAAAAATTACACACTGGCAGGTAATTGGACTCCAAAAGTTTATTATGACAATTCGCCATTTTCTGAAGGCAAACAATGTGTCAACTCTGTCAGGGGAAGCAAGTATGGCTCAGGTTGTGTTTTGGGTTATAGAACCAACGACAGTGTCAGCGGTAATTTTATCAGTCAGATTTCTTTACTGGTGACACAGCCTCAATGCCAGTTTTCATTATATTTAGTTGATGCAAGTAAGCCAACGAGCACTACAGGCGTAGGTATTGCGTTCTATAGCGGTACACTGCACCTTTACGATAACAAAGTATGGAAACCCAGAAGCTCAGGAGTAGCTTTAGGTGAATGGTTCAAACTGACGATCGTCGGCAACACGTATTCGGGAACTTATTCAGCTTACGTTGATTTTGGCTCCTGGCAGGGAGATTTGGGAAATGCATCATTTGACGTTACTGGATTGCAGAATGTTGCAGGCTTACAAGTAATGCCTTGGGTGGCCGGATACGAGGTTTATTTAGATGATTTTAATTTAATGGAAGGCTCTCTGCCCTTGTCGTCCTGTTCAGATATAAATATTCTGGGATTCGGAAGCAAAAAAGATTTTAACAATGACTGTTATGTTAATTTTAAAGATTTTGCTGTTCTCTCTGAAGACTGGTTGAGTTGTATGGATCCGGCAGACGCAGAATGCATTACGCTTTGGTAGTTTAACTAATTTATTAATTTTTTTGTGGAGGAAGTTGTTATGTTGTCAAAAAAAATAGTTATGTTGATTTTTGTTTTATCGACTGCGATGAGTTTGAATGCTGCTATAATCCTGGATCAGGACTTTGAAGACAGCAGTGTTTTTGTCTTAGGCCAGCCTTTCCAAAAAGCGGGCGTGGGCAACGGAACCTCGCTTGATGGCATCTGGAGTAACGCGGTTGTTAATGGTGATCATAGTCCTAAAATCGCTGCCATCAATTCGAGTTTTTCAACAGGTTCACAAGCTGTTCTGATTCAACGAGACGCGACATACGGTTCCGGAAATCTCCTTGGCGCAAGAACAAATGTTTCAGCGACAGGACAATTTGAAGCTGAATTCTCATTTATAGTGCCATCTACGACAAGCCAATTTTCAATCAGTCTCGCCAACTCAACAGGAGGCGGGCTGAATCAGGTTGGAATCGCTTATTATTCAGGTGCTCTCAAAGTCAGAGATAATGGTGCATGGAAAGATAGGACCAGTGGAGTGTCAGCAAACTCATGGTTCAAGATTTCTATTACAGGGGATATCTCAACAGGCATTTACAATACTTATGTTAATTTCGGTACGTGGGGCGGCAACCTGGGTTCTGCTTCCTTTAACAATACTCAATTATCGAGTATAGCCGGGATATATGTTGCACCTTGGGTTGCAGGTGAGACATTTTACATTGATGATGTAAAACTAACAGCCATACCTGAGCCGGCGACAATAGTTGTGATGTCGTTGGGTTTGTTAATAAACATTGTACGAAGAAAATAATTTAGATAGCTGATCTTGGACTGCAGGTAGATATTTACCTGCAGTTTGAGTCACAGGGGGCATGTTAATGAATTTTGAAAAGTCAAAACGAAGGTTGGGTTTTACACTTGTCGAATTGCTGGTTGTTATTTCGATCATTGCTTTACTTCTTGCGATTTTAATGCCTGCATTATCCAAAGCTCGTAATCAGGGCAGGTCTATTGTATGCAGGAAAAATCTGAGCCAGCTTGTCATGGGAACTTTACTTTACGCTGAAAATAATAACAGGACAATGCCAATCGGATTCTTAGCTGGCGCAACCGACCCGCATGCGTGGTACACGTTAATTGCTCCTTATGTCAGGAATGGTAAAGATTATAGCAGTGGTACGTTTACTGTAACAGAAATAATGCACTGTCCTTCTGATAAAGGCCCGCCAAAGAATAATGTAAACGCTTATAGAGGCGCAGGTAAAAGAAGCTACAGTATGAATGGCTATGTTTCAAATCTTAAACTGGTAAATATTAAACGTTCTTCTGAATGCTTTTTACAGGGCGATCACGATTGGTGGGTAGCAAACGCAAACGTTTTATTATTCAAAAGAACTTATCTGAATGCTTTTCCGAAAGACAGGCATGGAAGATTCATAAATTTGAGTTTTGCAGATGGTCATGTCAGCCCTGTTGAAAAGTCTGCTATTGATGTAGGAGGAGCAAATATTTATTTTTGGAGCCCCGATGGCAAAGTGCCTGAGCTTGAAAAATAAAGTTGATTTGTTCCTTTCGTAATAAGTAAAACATGTCAGAGGATATTATGTTTTCTGAAATAAAAAAAATTTCTCAATTTGTAACTCTATTAGTGTTTTGTTTAATTTTGCCTGTAAAAATATCAGAAGGCGGTATTTCTGATAAAACTAACGAAGCTATTTCATGCGAAACGTTAGATGTAGATTACGCATATCGGTGGAATCCTGATACTTACGTGATTTGGGAAAAAAAACCAGATGCTCCGAGACAGGATGTTCCAATAACATACAGCGATTGGAATTTGTATAGAATAACCGAAGGGAAAGCAGGAGTGAGATTTGTCATCAACAATATGGCAGCAACGGGAATAAGCCATATCTGGATTCGTGCTTTCGGAGGTGGCTGGGCAGAATATAAGTCTCAAGTTGATGAAGTAACAAAATGGACTCCCTACGGTTCGGGTGAAGACGCAAAGAAGGAAGATGTATTACAGGAATCAGTGGAATTTGGTCATGAGCTTGGTTTGCAGGTATATGCATGGTTTCCGTTTCTTGAAGAATGGCACGGTTGGAAAGAGAATTCAAGAAGCAGGTACACTGACATGCATCAGGATTTGAGCGATCAACATCTTAATGGATTCAAAACAGGCCAGCCAAGTTTTTATTTTAAAGAATACATTGATTACAAATTAGAAATTTTTAAAGAATTAATTAACAATTATAATATTGATGGCATCGTGTTGGATTTCGAGCGTATTGCGCATCGCAGCAATCAATGCGGTTATTTGCCTGGTTTGATTGATGAATTCCAGTCTAAAACAAATTTAAATGCGAGAGAGTTGTCTGCGAATGATCCCAACTGGATGGCATTCAGAGCAAAATATATTGGCGATTTTATAAAACAGGTAAATGAAATCATAGATCAAAGAAACAGGCCGGTAGAATTAGTTATGTGGAACGTCTGGGATGTTCCATTATCAGCACATTGGGATGTAAAAACATGGACTGATGCTGGACTTATAAAAAATTTGGCGGTTTTCAAACATGGTGAACTCGGATGGGGTTCTGCAGCTTCTGTTCCAGATGATCTCTATGCTTCTCTGAATCATAAATATAAACTCAATAAACTTTATTATGGATGTTATGCGTTTAAAACAAATGAAAAGGGCCTTACAGATAGAGCTGCTGCAGCTTTAACGCAGGGATTTGATGGTTTGATCTGGGTTGAAAGCACGCCGATTTATTGGGGCAAGCGTTTGAATTTACCCAGAGAATTTGCCCTAACCGATACGTTCGAAGTCAAATCCGGCTTAACAGATATGACAGGCGGGGGAGAAATAGCGGTTATTTGTTCTAATGCATGGGATTTATCGCTTGATGATTCAGAAAAAACGTTAATCTCCGGATCTCCGAATGAAATTGTAAAAATCAGGCTGCCGGCTGTTGATGGAACACATAGCCTTGTTTTTAAATGCCACAAGCTCTCAGGAAAAAATATGTTTTCAGGTATCGCGGTTGATGGTTATACAATTACCGCACAAAAGGATAAATTTCCGCTGCGGACAAATCCGAGTTGGCAGTCTTTAAACGGCAACAAAGTTGCTATAACAGGCAAACCAGGCATTGCGCCATTTCTGGGAAATAAATAATGAATGTAAGAAATACAGTTTTTTTGTTGGCACTTTTTATTTTTACCCCTTTATACGCTGGCTACTATGCTTTTGAGCCACGTTGGGACGGATATATCATCTGGGGCGGAGAAGTTAAGACACAGACAGCTTTGCTGGTTGACATTAGTAAAGCAATCATCAATGGTTCAGGAACTGATAGTACAACATTATGTAACCACATTTTAGGCAATGCTTCTTGTGCAGGTATAAGAACAATATATTGGCGGCTTGATGACGGTCGAGGACATTTGCTCTTCGATTCCAATCAAAAAGATTCAGTTTTAGCGTTGCCTAATTTGGCTGTGGATTTTTCAAAAATAGATTATGCTGAAAAAGCTTATGAATTAACAAGAAAATTAGGGATGGAGATTTATTTAGTTGCGGATGGAAATTATATAGATGAAGCACGTATAAAGTTTTCGCCTGTAAAAGTAATATCTTCAAAAGAAATCTCTGCGAAAGATTTAGTTTCAGAATCGAATATGATAGGGATTTATACCTGGGATGTAGCGAGATTAGCGAAAGCGAATTTAAGTGGTAAGACTTTGTATTTCCGGAAAAGCATTACCACTCAAAAGCAGCTTATGAACGCAAGCATTTGTGTAACATCAAGAAATAAATATAAATTATACTTCGATGGCCGGCTCATAGGTGAGGATTCCGAATGGTGGATCGGAGAAACTTATGATATTACGGAGTTGTCAAATGCCGGTAATCATGTAATTGGAATTGAAGTAGAACCTGACAGAAATGGTGAAAGAGGATTGCTGCTTAATGCTTTATTCAAATATAATGACAGGACTGATAAAATATCGACAAATGCGGAGTGGTTGTGTTCCGATACATTTGTAGAGGGATGGAATAAGCCGGATTACAACGATAAAAACTGGAAGAATGCAATTGTTGTAGGCTTCGATGGATGTGTGCCATGGATGCGCTTAATAAGACCATGGAACAATAAAACATCTGTAATTTCCGACGACTCATCTAAAAGACCGATTGCCGTTTCGAAGGTTTCAGTCGCCGAGAATTCTCAAATCGCGAATCTTCTGATTGACTCATCTTCAAATGACCGTTCGGCATGGTATGGTAAAGTGCCGTGTGAAATAGAGCTGTCTTTTGATAAATCCCGGCCAATAAACGAAATTCGGATTTACAGCGGCAACATCGAATACAGCAATAATAATTCTGGTGCACTCAATATTAAAAAATACAGCATTGATGTTTACCAAAACGGCCAATGGATTCGCTTGATTGAACCAATGCAGGCATTGGCTTATAAGGGGGAAAAATGCGCAGATTTCTTTATCAGGCACAAAATTGATAATAAAAATTTTGAAAAAATGAAACTGGTAGTAATCGAAAGTTTTGATACTGGATTAAGAGTGCATTGTCCGGATAAGCCTTGCGCAGAGAGCAAACTCGTCTACATTCGAGAAATATCATTTTATGACAATTTAGAATCATCAATCAAGAAATAGGAAATTGAGTATTATGGAAAAACAAGTATACGACATTGTGTCAATGCGTTTTTGGGATTGGTTGGCAATTATTATGCTATTGCTTGTTCTTATCACAGTAGCTGTTATTGTAAAATCAAAGCAAAAAGGTAAAGAAGATTTCTTTTTGGCCGGCCGGTCAATGAATATAATGCTGGTTTTGTGTTCTATGTTTGCAGGTCTATTCAGTACTATAACCTTTGTATCTGTTCCTGGTGAGGCATATCAGCATGGATTAATGTTTTTTACAATAAATATTGGTATGATTTTTTTTATTCCTTTAGCGATTTGGCTTTTCCTAAGGTTCTTTTTTCTTACAGAAACTTTTACAGCATACGAATACCTTGAAAGAAGATATAATCTGCCTGTTCGTTTAACAGGTGCTTTTTTCTATGTTCTTGTGAGGCTTTTCTATGCAGGTATTGTATTTTACTCAGGTTCGAAAGTGTTTGAATCTCTTTTAGGTTGGCATCCTTTAGTAACAATTTTAGGTATTGGATTTTTTACTATCATTTATACAGCCACAGGAGGGATGAAAGCAATTATAATAAACGATACGATACAATGTTTCATAATTATTATTGGTATCATAGCGATATTCAGTAAATTAATCAGCTTGTCGGATACTTCCGTATTTCAGATATACAACTACGCAAGGGATAATGGGCATACATTTGGGGGTTTATTGAAAGCAGAGTTTTATCAGTTGCGGTTTTATGATCGGTATAATTTCTGGTTATTTATGTATTCAGTTATTACAATACCCCTCGTAAGTCTTAGCGCAGATCAATCCATCGTTCAAAAATTGTTATCATCCAAGGGGTATGGCGGAGCTAAAAAGGCTGTATTCCTTAATTCAATCATTTCTATTCCGATTGTTGGTATGTTATGGTTTGTTGGAATTGCACTTTTTTATTATTATAACAATATAAAAACTATAGATACCAGTGTTATTACATCAGATAAGATTTTAGGTTATTTCATCAATACAGAATTGCCGACTCCGCTGCCAGGATTAATTACGGCCGCATTGCTTGCAGCGCTTATGAGTACGATCGATTCTACCGTAAATTGCATTGCTAACGTTTCCTATATTGATGGTTTTGTGCGATTAGGGTTTAACAAAAAGAAATATTTTAAAAGAGAAATGCTTGTATGCAGGAGTATAAGCATTCTGGCTGGTATTACGAGCGTTATAATTGCAGTATTTCTTCATTTAGGAGGCAAAGGTATTGTAAGCAGTATTTATGAAATAAGTGCTCTTTGGACGGGACTATGGGGTGTCTTATTTGTTGCGTTCTTTTTGGGAGTGCTTGTTCCAAGAGTTGCTGGTATGCCCATATTAATCGGTTTGATTGTTGGAGGTATTACAAGCCTGGTTTTGCCTTTCTTTCTATATTACAATATACCCGTTGAAAATCGTATATGTTTTTCATGGGTAACTGTACCGGGTTGTATCGTAGCATTAATTTTGGCATTGGTTTTGTCATATTTTTGGCCAAATAAGAAAAATTTGGATAATTTGACGCTTTGGACCCTTAAAAAGAAAGTAACTAAGAAATCATCAGTTTGTGAAATGTCGAGAACAGGTCAATAATTGCTATGGATAACTTTAGCTTCGAAAAAAGAGTTAAGTGTGACAGTCCTGTTGTGGAGCAGACTCCAATTGTTTGGAAAAACAAGTTGCTCCTCGTAGAATCCTGGCAACGACATTGGGAAACGCCGCCTGGCTCTGAGAAGGATTTCTATATCCGTATACGAGACGAAGGAAGCAATTCTATTTTAACAAGAACAATGAATGGCTTTGGATATTCTTCAGCTTTTGTTTGGTCTGATACGATATATATCTTTGCATCTAAAAAAGAGGTTTATGAAAACAGCGTGCATAAATCTCATGATATATTTATGTCCTGCAGTACCGATCTTACGAACTGGTCAAATCCAGAAAAAGTGATCAATGGTGAAAAAGATGAGCAATTATTCAATCAATCTGTTTGTTATGATGGAAATCAGTTTATAATTGCTTTCGAGTCGTTATCCAAACAACATACAAGTTTTACAATTAAATTTGCAAAATCAACAGATTTAAAAAAATGGGAGATAATTCCCGGAGCCATTTATGGGCATGATAGATACACAGCTTGCCCATGCATAAGATATTGCAATGGATATTATTATATGCTTTATTTGGAACATTTGAAACCATTATGGCGGTTTGAGACTTACTTAACCCGCTCGAGAGATTTGGTAGAATGGGAGAACTCTCCTTACAACCCTGTGATAGTTCCAAATCCTGAAGAATTTGTTCACAAGAATTGCGTACATAGCAATTCTGATTATGATAAAACTTGCACTGCAAATGGAAGAGAAATTAACACTTCAGATCCGGATGTAGTCGAATGGAACGATAAAACAAGAATTTATTTTACTGGCGGTTGTCAGCACTGGGGCGGGCTTTTACAATATGTTGAATATAATGGAAGCATGATAGATTTTTTTGAAAGTTATTTTAATAAGAATTTAGACCGGTAAGGAGTTGTTTTAAGGTGCGAATAAATACTACGATAAGCGAACAAGAACAAAATTCTTTGAGGAATATAAATAAAATCCGCTGTGTTACTTTACCTGCCGAGAAAGGGACTGACGAGATCGTTTTGGAACTTGTGGAAAAATGGGGTGCCGATGCGATCAGGGATTGTGATGGTACAAAATTATCAGACAGTTTATTGAAATTAGGGTTTGATATTTATTCCACAATATGCCTGGTGAGAGCAGATCAGGAATGGGCAAAATCAAATCCTAATTACCTGCCTCAGCAGTTTTTAATGTCATTTCCTAAAGTCTCAAAGACAAAATCACTTAAAGTGACGCTTTTGGATGGATATTCAACTCTGAAATACAGGGTAAATCCTGAGTGCCCGCATTCATATTGGGAAGTAATTGATCGAACCAGTGGAAATGTAGTGCCTATAAAAAGCTGGAAGTATGATAACAACGCCGGAATAGTGTTAATCGAAGATGTTGAACCTTTTCACATGTACACCGTCAATTTTCTTGCTTATGAAACATGGGATTCTGTTTCTATGTACAATCACATTGTAAACAATTGGAAAACTGACAGAATTCAAAGTGTCGACCCAATGATTCCCGAAGTTTACGCGCATTTGATGGACTATTTTGAAAAATGGCTTATGCTGCATCCGGATACAGATGTTGTAAGGCTTACAACGCTGGCATATAATTTCACACTCATAAATGACAATGATTCCAAACAGATATTCAGCGATTGGAAAGGATACATGCAGGGGGTTTCTCCATTAGCGCTTAAAGAATTTGCACGTGTTAAAGGCTATAACCTGCGTTCCGAAGATTTTGTCGATGAAGGCTATTATAACGCGATTTATCGAAATCCTTCAAAGGGCTATTTAGATTGGATGGATTTTATGCAAAACTTTGTTTTGAAGTTTGGCACTGATCTTGTAGTAAGAATACACAAGGCCGGGAAAAAAGCCGGTATTTTCTGGGGAGATCATTGGGTAGGAGTCGAACCTTACGACCAGAGATATCAAAAAATGCAGATAGATATTAATATTGGAGCCTGTGAGAGCGGAATGTCTTTGAGAAGAATAGCCGATGCGCCGGGTATGCAAACAAAAGAAGTTCGTCTATTTCCGTATTTTTTCCCTGATGTATTTCGTGAAGGAGGAAATCCTACTGAGGAATCAATTCAAAGATGGATAAAAATACGAAGGGCATTTTTACGCAGTCCTATAGACAGAATAGGATGGGGAGGGTATTTGAGCTTAGCTTATAAATTCCCTGATTTTATTGAACATATTGAGAATTTAACCTTACAGTTCCGGGAATTTGTAGAATATTCGAACAAAACGCGAGCAGCATCATCTAATATAAAGGTAGCTGTTTTAAATTCATGGGGCAAGCTCCGTTCATGGATCAATCAATCCAAACCAAGCAATAGGTTTAATCTGCAGCAAAATATTATCAATACTTTGGATTCTAATCTGCTCGAGTGCCTCGCAGGGTTGCCAATAGAAATAGAATTCATCAGCTTTGATGATATTCGTCAAAATGGTATTTCCAAAGACATCAACATAATAATCAATGATGGATGTGCCAACAGTTCATGGAGCGGGGGTGATAACTGGAAAGATGCAAAAATTGTCTCTGCAATTAGAGAATGGGTTTGGAATGGCGGCGCTTTTTTAGGCAGTATGGATGCAACCGCATGTCAGAATCATGGCTCATTTTTTCAACTATCCGATGTTATGGGTGTTGACAAAGAAACAGGCAATAACTTAGGATTTACACTTAATAGAGCTATTCCTTTGAAACAGCATTTTATTTTGAATGATCATCTGGGTGAGATCAATTTCGGTGTAAAGGAAAGCTTTACTTTTCTGAAAAATAAAGAATCTGATGTACTTGCAAGTTATAATAATTCCCATGTGCTGATGAACACCAATTGTTACGGCCAAGGCAGATCTGTTTACATTGCAGGTATACCATTTAATTTAACTAATTGTCGTTTACTTAAAAGAATGCTGTTCTGGCTTGCCAAAAAAGAAGAGGATTTAATATACTGGGAAACTGATAATGTTAATACCGAATTTGCCGTTTACCCTGAAACTCAAATGGCTTGTGTTGTTAATAATGCGAATAATACGGTAAATACGAAAATATTGCTTTCGAATTCAGGAGAACACGAAATCAAATTGCGGCCTTATGACGCAAAATGGTTTAAGATTTAATATCAAAGTTTAAATTTTACTACTCTAAACTTAATAAGGACATTATGAAACTTTCGACTTCCTATATACCGCCTCATCAGCCGATTCATCTCGAAAGAGATCTGCAAGACATGATAACAATCGGATGCACAGAGGTTTTGTTTGCTTTGCAGGAAAATCATTTTCAATGGCTGAATGGAAGTATAAGATTCGGCCCTAAAATAGCTCGCGATCTCGGCTTAAAACCAAATGCGGTAATATGGGGTTATGCAAATACTAGCGGCGGAGGAAGAAGTTCTCGGATTATGCTGGAAAATCCTTCTATGTGGCGAATGGATGAAAATGGCAAACCTTATGGCGGTGGGTATCCATATCCTATGGCTTGTTACAATAATCCTCTAACAATAGCAAAATATGGAGAGTATATTAAATTATGTTCAGATCATGGTATTGAGGGGATTCTTATTGATGAACCAACGATTCAGGAATGTTTTTGTGATAATTGTAAAAATAAATTTTCGCGACTGTATAAAGGCGATTTAATCGACAGTAAAGGCACTAAAGATTATCTGGCTTTTCAGAAGCAAACTGCCTTCGATTTTGTTCGCGATAGTGCCGATATTATCAAGGATATTAACAAAAGCATTGAGGTATCGGTCTGCATTATGCCCCAGGATATTGGTAATTTGATAGAAATAGTCAAAATTAAAAATATTGATATGTTTAGTACCGATCCGTACTGGTTGAGACCTATTAATAAACTAACTTTAGAAAAAGCTGTCGATGTAAGTAATTTTTGTAAAAAAATGGCTATTGATAATAATAAAAAGTTCTCATTATTTCTTGGTTGCTTTGGCATTGCTGCTGGCCTTGAAACAAAAATATATGAACAAGGCAAAACACTTATTGATTCCACAGTTCCTGATACATTAATTAGCTGGTCATATCGTGGCGGTATCGGTTTATCTAACCTTAGTTCTGAAGAATGCGATAATCCTGCTTTAGCTTGGGAGAATGTTTTACAATTATATGAATATCTCAAAAAACGTTATTAAATAATTGCGAATCAGGATAATACTATTTCCAATAAATTGGTAATAATTTCGGACTCCTATTAATAGCTTTGGATATTGTTATAATTTCTATAAGTTTATAATAATAAGGCGGAAGAATATGAAAAAACATTTAGCTATTATTGTAATTATGTTATCCACAGTTAGTACTGTTTGGGCAAGTTATCCGTCGCCCGCAGGCTTGTGGCAATTCAACGATGTGACTAATCTTGGTAAGGCGACTGTTGGCACAGACTTGACCATGGTTGGAGCTCACACATATCAGGCAGGTATTCCATCTGGGTCAGATGATTATGCTATAATTGATCCGCTGGGTTCACAGACGACTGGTTATCTTGTATGCTCTCATGGCCTTGCAGCCAATGGCGGTTCTACTAATGGGATGGTAAATGAGTGGACACTTGCGATGGATGTTCTTGTTCCTGCAAGCAGTCTAGGTATTTATGTATCATTGTATCAGACGAATCCCACAAATACCAATGATGGTGATTGTTTTATCAGAAATGCGTCAGTTATGGGCACAATCGGCTGTAAAGCAACAGGCTATTCATCCCTTGCTGTTGTTGCCGATACATGGTACAGAATAGTTTTCTCTGTTGACAATGGCAGTTTCTACAGGATATACGTTGATGGTACACTTTGGAAAGAAGGTACGGTGCAAGCCGTAGATGATAGATTTGCACTTGAGTCAACGATTTTGCTTTTTGCAGACGAAAGTGGTGAGGACAATCCGATAGTTTGTACCAACCTGGCAATTTGGGCACAGGCACTTACTGGTGCGCAGGTAGGCGAACTCGGCAATGTAAATAATACGATTCAATATACGCCCGTTACATCCGATTTCAATAACGCCGGCGTTAATATGCTGACTAATCCATCTGCTGAAAATGATTTGACCGGCTGGACTGTGATTGACGGCAATGATTGGCAGGCAAGTGACAGGACAGATTGGCATTGGCCTCATAAAGGTAATTATATCTTTACATCTGGCCGTACTCCACATGGCGAATTAAGCCAGCAAATTACTATCCAGTCTGCACTGTTGCCGATGATTAATGGCGGACAAATAACTGCTAATGTAAGCGGCTATATCGGTGGTTCAGACAATGATCAGGGACGTATTCTCGTCAAATACCTTGACAGTTCGTATAATGTTTTGGCAACTGCTGACAGCGAT
>JBDKUM010000336.1:0-8606 GCA_039679715.1 Phycisphaerales bacterium
GCCGCTTAATACTGAACCTATAAGGCAGCCAACCAGTGCACAGCTCATTGCCCATCCAACCTGAACTGAACTTGTGAGGTTGAAAAATTTTTCGTAAAAAGGTTTTGCTCCCCCGATTACCACCCAATCATATCCGAACAGCAAGCCGCCGAGAGCCGCGACAACCGTTATGGCCGAGATATATTTTATATTATACCCCTGCCTGACATCCATTCTTTTTTCCTGACTTCCTGCCGATACGATCATTTAAACACCTCAATTTTAACAGCTATCCTTAACTGCTTTAAACATAGCTAAAATATTCTCTATGGGCACATTACCCTGAATGTTATGTATACTGTTGAAAACATAACCGCCCCCTTGGGCAAATATCTCAATACGTTCACGCACTTCCTCGTATACTTCACTTGGAGTGCCGAATGGCAATGTTTTCTGGGTATCTATTCCGCCGCCCCAAAATACCAGGGATTTCCCATATTCGGCTTTCAGCCGTTTCGGGTCCATACCCTCCGCCGAACATTGTACCGGATTTAATATATCAAATCCAGCTTCAATCAGGTCGGGAATTAATTCATAAATACCGCCGCATGAATGAATAAACGTTTTCCATTTTGTTAGTTTATGGATTTTATCATTTACGAGTTTATGGAATGGTTTATACAAATCCCTATACGCATTTGGCGAAATAAATAGTCCTCGTTGTGTGCCGAAATCAGCACCGCTTACGAATACAGCCTGCACCCTGTCGCCGACCGCAGATGCAACCAGTTCGATATTCTTCAATGCAGCTTCGCATTGTTTCTCGAAAACTTTGTAAATATAATCTCTTCGTAGAGCTGTCGAAACATACCATTCTTCAACATCTCTGATTCCTTTTGGGTTCTTCATCCACGGTGCAGGTACACAGGCAATGTCTCCAAAGCCCATACCACCAAGAGTCATATATATGCCGTAATTTGTTTCTTCATGAAATCTCCGTACAGCATCTGCATAATATTGTACATCAGCGGCGTTTAGAACTCCGAATTCCTCATAATTATCCGCAGGATTTATTTTACTCTCATCTATAGGTTTTTGACGATTCAGAGAATCGAAAAAATATCCTGTCGCGGGCATTTTAGCACAAGGCCCTGCCGAAGTATCCCCTTGCGGATACATAAAAATATCGCCGGTTTCATTTTTTGTATAATTGAATTTTTCAGGCACAAGTACAGGTGTACCATCATTCATATCAAATGGCTTCCAGCCTTCACATGGGAAACCGAACATCGTACCCGGCGTATCTATTCCAACTACATCGAGCCCCAGTGCCAGACGCAATTCTTCGTCAATTTCTCCAAGCATCTGATATGGTTCAGTTACCTTTACTCTGAAACCGTTGTCGCCCAATAATGCTTTTCTCAATCTGTATACCACTGATGCGTTCATACCGGTTTGTCCGCCGGCCCCAAAATCTATGCAAACCCTGTCAGTTGATTCATGGTTCAGAGTCTTTATCAGCCGTTCACGAGACGTGATAGTCTTGGACTTGTGCGCACCCGGCTTTACCAAAGCATATTTATCTTTGCGTCTATTAGCCGCATTTTTATTTTGTACAAAAGCTTTCATATAAAAAAGAGTCCTAAAATTGTATCAGCTTTAAAAGCAATACCGATAATTGTTCGTTCACTACATAAATTTGGTTAGAACCTTCTTCTATATTGTATATTGGCCGCAATCTAATGAACTGCCAATATTAGTCATAGGCTCATACCCTACAACTATTATAGAAACTATTGAATTATCATTTAACGCCATTTTGTGATTAAAATCTGCCATTTCGCGCAAGAAATAAAAATCTAGTAAACTACTCGGGTTTTACTTTAGCATTTCTAATTCAAGTCTTCGCCCGAACTTGCGACCTCTTGCATGCCATGTGATGCCAACACCAAACTCTCATTTTCAAATAAATGACGTTGAATATATAATAGCCTTGTTACCATTTACCCTTAATACATCTTGCAGATTGTTGAATTAATTTTTCATTTATCATGCACGGCCGAATCAGGCAATTTGACATATTACAACTTTTGCATTGAGATCGTCTTTGGATATATTTCGACAAATCCACAATATCCAATCTTGCATGGTTTCCAAAAGCGGGCAAGTTGCCATATCTATCTTTTATTTGGTAATAATCTCTTTCATAAATATTCGACGGTAAAAGAGTGTTTATTTCGTTTCCTTCAATCCAAAAACCATACAAGCAGCACCACAGATTTGTTGATATGCTGCTGCATTTTTTGCATTGTGCAATTTGATTATCATCAAGCGGTAAAATTGGTTGTATGCTGCAATTTTTCATACAGGTAAAGTTACTTTCCACTTGCCGGTAGATTGATTAAAACAGGCATAATAATCTTGATTTTCATATACCACTTTCATCTGGCCTGTGGCTTTATCGAAACAAGCTGGCAAAGCTCCACGAACTGTCACTGTTCCATTACATGCCAGCAGATTTTTGTCGAGTATTTTATAATCGTATCTTCCTGGTGCAGGTGGATATACCCAAACATCTTCATATTCAGTTGCATTTATGAAATAGCGTTTATTGACTATATTTGCATCGACACAGGTATCAGGTATTCTAACTCCGCCATCAATGAAACTTACAGCATCTAAAGTACATAGCTCTTTTTCCTGACCATTTATTGTTACATACAAAACATCTTCCGGCGCAAATTCCCCGGTTATGGCTTGCATTGCAAGCCTTCCTTTGCGGTCTGGC
The DNA here is from genome assembly GCA_039679715.1 of Phycisphaerales bacterium. Classification (GTDB taxonomy): domain Bacteria; phylum Planctomycetota; class Phycisphaerae; order Sedimentisphaerales; family UBA12454; genus UBA12454. Next base: position 2,768 of record JBDKUM010000336.1, read on the forward strand.
GCGTTATCGTCAGGTTGCCACGGACACTCTTGAATATTATCAACATTAGCATAGCTGCTAACCTGACAGGTTGCACCTCTGCTATTATGAACCCAGAATGTAAAATTAGAACCGTTGCCGGTTGTTGCTCTTCTTTGTACTGCGGTCTGTGTAAAATAAGCATACGTTCTTTCTGTTGAGCCTGTAAATAATGCTTGAGAGTCAAATCTCAAGTTCCTATCAGTAATAATACCTGCTTCAACACGGCCACCATACCACATATTGACCCATATATAAATATCACAAGTTTCCGATGAGCTACTGCAGCTTCCATTAGTTCCTTCTGATATTGTAAGCGCCTGGGGTATTTTTAATTCATAAGAGACCCAGCACCATGCCGGGTCTAAAGGAAAAGAAATTGCCGTACTTCTATATGGTACAATATACGTTCCATTAAAGTCACGTATAAACGAAGCTTTCCAGTTATTTTTAGTTGCCGTATCACGGTAGCCATATTGCGTGCAAATATTGTTATGAAACTGTATTCCTTCAAAAGTTACAACACAAAATGCCGGTATTATTCCATTACAGAAATACTGCTGCAATCTGCTTGAACTAAAAATAGTTTGGCCGCTGGCAGGTATTAAACAGCTTGTAAATTCTGTCGCCATAAAATTAAGTACCGCAAATATAAGTTTTCTGGAATCCCCACAGACAATACCAACGCAGGGTAGATATGCCATTTACTAAAACAACTCTTTGAATAACTGGAATATCAGTACCGCTAAACAAGTAAGGCGTAGCCTGATTGAGAGCTACTGGCGATGTTCCACATATAGTGCAATAGACAGTAATATGGTTGTCAGGATAATATTCAGGGTCAAAGGTTTCATATACATCAAGCTGGCCTGCTGCATTATATAATCTTGCCGGTATGTAGGTATTTGGACCTGCCTCGGTTTCGGTTTTTGCCCATTGAACCATAGGAGTTGGCTCAGGTGCGCCACCATTGATTTTAACTATTGCCCACTTGTATCCTGTGCCCTGCTCTTTCCATATAATATAGGCTGCGCCTATTGCAAGACTTCTCAATACACCTGTTTCATCAGGATAAATATCAGCGTATGTATGCGATTCATCGGTCACAGCTATTCTTACAGGTACAAAACCACTTGAATAAGCTTTTCCAACTGAATCTGGGGCGATAGGCTCTGCAGTTATTACAAATCTGCCCTTGGCATGGTTTGAGTTTGGTACAACACCTGTAAATACAATTGACTGCTTAAAGGTATTTGCATTAGGATCAATTTCACTGCCGCCGATGCCAAGGATATTTAAACGCTCGACAGGTGCACCAGTGGTATTTTTTATATAAACCATATTGGCAGGCAATTGCTTATTGGTTTGCGATGATAGATTATTTTTTCTATTGATGAAATCGGCGGCAGCATCAATCATCGCATTATATGTGTTTGCCGGAATTCTGAGCTTATCGCCATTTCTGACTTTTTTAAATGTATCGGCCATCTAATCACCAAGTCCTAATGCAGAAAAGTTTGCCGATGGATAGACTTCATGGACATATACTGATTTTTGGAATTTGTATAAGGCAATTCTGGTCTGTGCTTTTTTCATACCTTACCCAGAGATATTCCCATCCCTTTTTGTTTATGCCTGTAATGCTTCCAATTGTAATATTTGTTTTATTCGGGCTTGCCGCAAATTTATAGGTTATTTCCCAATCGCCGAAACGGCTGCTCTTTGATCCCGAAGCTCCTGCAAATAAAACCTCACCTGCACTAAAGCCATGCCAATCGCCTGCATTGACCTTTCCAACCAGATTGAATATTGATAATTTAAAACCAGTATTGATATTGAGCTTGTTGACTACCCTTGTCTCACTGAAATTAAAAACAGGTACAATAATATCAATGCCATTTACACTATTATCATCTACATTAATTGCACCTTGAAAGTCCGGCGCGTTGTCTCCATATTTATGAACTTGCAGAGGCGCAATAGTCTGTGTAATTTTTTGAGTGCCGCCGCCAGTATCAAAGCTGTACTCAAATTTTTCTTCATTTTTCTCATTATAGTTATAGTTTACGGTGCCAAGCCAGATCCTATCTGCAATTTGTTCTATGTCGTAGGAGGCTCTGGGAATATTGTCTAAAGGATTATCATTTATTGCCCAGGATTGAGGGGCTTCGTTTAGTAATGCAGCAATCGCGTCTTTATCTTCACTTGTAGCGTTTGGATTTTGCGAGTCGGGATTTTGCTCAATGATATACTCTACAGTCACACTTCTTGCATTACCGCCTGAGCGTTTTCGCCCTGCCCATCTTTCCGATACTGTGAAAGTCGCGGCCATAACTACTCCCCAAACTCTACTTCGCTGCCATCCATGTTGTCAGCCATTTCTTCTGTCGCCTCGGCAGTTCGAGTTGTTGCATCAGCAATCTTTTGCATTACACCGCCGGCACCTATTTGACTAAGGCCAAAGGCGCTGAATGTTCCTGCTGTTGATGCCTTTGTTAAACCAGAATTTGCCTCCCAATCTTTTTTTGCTGGTGGTGTCTTGAGCGTCCTGGATTGAACAGGCTCTTTTGCTTTAGCAATAGCATCATTAAATTCTTTTTTGGTTTTTGCTAGCTCATCTGCAGCTGCCTTTTTACCTTCATTAATACCGTCAATAGTATTTTGAAGACCTTCTTCTACGTACTGGTTTGCTCCGGCAAGTCCTGAATCAAATTGCGCTTTGGCACGTTTTCGTTTTTCGCTGCGAGCTTTCTCGATATCGTCAAGTTCGGTTTGTGTTTCTTTTTCAAGTTCAAGACGTTTGGCTGATGCATCTTTTTCAGCCTTTTCTTTTGCGGCATTAGCGTTATCATCGCGCTCTTGCTTATCACCTGCAAGCATATCATCAAGTTGCTTACGTGCTGAACCTTCGTCGAAATTCGGATCAGTGAGTTTCTTCCACCAAACCCAGACATTCATTAATTTTTTTGCAATCCAGTCAATTGTACTGCCCCAAAATTGCTTAAAACCGGCCCATGCTTTTTTAAATACCTCAACTGTTGTTATCCATGCACCTTCCAGAAATGCTCCTGATTTGACCCATGCCTTCTTTAAAAATGCAAGAGTTTCGATCCAGCTAACCTGGATTCCATAAACTGCCGCATCCCAACCAACCGCAATTGAATAAACTGCTGAATACCATATTTCCATAATTGCCAATTTGATGCTATACCAGATTCCAAGCATCCATTCTTTAGCACGCAGCCACTCCACCTTTACAAACAGCCATGCAATTCGAGCGGCAAGTCCAATATCACCTTTAGCAAATGCAGCCGCTATACCTCCAATTGCGTTTGTTGCATCCTGCTTTAAAGTATTAAAACAGCCCCCAAGCCAATTAAGCATCTTGCCGCCAAGCCCTGTCATCCAAAGCAGTGCACCAACACATAAACCTATTTGAATTATCAAAGTTCCAAGAGGAGAAAGCATTGCAGCTAAAACTGTTCTCAAAATGGAAAAGCTGCTGCGAACAACTCCGAGCATCTTACTGCATATAATAAGAGTCTTACCGAATAACATGAATGCTGCACCCCCGGCAACAAGAACAGTTCCAAGCCACAAAACCATAGTTACAACGCCCCTGTGTTCTTTGATCCATCGGGTTGCAACGCCTATCATTTCAATCATTTTATTTGCCCAATTTTTGAGCAAGGGAATGACAGCACTGCCAATTGCACTTGCTAAACCATTTTTGATTATGTACCACAGTTTCTTAAGAGTTTCGTGGAATTCTTCACCGGCTGCAACATCTTCATCGCTCATAACAGCGCCAAGCCTTTGCAATTCAGCTTTATATTCCTCAATTGCCCCGGCACCTTTATTTAGCAGCGGTATTAGATTTGCACCTGCTTTACCGAAAATCTTTAATGCAATAGTAATTCGCTCCATTGGATTTTCTATTGATGCTATTCTATCTGCTATTAGCAAGAATAATTCGTCAGGCGATTTGTCTTTAAGATCAGCAGAGACAAGTCCCAGTTTTCCAAATGCTTCAACCTGAGCTTTTGAGCCTTTATTCAAAGCAGATAGATTTTTGTGCATAAAAACCAATGCCTTACCAAGTGACTGCATACTTATGTCATTCTGGTTTGCTGCAAAAGAAAGACCTTGCAGTGAACTTATGCTTACGCCTACTATCTGAGACATTCTGGTAATATCATCTGCGAAACTGCCTGCGTATTTAGCTGCTGCAATCAATGGAGTAACAATAGCAGTACCAAGGCCCATCATTTTTGTACCAAATGATGAGATGCTGTTTCCCCATTTTTTAATGCTCGATTCTGCAGCTCGCAAGCCACGCATCAAAGCACTTCTATCTGCGAAGATCTCTACATATGCACTGCCTGCTTTTATTGCACCAGAATTCGCCATTGAAAATTACTTTCCTGTAAAAGCTTTCTTGAATAACGCCTTTGACTTGTCATCTTTGACTTCAATTACATTTTCTTTATGAATATTAGTTTGCAAATATGGATTAAAATCGGCCGGTTTAAATACCTTTGCCTTTTTGGGATCTCTATTGATATTGCAAAGCAATGCCATTAATGCAGAAACACGATTCCATTCCATCCTGTCACACAGTTCAATCGCTTCTGACATCCACCACAATTCCCGCAGCGTAAATGGCGCAGGATTAACCCCAAGTAAACCTGCTAGGTTGTAAACGGTCCGCCAAATATTTCCGTCATCTTTTTCTCGACATCGATTTGAGCCAAGTTTCCCGTCACTTTCTCGATTGCCAGATTGATCATTTTCTGCTGAGTCGCTGCCGCTTTGGCTCTGTCGGTTCGACCCCGCTTCTGGAAAAAATCAATTAGCTCATCATAGAATGCATTTTGTGCAGCAAGTATTACATCACCGCCAAGAGACTGGCCAAATTGCGAATCCGTAACACCCAATGAATCCGCCTGCGGTTTTATAAGGCAATAAATAATATCGCACAAAAGTATTTCATCTGTTCCGATCCGTGTAAGCAGAGGCGGCTCCCCGGCTTCAGGTTCCAGCAAGTTTATATTTAATAAATCACGAACCCTTTTTACACTGTCAATCGTAAGTGAAATCGTCCAAACCCGCGATGCATTATCTGTAAATGTTTTCATACTTATGCTCCTGTCTCAATATCAATCCATGCGATAAATTTGCTCATTTTTGCAGTTACATCGACACTGATCGACTCTTCCAGTGCTTCCGACCTGTCAAATTTCGTAATTGCAAAATTGCCATGCGGCCCGCTTGAACCTTGTTCATCTTTCTCACCTGTCAGACATGCCAGACATATCGTTGTCGATGTCAGGAATGCTGTCTTAATGTCTGCAAAGACAGTATCCGATGGTTTCCATTGCATCTTAAAATTAAGTTCGCATTCGCGAAGTGTAGGTGCAGTTGCTCTCCAGCCTGAATTTGCTCTTGTGGTCACATCTGCCTCACCCGCTGAAAGTGATACTGTCAAATCCTTTACATTGCCAACTTCTGTTAACTCTGCCAAAGCCGCATCCTTTGCGCCCTGGTAAAGTTTTGCATTCATTCCTAAAATAAAATCTACTGCCATTTCGATACCTCCTGAAGTTATTTATGAACACTATTTTTCCACACCGCTGCCATCCTGGATTTGTTTACAGCTAATGCCGGCCCCATATAAGGCCGTGCAGCGATATGAATAATTTTATTTCTAATTTTTGTACTGCCGCTGTATTCAAGTGTATGCGGCACATTTTTACCTTTAGCTCTCAAAGCCACAGGGCCAACGACAACCGATCTGGCCTGCGGATCAAACGAATAATAA
>JBDKUM010000337.1:0-12502 GCA_039679715.1 Phycisphaerales bacterium
GGTGGTGTTGCTCCGTTCATAAGTCCGTTCCGACTGTGCTGAAAATGCGGGAAATTGCCGACAATCACAATGCCAGAGCACTCGTGTTTGACGGCATACGAGCAGAAGAAAGCGCCCAGCGAGCGGAGTATGATGATGTTAGCATAGGGGCCAAAAGTGCCAATCAGGTGAATTGTAGCCCGCTCTTGAAGTGGAATAGCGCAGAGGTATTTTTACATCTCATTGCGAATGAGCTATTGTTGAATAAGGCTTACCGGCAAGGGTTATATCGTGTTGGTTGTATGATTTGCCCAATGTCATCCGAGTGGTGGGATGGTATTTCCAATAGTTTATATAGAGAAGAATTAAAACCGCTACTAGACAAGGTTGAAAAATACGCAGCCAATACAAAGCCCAAAAAGGAACGGGCTAAGTTTGTAGAATCCGGCGGATGGAAGGCCCGAATGGGCGGTAAAGGTTTAGAAACCGGCGGCAACAGGATAACGGAAATGGTTGGCAATGACAGCATAACATTTATGTTCACACAAACGTCACAACAGTGGGATGCTGTGGCTCATATACTTGGGGAAACGGTATCCAAAAACGGAGACGGCTTTTCTCAACTGATCGACGGAAAGACATTTCATTATGATAGTGTAACAAAAGAGAACGGGTCTTGCTACGTATCATACCGCCCGTACTCGGCGATGGATAGATTCTTGGTTAGTCGATTACGGGGTGTTGCCAACAAAGTGGCTTATTGCCGTGGATGCAAAGCTTGTGAAGTACAATGTCCAACAGGTGCCTATGTTATAGATGGCAACGGGAGTATATTCATAAGAGAATCTGGATGCATTCATTGCGGAAAATGTATATCATTTAGCGGAAAAGGATGCCTAATTGCAAAATCCTTATCTGTAACGGGAGGAAGTTACATGGACTTAAAGGGAATTAATCGTTATCAACATTTCGGCCTTAGAAAGCTATTCTTGAACCACTTCTTCAACCTGCGCAGCGAGTGCTTCGCCAGCCGTCAACTGGGGAACCGTCAATACGATGCCCTCAAGGTTTGGCTCAGGGATGCGTTGCTCCTCTCTGCCGCTAACAAAGGTGAAAAGGTAGGCCAGCCCACCGAGCTGTTTGACAAAATCGTGGATGTCGGCTTAACTGCTGAAGACTATCTTACTTGGGCTATCATTTGGACAAACCTTGCCTACAACTCTAAAATCGTTCGATGGTATATGCTCTATGTCCCTGTAGGCGAAACCTATGAAAAAGGCGACTGGGTCTACATGCTGGGGGATGAGTATTCCCAATCCACCAGAGATAATGCTGTCACTTCCCTGGTGGAAACCTTCCGGGAAAGTCCGATCGGCGAAGTGTTAAAGCAAGGTATACCGCTTAAGATAGGAAGTACGTTAAAATATGCGAAGGTTGGTTGGGAACAGCCGGACAGTGTGGCAATCCTATACTCACTGTACCGATTCGCCGAAGAAACCGGACATTACAGTTTCTCTTTGGCCAAACTTAAAGAAATGCGCAACAGTAAAGAGGCCAAAGGCATGGACCCAGTGACCATATTCGGTCTTGACCCAGACGGCTTTAAGGATATATTAAAGGAACTGGCCATCCACTATGAGGATTACATAAAGGTATCATTCCAGGCGGGATTGGATGGCATCAGATTGTTTGAAAACATTAAATCGCCGGATGTTTTAGAGCTGGCTCGAGTTTAAAAGTACGGAGGGATAGTGAAATGGCTAAGTACAGCACTTATATTGAACTCGACCCGAGGTACGAGTCGGTGGTTGACCTGACCAGCGAGGAGCGCAACCCTAACCTATGGCAGGACTATATCGTCCATGACGATATGGCCGAGGCCATGAAGAAAATATGCGAGTCCTTTAAGAACGAAGACCAAGACAAGCGGCGTTCTTTTTGGATTCATGGTGTATATGGAACCGGCAAGAGCTATTCCGCGCTGGTTCTCAAGCATCTGTTTGAGGACCCGATTGAGAAGATTCGTCCTTTCTTAGAAAGACCCCGTATTAGCCCTTACAAAGGCAAGTTTACGGGAATTCGTGAGAAGGGTAATTTTGTTGTAGTGTGGCGTAGCGGCACCACGGAGATTGTGAATAGCACACAGTTGTTGATGGCGGTGGAAATGTCCGTGCGCCAACAACTTGACAAAGCTTTCGGCAAGGATGCTTATTACGGCAAAGAATCGATCCGGCAAGCGGTTTTAGATAAATTAAATGACCATGAAATCAACTGGGATGCCATATTAGCTAATCCGGCATACGGTTTGTGCGATGCCGCGAACTCCATGGACGATGTGCGTGAAAATATACAGCTTGAAACGGAAACCGGTAGTTTTGCAACGCTGTCGCAAATTGCTGGCATTTGCCGTGACAAAGGCTGGGCGCTCACTTCTACGGTGGAGCAGTTTGAAGAATGGATAAAGGATATTATCGCAGGCAATAATCTGCAAAAAGGCGGAATCGTCTTTATATGGGATGAGTTTACCACTTATCTCAATAACACCAATGACGACAATGTGTTGCAACGGCTTTCGGAGCTATGTAAAAGTACATCCTTTTTTATGTTTTTGATCGTCCATCGTGATCCTGCGTGGCTAGGCAATTTCGGCGAAAAGACCTATGAAAAGATTATGGGCAGATATCATGAATTGCATTTCCAAATTTCCCAAGATGCTGCCTACGATCTAATCTATGGGGCTATCAAGGTGAAGGATGGCGTTTTCAAGGCGCAATGGGAAGATATTAGAAATCGAAAAATGAAGGAGATAACCGTCTCCGACTTCGCCACGCTGGATTCTGCCAGCAAACCGTTGGAGCAGATTCGAAATGTATTTCCCATCCATCCTATGACGGTGAAACTTCTGACAACGGTTGTAGATCATTTTGCGGCCAGTGAACGCACCCTCTTTAAGTTTATGAAAGATATAGACGGAAATGTAGGTTTTCCGCACTTTATCGAAAATAACGAAGAAGACAGCTGGACCTGGCTTACTCCTGACTTTTTGTGGGATTACTTCTTTATGAGAAACAGCGACCTTCGGGAAACCGGTACAGAAGCGGCCAAGGCTTATCGTCATTATAAGAGCAAAGTAGATGACGATAAAATCCTTAGTGAAGATGATGGAGCCGCCCTTAATATTTTCAAAGCGGCCATGCTCCTTATTGCCATAATGTCTACTTCCACCATCAGCGGTCTGAGAAGTCATAGAGTTGACCGCAGAATAGCGGCTACCAGAAACACCCTTTATAAATGTTTCCAAGGACAGCTATCAACTGAGCAGATAGACAATTATCTGAATGCCTTCAAAGATCAGAACCTGTTACGCCTTGACGAGATGCCCGCAAGAAAAGACGCCAGGCTTGAACTTCCCTACACATCCACAAGCGGTGATCTATTCGACGGTAAACTAGAGAACATCAAAAGGAATAACTCAAGATATGTCTTATTTACCAAGGGTGCCGCATTCTCCAAGGAAGTAGAAAAAAAACTCTGGGATGAAAATGCGGCCACATGTAACAGAGTATTTTTTGCTTGTGCTGCAAGTGATACTAAATCCATTGACCTGCGCCTGAAAGATATAAACGCTGAACTTTCCAAATGCCCGTATAAAATCGGATTATTGGCCGTGGCTGTTTCGCAAAAGGAAGAAGTTCAGAAGATCTCGGACAAGCTAAAGAATATCGCCTTTGAGGATAATACGGGGCGGTTGTTTGTATGCCTTTTGCATGACCCGCTAACCGCAATAAAACTTGATGAGTGGTATAACGCCAAAACTCACGCAGAACTCTTAAGGGAAAGCGGTAACAAAAATAGCGCGGATCAAAAAGATATTGAGGCTGGAATCGTTGTTAACACCTGGGCGCAAGCGGCAACCGGCGGCGAAATAACGGCCTATTACAAAGACCAGTATTTTGCCGGCGTTCGCGGGCGGGATCAATTGCGCCGTAAGGTTGAAGAAGAACTTCTGTGGAAAGTATTCCGTTATGCTCCTGAGCGTATTGTCACAGTGAACACCGCATTTAAACCCGTACAGGAAAAAACCGCTTTATCAGCTATTGTACCAGACAAAGTGAACACCAACACACAGGTCAACAACATTGTCAATGCGATAAAGGCTATTGGTATATTTGAGGCCGGGTCTCTACAAGAGATTGAAAACGCAACGGGAACACCGCAGGCGTTGGTAATGGCTAACTTGGCAAAAACAATCCGCGAGATGCTTTCCGATGCTGCGGCAAAAACGAGTCTGGACGATATCTGGCAAAAGCTCCAATCACCGCCCTTTGGGCTATATAACACCATGACTTCCGCATATTTGCTGGGGTTTATTTTTAAGCATTACGTAAATGGTGAATTCCACTGGGTAGACGGCGTGAATCCCAATATTCTTACAGCTGAGAACATGGGGAAAATGATCTATATGTTGTGCAGAGGAGAAACCTTAAATCATTACCTTTCCTCCGGATCTGAAAGTTGGAAGCAGTTCCGTTCCTACGTGCAAACCCTTTTCGGTTTATCTGATGAGGAAGCGGCCAATGAAGAAAAAGCACGCCAGCATGTTCGAGAAAAAATGATTAAGATTGGTGTGCCGTTCTGGTCGCTGAAATATGCTGATGAGGAGAAATTTGGCGGAGCCGAATATAAGAATGCGGCCATCCAGATAGTCGATGTGATCGGCAGTTTCGTCATTGAAAGGGATAATGTTTCGCAAGAGGATATTATGGCTTCTGTCGTGACGCTGTTCAAAGGCAAAGGACGGTTGAAAAATTTTTTACGTGATATGTATACCGATAAAAGTGTTTGCTATGAAACGTTCTTACGGTTTGTTTATCTAAAAAACGAATCCTTGCAAGAAGCCGCCAAGGCGATCAAATTAAAGCGCAGCGAACTCTTCGATGAGATTTACAAAGCCATGCAAAGTGCTGTATGGTCTTGGGAAGAAGAGGATGTTGCCTCTAAACTATCGGCCATACAGCAGGATTTCCAAATGGTTAAAATCCTTCGTGATGCTACCGGTATAGAAGGAAAGACGGTAGCAGCCATTGGCGCACGACTGGCTGAGAATTTCGGTAATATGAAAGTCCCAGGCAAAGTGCTTGAGTCTATGGGATATGCTTGGATACCGGCCCTATCCATCATGTACGAAATAGCAGGCGGGCGAACCAGCAATTTAACCGGACAGCAAAAAGATGAATTTATTGTTTCCCTGTCAAAACATGCTAAGGACGCCTGGAGTCAGATTTGTGCAGAAAGAGAGTCTATCAAGGATTATGTACGCCAAAAAGGTTATTCCTATACGGACGTAGAAATTAGTGCGATTTTTAGTAAGCTAACCCCTTATCCATATGAGTATAACGAGAAAATATTCGCAAATGAGATAGGTGTATTCATTGATGACATTGAAGATGCCAGAAAGAAGGCAGAAATCAAAGAGTTGTGGCAAATGAAAGGTGGCCACGACACGGTTGATTTGTGGTGCAATACCCATATTGTCCCGGTATTGTGGCTTATTCCCGATGAAGATAACGCTCATGATGCCATCCGTATTATTAGGGCTGTAAGCCGGAAGGAAGTGTTAAGCTCGGTCGAAGTGGAGCGCGCCCTTTCTTTCCTGAAAAATACGGCGCTGACTGAGTTAACCAATGATACCGCTATACAGGGCGCATTCTTCACAACTGTTGGCGAGCAGTATCGCAAAATTTTTATAAAAAAGAGGGATAGAATACTGGCCCGTATTCGGTTTGAAGTGTCGACGAGCGTGTATGATTGGGCTATGCGGGTAAGTGACATCCAAAAAATTATTAGTGAAGTCCAGAGGGAAGAAGGGAAATCAATTGACAGTTTGAGAGCAACTTTGTCAAAGCTGGATAACAAGGTGTTGCAAGATAAGGTGATTCTCCTTCTTGCCGAGCATCCAGAACTCTATGAATATTTTGTGGAGGATTCATCTTATGACGCTTGATGAGATTATCCTAAAAATTGAAGAAGACGGACAAATACCGTCAAGATGGCCGACCCGTCTAATATTTACTGAGTCTTTATTGGCGTACAACGATTTAGTGAGTAGACTAAATCATATGCCGGAAGCAAGCGTTATGCTCAATCTTGCGGATTATTGCGCAGGCCCGGATAAGTTGCCTGTTAAAAGCCGTCTGGATGCTGAAGTTAATGCTCTTGGTGAAAAACGGATCATCATTCTATCATTTAGCGAATACCTCCGTGTAGCACTTGGCAAAGAAAGCACGCCGCAAAGGCTTTTCAGACCCTATTGGGAAAAGCAACAAAGTGAATCTTCTAAATGTAGGATCATTATCCCGCTTTTCTCTTGTAAAGAATTGTTTGAAAAGATTGTCCCTATTATAAACCAGCGGCAAACCGACTTCATTTATCATCTTGAGGGACAGCCGAAGCGGTACGATGTGTTTTTTTGCTCTCCCCGGTTTGAGATGATATGCAAAGGTGCGACACAAGGCCTACAAAACTGGTTCCGGGAGTGGAACAGTCTGCTTCGTGAGCAGAAAGAGTGTAAAATCATTACGTCTTTTTGTGACAGGATAGAAAAATCAGCCACGTCGGTTTATGTGGATGTCCAAAGCGATGTTTTTGAGTTCCTGCAAAAAAATGCCGCCGACACCCATCTTAAAAAATCATGGGGATGTGATGAGCAGTGGGCAGTTCTGGCAAATGCCCATAAATTCAACCTCTCACTGACGGAAACCATCGATAAGCAGTTGAACGTTTCGCATTTTGACCCGCTACGGATTTTGGCTCTATGGAACGCTATGACGAACGACCAAAAATGGCTTGCTTGGCTTAGGTTCAAATTCCATAACGATAGCGGTTACATTTCCTACGTTCTGAAAAAAACAGAAGGCGTCGATGGTGTAGGAAGAGAGCTTAAGCTTTCAATATTTCACGTGCTCGATGACCACCCGGAATGGGCGACCGAATATCGTAACGCGATGACTGCTTTGAAAAGCTCCGGTACAGAAGCTGATGTTCTTGCCGGACTTGACAGTATTCCCGATATTTCCGTGCGGCTCTCATTGCTTACAGGTGAATCTCATGCCCAAAAGACGTACTGCGTGAAGCTGGCAAGCCAGATGCTACGGGAAGGCGAAACTCTAAACGAGGTATCCCACAAAATAGAAAACATATACCCGGACTTTGCCTACTACCTGCGAGCAGCCCAAACACTGCCATCTTCTTTGCGGGTGTATTTTGCTTGGTATGTTCAGAAGAAGGTTGAGAATGTATTCGCTCGTGATGACAATTTGCTCCAGACCGTAAATTTGGACAAGCATGATAGCCGATATGACATTATTAGTCAATATCCAAAAGAGGATATGTTCTTGTGGTGGTTTGACGGCATGGGCGTGGAGTGGTTGCCGTTGTTCCTTTATTCCCTAGAAAAGGAATCTATGGAATTTACTTTTACCCACAAAGTCACTGCTGCCAGACTGCCAACCGAAACAGACTATAACGAACAGTGGAAAGAATACAAACCCCACGCCGACAAGAGAGACAAGCTGGATAAACTGGCTCACAACGGTATGCCCGATGATAATGATTATTTCTCCTGTATTGCCACACAGATTGAGATAATTCAGGAGTTTGCGACCTTGGCGGTCCGCAAGCTGAAAGATTACAACACCGTCATCGTTTCCGCTGATCATGGGAGCAGTCGCATTGCGGCCAGAGCCTTCCATGAGGAAGCCGGGATTACGGCTCCAAGCGGTGCTACTGTAGGTGGGCATGGACGTTATTGTGAATTTAGTGCTGTTCCCAATACGTCAAATATGCCAACATGTGTCGTTTGCGAACCTCGAGACAGCCAGCATTTTTATGTGATGGCTTCCCATGACCATTTTGTACAAAAAGGGAAAGCCGTGGTCGGGGCGCATAGCACGGAAGTTGTTGGATGCGGCGAGATACACGGCGGTAAAACGCCAGAGGAATACCTGGTGCCTGTTATCGTGTTAAAGCGCAAGATACCGCTTAAGCCAAAGACGACGGCAGCGGGGCGCAAGTCCGGTATAAGCAAGAATACGGCAGGTGATTTGTAATATGGAGAGAGCAATTATAAGACGATGTTGCGATTGCGACAAGAATTTAAGCAAAGATGAAGTGGCTCTCTCCCGGAAGATGCTTGGCAGAAATATAGAATCCTTCTTCTGTTTAGAGTGTTTGGCAATATTTATAGAATGCGATGTGGCAAGTCTAAAAGAGAAAATTCTGGTGTTTAAGGAGCAAGGTTGTACTTTATTTTCCTAATGCGGAGGCAGGATATGTGTAGTTATGAAGAAAAGTTAAGAGAGCATTTTTCGGATATGATTGTTCTCAAGAGCCCAAAACGGACGGAATACTTCCGCAATCTCAGTATGCCTTCATATTTGCGCGATTGGTTAATTATGAAATTTGCGGACTTTAACGGCGATGTGCATTTCGGGGATATAGCCTCATATATTAAGCAGTATGTGCCTAATAAAGATGACTTTGAGAGCATAAAGTACCGTTTGAATACGGGTGAAACTGTAAAATTCTTAGCAAGGATTTCCCTCTTTAACGATATTGCTACCGGTAAGACTTATTTCGAGATGCCTGACTTTGGACGCGATGCCTACGGTATAGTCGATGAATATGTAGTGGCGCAATATAAAGATGATTTACTTAAAGAGAGCGAATGTTGGGGAATCATTGAGATTGTCCGAGATGTAGATTATTCTAAAAAGAAGCCTAAAGGAATTATGAAGCTGATCGGCTACAATAAGTTTTGTCCTTATACTGTGGATTTGGATTTTTACCGCGAAGCAAGACAATACTTCACCACGGAAGAATGGTTGGATGTGCTCATATCTGCTGTTGATTATAACCCGAGCGGATATGAAAGCAGCGAACAAAAACTGTATTTTCTTAGGAGATTACTGACGTTTATCGAGCGGAAAGTTAATATTATAGAACTTGCACCTAAACAGACAGGTAAAAGCTATGTATACGAAAAAATCAGTAAAAGGGGATGGCTTGTTACTTCCGGTACAATATCCCGCGCTTCGTTGCTTTATGATAACAATAAAAAAAAGCCTGGGCTTTTGTCTTGCTTTGATTATGTGGGCTTTGACGAAATTCAATCCATGAAATTTCAACAGCCTCAAGAAATACAATCAGCTTTGAAACACTATCTGGAATTCGGTGAAATAAAGGGATTTAGCGGCACCTTGGTAGCTGATGCAGGCGTTGTTGTCCTCGGAAATATTAATGCCGGGAAGTTTAATACAGAGGCCAATATGGTCGAGGAAATCCACCCCATCTTCAGAGAATCGGCCACCCTTGATCGCTTCCACGGTTTTATCCCTGGATGGAAAATACCGGGCATACGTCAGGATTTGATCGCCGACGGTTGGGCTCTTAACACTGAATATTTTGCAGAGATGCTACATCAGTTTCGAGATGAGGATGTCTCGGGATTGCTAGACGATTGCCTGGATATCCCTTCCAAGGCAGACAAGCGAGACCTTACAGCCATTGTTCGCCTATGCTCGGCCTTCGTAAAATTGATCTTCCCCTACGCAACAAAAAAAGATGATATTCCAGAAGATGAGTTTGTAAAATACTGCCTGAATCCAGCCAAGGATATGCGAACTGTGATTAAGAAACAATTATGCGTGGTAGACCCGAGGGAGTTTAATGTGCCGGGGAAAAATGAGATTCCGGATATAAGGTATAAAAAAGTACAATATTGATGGACGATGACTGTTAATGCTATGGTATCATGAGTTCACGAAACTTACCGGCAAGCAAGGTCCTTAGGAATCACCCAAAGCTTTTTATTCGGTGCGTCCGGCATGCGCGACAGCTAGGCGGTGAAAGTCCGCTGTGGGGGGACAGCTCCAACCACTAGCCAAAGGCAAGGGTGTCCATCGTGAGGTGTAATCTGAAGGAAGCCGGAGGCAAAATCCCAACCCGAGATACACGAATCACATTTGCGGTCGAAGCAAGGTCGGGTGAGTTTGCGAAACAAAACAAAGCCCAATGCCGTCCGAGGCTTGCACGGTAAATATATCGGGTAGATGGGAGGGAAACGGTTGTTCTTACGACGAAACACGGGACACTCCCAATTCCTGCGGGCTATTCGACTGGGAGGAGGCCACTCAAATAATGGGTGGCCGACCTCCGATTTTTTCCGTCTTATTGCATGATCCTGCAAATATTATTGGTGAACTCCACCGGATCGCTGATGGGCAGGCCTTCAATCAACAAGGCCTGATTGTACAGCAGCTCGGTGTATAAATCCAGTTTTTCCTGGTCGTTTTCGAAAGCCTTGCTCAACGATTTAAAAACTTCGTGGTTGGCGTTGATTTCCAAGACCTTTTCGGCTTTTAAATTCTGATTGCTGGGCATGGTGTTCAATACCTTTTCCATCTCAATAGTCAGTTCACCCTCGTTGGATAGGCATACCGCATGGCTTTTCAGCCTTTTGGAAGCCCGGACGGCTTTAACCCGCTCGCCCAATTTATCCTTCATGTAAGCAAAGAGCGCCTGTTGCTCTTTAGCTTCACCCTCACCGGTTGGTTCGTTTTCTGTTCCCTCTATTCCCAGATCGCCGCTGGCCACCGATTTGAATTCTTTTTCCTTGTAATTCATCAATATCCGGATGGCAAACTCATCCACATCATCGGTAAAGTATAAAATTTCATAGCCCTTATCGGCTACCAGTTCAGCCTGCGGCAGTTTTTCAATTCTTTCGATGGATTCCCCGGCTGCATAATAGATATATTTCTGCTCTTCTGGCATTCTCGCTATATATTCATCGAGGGTTACCAGCTTCTTTTCCCGGGAAGAATAAAACATCAGAAGATCCTGCAGGATGTCCTTGTGCATGCCAAATCCTTCGTAAACCCCGTATTTCAATTGACGGCCGAATGATTCGAAAAATTCTTCGTACTGCTCGCGTTCGTTGTTAAGAATGCCTTGTAATTCGTTTTTTATCTTGTTGTTAAGATTCTTGGCAATTAGCTTCAATTGCCGGTCATGCTGCAGCATTTCGCGCGATATATTAAGCGACAGATCTTCCGAATCCACCATGCCTTTTACGAAACTGAAATAGTCAGGTAAAAGGTCCGGGCACTTATTCATGATCAATACACCATTGGAATACAGTTCAAGACCTTTTTCATATTCCCGGGTGTAATAATCAAAGGGGATTTTCTCGGGAATGAATAAAATTGCATTATAGCTCACTGCTCCGGCAACACTGATATGGATGTGCTTAAGGGGCTTGTCAAAGCCGTAATGCTTTTCGGCATAAAAATTCTCATAATCTTCTACGGTAAGTTCATTCTTGTTCTTGCGCCAGATAGGGACCATGCTGTTCAAAGTATCTTCTACTGTATAGTCTTCGTATTCATTTTCACTGCCTTCTTTAAGCCTTTTGCGGGTCATATCCATTTTTATCGGATACCTGATGAAATCGGAATATTTTTTTATAATGGATTTTAAACGGTACTCCTCTAAATACTCATCATATCTTTCATCTTCTGTGTTTTCTTTTATTTTAAGTATTATCTCAGTACCTACGGAATCCTTGCTCCAGGGCTCTATGATATAGCCGTCGGCCCCCTGCGATTCCCACTTGAATGCTTCATCGCTGCCCAAAGCCTTGCTGATCACGGTAACGGTGTCCGCCACCATAAAAGCCGAATAAAAACCCACCCCAAACTGCCCGATTATGTCAGACCCATCTTTAATTTCATTATTGTTTTTAAATGACAAAGTACCGCTTTTGGCAATTACTCCGAGATTCTCCTCAAGTTCTTGCCGGCTCATGCCAATTCCAGTGTCAATGATCCTTAAGATGCGGTTGGGCTTGTCGGGGATAATTTTTATAAAATAATTTTCCCGGTCAAAATTTAGAGAATCGTCGCTCAGGGTTTGGTAGTAGATTTTCTCAATGGCGTCGCTGGCATTGGATATCAGTTCGCGTAAAAATATCTCGCGATGGGTGTAAATCGAGTTGATCATTAGATCGATTAGCCGTTTGGATTCGGCTTCAAATGGTTTTTTGTTCATAAAATCACTCCCTGTAATAAAGTTAATATCCTGTGTTGGGGCAAAAGAGGCAGTTGCCTTTATAAATCGCTAGCTGTTAGCACTCTCGCCTGTTGAGTGCTAACTCGTTGACATTTTTATATCATACTCCAGTTCAGGATGTCAATATTTCACGGAGAAAAACTAGACTAAAGGGTTGTTGAAAATGATAAGAATCCGACATTGTTTTTCTAATCTAATTTTAATCTTGCTGTAAGAGTCCTTTAATTCATCTGGTTTAAACTATGACTGTCACTAAAATTTAAGGAGGAATGAAGATGGCAGTTAGTTTGGAACTTATCGAAAAACTAAGGGAGCGAGCGGATGTAAGCTATGAGGAAGCCAAAGCAGCCCTCGAAAAATATGATGGGGATATTGTAGAGGCCCTCATTTATCT
>JBDKUM010000338.1:0-5686 GCA_039679715.1 Phycisphaerales bacterium
GAAGTTGACTGACAGGTAAAGGAACAGTTCGGCAACGGCAAGTACGGCATCCCATCATCAAAGAACGGCAAAGATCCATGGAGCTGGATGGCATACAGAAAATGGCTCAACCAGGAGATGAATAAGATTATGGTTGAGATGTATACGACCGTAAAGAAGGAATGCCCCGATATTTTGGTGATTTCAGATGATCCGATTGCTGCCGGCCAGCCATACGATTTCAGCAAATGGAAAAGCTGTTGTGATATAGTAACTCATCAGCTTTACCCTGGCGGCTCTCCGTATAGAGCTTCGTTTGGTTACGTTACTAAGTTAGTCAAAGATATTTCTGACGCTGACGAGTTCTGGCCTTGTCTGCACGTTGAAGAATATGCAAGTTCCTTTAATCCGCAGGAAACGCTGGATTTGATCAGCGAAAGTTTCCGCAATGGCGCAACGGGTATCCATTATTATCTTAAAGACACAATCGGCGTGCGAAACGCTAATAAGTATATGCGGACGGAATATTATGGCGCTCCCGAACGGTGGAACATTGAAATGGCCGCTATACAGCAGTTAAAAAAAATGAACAAGCTCAAATTCCCGGAAGCTGATTTCGCGATTTTGTTTTCATGTGACAGTTACTGCGCCATGCCCCCTGAATCAAGAACTGAAAATGCCGAATCTGCTTACACTGTATTGGGGCCAGGAGCAGGAAGCTGGTTCAAGTTTATAAACGATTATCAAATCGACAGGAATGAAATAGTTTTGAATCAGTTCAAAGCTGTTTATATCCCATATGCTAATTATCAAAGCGTTTCGGTTGTTAATAAAATCAAGGATTATGTTCATAATGGCGGAACTGTAATCACCGGAGACCCGGAAGTGTTTGCATTCGATACCAATGGCGTTGATAATTCATCTGTAAGAAACGAAATTTTTGGTATAAAAAAACTGGATAGCACCAGGGTGAAAAACATTCGGTACAACGGCTCGGATCTGCCTGTTAAAGGCAAAACATTTGATATTGAAACAGACAACGATACAGAAGTAATCGCCTCGTTCGATAACAATAAGCCGGCTGTTGTCCTGAATGAATACGGCAAAGGAAAAGCTTATTACTTTGCGACGAATCCCTTCACATATAAAATGCTCGCAAGCAAAGAATGGACAGATTTTTTCAAGAGTTTTCAGCGGAAGCTGGGGCTGCAAGTAGAACATAAAATATGGCGTTTTAATCTGCCGCAGGACCTCATCAAGCCCGTGACTCTACCCGAAGGCAAATGCCTCACAAATAACCATATTTTCTGGAAACAGTTCGAGCCGCTTGCGACGTACAATATCAACACCATGGGCAGTTACTCATACAGTGTTGCTCCGGATGAAATTGCCGATAATAACACAGATGGAAATATTGCTTTCGCAAACGGCAAACTAACCAATAGGCAAAAAGCGCCGAAAGCGGGGAATGTTGATTGTAACAAATCGCATCTTAACGAATGGATAGTTAAATATAAAAATGAAAAACCGTTTGAGATTATTTTTGATTTAAACGATGTTTATGATCTTTCCAGTGCGGCGTTTTTCTATTCCGGACAGATGCCCGAAGTTACCGCAAGTGTAAGCAAAGATAATAAAAAATGGAAACTTTGCGATAATCTCATTAAGAAAACTTTTTTCACAGAAGATGTTTTTGATATAAAGCTCGAACCGATATCAGAGAAAGCAAGATATTTGAAACTCAATTTCGGCCCAAGGGATCAAGGCAATAGTCTGACCCTTGCAGAAATTGAAATCTGGACTAAATAGTAATTACCGTAAATCAAAAGGATACAAAGTGTTTAAGAAAGAAAGACTATGGCCTTATCCGCAGGATGTGAATGTTGCCGGCGAGTTTAAAAAGCCGGCCGCAATAAGTCTTGTCGCGGACGATTTACCCGATTTTTGTATCGAAGATTTTGAGCAAATTACCGCCGTCAAATTGAGCAGCGCATCTGATATGTATCGTATCAGGTTTTCGCTTGATGAGAATATTATACATCAGCAAGGATATTCGCTCGAAATTAATCCTCAAAATTGCATTATAACAGGTAAATCTTCGCAGGGACTTTTTTACGGTTTTCAAACTCTCCTGCAGGTTCTGGTACAGTGCAAAAAAGATGCGGCATGGCCGATCATCACCATAAATGATTATCCGAGATACAACAAGAGATGTTTCATGGTCGATATGGGCAGAACTGTTTATAATATTACTTCGCTCAAACGCATTGTTAGAATACTTGCTCGTTTGAAGATGAATCAGCTTCATCTCAGTCTTTACGACGATGAGCTTTGCGGTTTGCAGTTCAAAAATTTCCCTTTTGGTCACGACAATCCTTATTCGATAACGCTGAAAGAACTTGCAGAACTGGTAGGTTATGCAAATCGGTATCATGTCGAAATTGTACCTGAACTTGAATCATGGGGACATGTCGGTTCACTCGTGTATCACAAACCTGAATTAAATGGTGGTCCGGGTATGTACAACGGCTCGTGTTTCCGTATTACGGAAAAAGCTTTTAGTCTGATGCGGGAACTTATCAGCCAGGTTGTTGCTGTTATGCCGCCAAAAGCTATGATTCATCTCGGCATGGATGAGGCCACATGGTATCCGGGGGCAGACCTGCCGGCAGATTTCACTCCCTGCGATATGGTAAAAAGATACTACCAAATACTTCAGAGTATTGGCAAAGAACATAACAAAGAACTTACTTTAAGAATATGGGCAGATCATGGCGGCAGGTCCATCCCCGAAGATATACAGCATAACGTGATTATCGAGCCATGGGAATATTGGATTCAGCAGGCGCCCGACATATCAAAAAAGATCGCAAAATACTCGGCCCAAAAAATGCGATGGATGATGGGCGGCGGCAGCAGCGGCGGGCATTTCAGAGGCGCTTACAGCGCGACAAGATACTGGTGTCAAAACGCGGTTAACAGTAATAATGTTGACGGCATTAACATCACTATGTGGCTATGGAATGATCTCGAACGAAGACTGATTTTGCTTTTCAGCGGTGCCTACTACGCTTGGAATCCTAGGGCCAAATCAGATTTTTCCCATCTGGAAGATATCGAAGCATACGACCTTAAAGTATTTCCCATTCTCCACTGGTGGCAGAGCAATTTCAGAGATGCTTTTGCCGATGATATAGAAAGAGATCGCGGCCCGTTAGTCTATAATGGTTTTTATCTTTGGGGAAGAAATCACGGTAAGGCTGTTGCGCCGACCGTCGCCGCAGCCAATACCACCGACAGTCATGATTATCTAAACGAACATTGATTTGTAGATTGTATATATGCGTGATGAATGGATAATGGTGTTATAACAGTAAGTAGAAAGTAATTTATGAACATGCACTTTATTGATTGGAGTATTGTTGCGATTTTCGCAATTGGACTTTTCGCCGCCGCAATATACACAAAGCAATATACCAGAAGTGTGGCGGATTTCCTCGCCGCTAATAGATGTGCCGGCCGTTATTTGATTTGCATTTCGCAGGGAGTTACCGGAACTGGCGCTATTTCATTTATCGCGATGTTTACAATGTATTATGAAAGCGGCTTTACCGCATACTGGTGGACAATTGCTCTCTGGCCGATAGGGCTTTTAATGATGTTATGCGGCTGGATCATATATCGCTATCGCGAAACGCGCGTTATGACACTGGCGCAGCTTTTTGAAGTTCGTTACAGTAAAAAATTTCGTATTTTTTGTGGAATTTTAGCTTGGGTATCCGGCGTAATCAACATGGGTATTTTTCCCGCTGTAACTGCCAGATTTTTCATATTTTTCTGTGGTTTGCCGCAAAATGTACATATTTTAGGTTTTAATGTATCGACCTTTGTCTTGATTATGACTATCGAATTATCAATAGCTCTTTTGCTCACCTTTCTTGGCGGTATGGTCGTTGTCGCGATTACGGATTTGCTCCAGGGAATTTTCTGTAATATCGCTTATCTTATAATAATAGCTGTTTTGTATTTCAGTTTCGACTGGTCGCAGATTTTAACCAGTCTTAAAACCGCACCGCTCGATGCTTCAATGTTGAATCCGTTCAAGACCACGCAAGCCGTGAGTTTTAATCTCAAATTCTTTATGATGAATATTTTTATATACATATATACTGTCCGTACATGGCAGGGTGCGCAAGGTTATAACTGCGCGGCCAAGAATGCTCATGAAGCTAAAATGGCCGGAATTATTGGTACTTGGCGGGGACTGATTCAAAATACACTTATACTAATGCTTCCGATATGCGCTTTTGTATTCCTTCACAATACTGATTTTGCCGCTAAGGCATTCCCTGCTCAACAGGCTATCAGCAGTTTACCCGCAGGAGAGATTAAAGATCAAATGATCGTACCTCTGGCGCTGACGAAGATTTTACCTGTTGGCATTATCGGGCTATTCGCCGCTGTTATGCTTGCCGCCGCTATCGGTACCGATGATACGTATTTGCATTCATGGGGCAGTATCTTTGTCCAGGATGTAATATTGCCTTTCCGAAAGAAAGCACTCGACCCAAAACAGCACATTTTATTATTGAGGCTCTCAATTCTGTTGGTGGCGGTATTTATATTCTTGTTCAGCCTGTTTTTTAAAGAAAATGACCATATCTTTATGTATTTGACTTTGACCGGCTCAATTTACACCGGCGGAGCAGGCTCTGTTTTGCTCGGCGGTCTTTACTGGAAACGCGGTTCGACCGCTGCCGCTTGGTGCGCAATGATTATTGGCGGAGGGTTGTCGTTTTTAGGCCTGACAATTCAAACTGCCTGGCCAAGCCTGACGCCTGTGCTTCTCGAATGGTTCCCCAATAGTCAGTTTATAAATTCCAATTTTAATAAATTTCCTTATGACGGTATGGTAATCAGCTTTTATGCCGTCTTATCTGCTATATTAGCATATATTGGGGTCTCGATGTGGAATTGGCTGGTATTGAAAAGGCCCGCATTTAACATGGATCGTATGCTGCACCGCGGCCAATATGCTATAAAGGGTGAGCATATCAAAGGCGAAACCGCACCCGTTACAGGATGGAGGAGCATACTGCCAAGCAAGGAGTTTACGGGAGCAGACAAAATGCTTCACGTCAGTCTGACACTCTGGACACTCGGCTGGTTCATCTTTTTCGTCGCAGTTACTGTCTATCATTTGCTCATTGGCACTACCGATGATTGGTGGGGCAAATTCTGGTGGTTTTTCGTGGTCATCACTGTTGTTCTCGGAACTATTACGACAATCTGGTTTAGCATAGGCGGAATAAAGGATTTGAACTATATGTTTAAAGCGTTACGCAGTGCCGTTATCGATACAGAGGATGACGGCAGAGTCAGAGAAGCAGACTCAAAAGCTAAAACAGATTCTGGAGAAAAGACCGTGTTGAAAGCTTAACTGTCAAAGATGAATGCTTTATTTTAGAGAGGTATTTTAATGGTTACTAATGTACAAAAATCTAAATTAGCTCTGTTTGGCGGTGAAAAGGCGGTTCAGTTGCCGGAAGAAGATATGTTTACATGGCCGATTGTAACCAGAGAACATGAAGAAGCAGTTCTTGAAGTGATTCGTAATCGGGCTATGTCAGGTACCGATATTACGAAAAAATTTGAACAGGAATACGCAAAGAGGCTCGACGTAAAATACGCTATCGGATTTAATAAC
>JBDKUM010000339.1:0-10257 GCA_039679715.1 Phycisphaerales bacterium
CCCGCTTTTCGCTGATTGTTGAGTTCAGTTATAAAAGGTTCTGTTTTCTTCTGGAGCTCACTGAATTGCTCTTTTGTTATGCCGTGCTCTTTGCCCAATACTTCATCCGTAACACTTTTGTAATAAAACGTAACCTGCGGGTTTCCCATAATTGCTCCTATTTATTTTCAATAACAGTTAAATTTGCGTACTTCAGCATAAGCTGTTTAATCATTCCATTTCTAAAATGCACTTCTACGATACTGTCAGCTCCGAGGTTATGAATTTTGTTGATTCTGCCGGTACCGAATTTTTTATGCGAAACAAGCTGACCCGGTCGATAGCCCAAATCCTGCTCGGGAAGCTGACTATCAGAAGTATCATAATCAAGACTATCTTTTTCTTCAACAAATTCTTTTGGCTGTTCTTCTTTAGGCTCAATACCGGCTTCAAACAGAAATTGCGACCTGATTGTCCGCATAAGCTGGCCTCGTAAAGTCCTGTAACGGCATAAAGTTACGCAGAGATTCTTTTTCGCACGAGTAATGCCGACAAAAAACAGTCTTCTTTCTTCTTCCATTTCGGCTGGGCTTTCGACGCTTCGTTCATGCGGCAAAAGTCCCTGTTCGAGGCCCGCGATAATTACATTATCAAATTCCAGACCCTTTGCACAATGCAGTGTCATCAGCGAAACCTTACCGCTTCTGCTGTCATAAGCATCTGTATCGCTGAAAAGAGCAATGTGCTGAATGAATTCGATAAGTCCGCCAATTTGCTGTTCATCGAATCTTTTAGCGGAGTTTATCAATTCATAAACGTTGTCGATAGGAGCGGATTTACTGTAATCCTCTTCAGCAACTTCCGCTTTAAGCGATTCATATAAACCGCTCTGCTTGAATACTTTTTCCATGATTACAGCCGAGGGCAGATTCTTTTCAGCCTCGAACTCTTCCATGATTTTTACGAAAACTTTGATTTTCGTTTTTGCCGATTCCGGCAGCATTTCAATATGGGAGCAATTTTTCGCTGCCTGGTAGATACTAATGTTGTTTACCGCGGCATAAGATTCCAGACGTGAAACAGTTGTCGGCCCGATGCCTCTTGCAGGCGTATTTACAATTCGTGTAAAAGCCTGGTCATCTGATGGATTAACTATCAGGCGAAGATATGCGAGCATATCTTTTATTTCCTTGCGGTTGTAAAACTCAATGCCGCGAATAACCTGATATGGAATTTTATTAAGAATGAAAGATTCTTCAATAGCCCTGCTCATAGAGTTGACGCGGTAAAAAATCGCGATTTGATTTGGATTTTCACCTTTAGCAATCAAACCATTTATATGGCCCGCGATATACGAAGCTTCCGCCTGTTCATCTTCAAGGCAATCGACTTTTATTTCCGCCTGACCTTTGTGAACAGGAACTAATCTTTTTATCTTTCTGCTTTTGTTTGTTAAAATTAATTTGTCGGCAATTTCCAGAATACCCGGCAAAGACCTGAAATTTTCCTCAAGTTTTATTATCGTCGCACTTGGCCAATCTCGTTCAAAGGCAAGTATATTCCCGATATCAGCGCCGCGCCAGCCATAAATCGACTGATCTGGATCGCCTGTTACGCAGATATTTCCATGCTCTGCCGAAAGGCCACGCGCGATTTGATATTGCGCATGATTCGTATCCTGATATTCATCGACCATCAGGTATTTAAAACGGTCATTGAGCTGCTTGCGAATATCGGCGTTATCTTTCAGCAGGAAAGCGGTTTTGAGAAGTAAATCGTCAAAATCCATCGCATTATTTTTCGTCAGAATTTTTTGATAATTTTTATAAATCTTCAGAATACATTTTGAAAAATAATCGCCCTGACATCTTTCTTCAAACGCCTTGACATCTTCAAGATTATTTTTCATTCTCGAAATGCTTTCAAGCATGGCAGCGGGCGGAAAAGTTTTCAGTTCAAGTTCGGATTGCTTAACAGCTTCCCTGATACAGCTTTTCTGCTCGGATGTATCGAAGATACTGAAAGTTTGCGCAATTCCCGCCGCTTCGTGATAATGCCGCAATACTCTAACGCAAAGGGAATGAAATGTGCTGATATGCACGCCTCGCGGAACATCCATCGACATAACTCGCTGGCGCATTTCTTCAGATGCTTTATTGGTGAATGTAACAGCGCAAATGTTCAGGGGCGTTACGCCCTGCTGCACAAGCGCCGCGATTCTGTGCGTGATGACGCGAGTTTTCCCGCTACCGGGTCCCGCTATAATAAGCAAAGGACCGTCTTTGTGTAAAACGGCCCTTTTTTGTGATTCTGTAAGATTATCCATAATCCTGGGCTGTATGTTGTTCGTCATTGCTGTTGGCCTTGCTCTTGCTCCTGTTGCTGCTGCTGTTGTTGCTCTTCCATTTCTCTTATTACTGTTTCTTCCTGTTTTCTTAATTTTTCATAAAGGTCGGGTCTTTCAACCTTAATTCTCTCGACAAGATTCAATCGCAAATCTTCCGGATATCGCGAATCGTTCAAAAAGCTGCTTAAGCCGACATATCTTAAAACTTCAAAATCAGGCAGCATTACCCTGTCGACGTTTTCATCAGCAAACTCTTTTTGATAATATGCATGAACTTCCTGCGCCATTTTTTCCCTGCCGTATGCTTCATCGTCATCATGAACGGCATAACGAGCATAGCCTTCGTGCAGCATCAGGGTGATAATTTCTGTCGCATCGGCAAGACCCATATCTTTCAATTCCTGCATAAGTCTCGTGCGGCAATAGTCAGCAAGCGAAGTCTGAATTTCGGGATCTTTTGGGTAATCCTTGCGGAGAGCATTATAAACCTGCAAAGCTTTGCTGGTATGTCCGGCCTGATAAAACAGCAGAACTGCTCTTTTAAGCATGTTCCTGTGCGGTACTTCCAAAATTTCATCATCCTGCCCGAGTTTACGGTACTTTTCTTTCAAAGCACGAAGCAGGTTGTCATACCTGTCGAACATTCTCAAGTCAGGATATAAAAATACGCTTTCCTGTTGAAGCATTTTATTGGGATCTTCAGCGGAAGGAATTTTAGAAGTATAAATTATCATCTTTCCGCGAGTATAAAGACTTTGAATTCCGTGAAAGATAATTCTATCCGTGCTAAGCTCTTCAAATCTATATCCCTCTCTGCCGGCCCTTTCAAGCCCCATCGCTCCCCAATACATCGCGTGCACATCGGCCTGTGTCCAATCAAGAGCAAGTACATTATTCGGATCTTTGTAGTCAATCGGCCCGAATTGTTCATTAAGCCTGACCATCATCTTCGGCTCAAGCTTCCACGTATTGCGGAGATAATAAGATTTCGCGAAAAGGTCAAACTTCTCAAGCGTCGGCGTTCCCCTGTAGCGGTCTATAACTGCAAAAGAATTTTCAGGAAATCTTGCCGGGTTTTGCCGCAAAGTAAGATAATTATCAACGAGCGTCTTACGATCTGCAAAAATTTCAGATGTTTTTGCTAAATCATTCGCGAATTGCACTGTGCATGGGTCGGATAAAATATCTTCAAGATTCAAAGGCGCATCGGCAAGCTTTTTATAATATTCCTGTGTCTCATCTCCCAGCATAGGCTTGATTGAATGATAAAGCTGGAGTTTGTAATATTTATGGCAATCGTCCATAACGTTGCCGATTTTATGCTGAAAAATCCAGGCAAGCGAACGATATAATTCTATGTTCTTCGGATTAGTAGGTATGCCTTTGTCACGAATCAGCTCGTAACCGTTTTTAACCCATTGCCATCGTTCCTGCGGCCTGGAGGCAGGGATACTGACAGATATGTTATATGCCATATTCCAGCCGTGGAAATCCCAAACAGCAGCGAATCTCGGCTGAAGCATCGTAATCCATTCGGCAAGCTGCTTGGCATCGAAAAATTTGCCCTCTTCTTTCAACTGGTCTGCGCGAATCCAGAGAACATCAACGATCAATCCTCTAAAAGCGCCCAGAGCAACTGTCGCGAAAGCAAGCGAAGGCGGCGCGTTTTCCAGCGGCTCATTCATAACGAGTTTCATCTCGCTGCGTTGAGCGTTTATGTTATCCAGTCTTTGCGAACCGGCAAAAAACAATCCTGCCGCGGCAAGCACACAGAAAATACAGATTACTATTTCACGAAGACGCATAAAATCCTTAGACAATTACCCTGGCAATCTCACGTTTTGCAAAGATTATAAAGCCCGCAATCAACAAAATAAATGAT
The DNA here is from genome assembly GCA_039679715.1 of Phycisphaerales bacterium. Lineage (GTDB taxonomy): Bacteria > Planctomycetota > Phycisphaerae > Sedimentisphaerales > UBA12454 > UBA12454. Next base: position 4,209 of record JBDKUM010000339.1, read on the forward strand.
TTAATTGCCAGCGAAATCAAGGCCATTGCCAAAAAACCGTTATTTATCAGTTTGGCATCAATAATATAATTATTGATATTATAATTTTCATCAAATTTCGGCAAAAGCAAGATAAATGGTTTGATTGTGAATTTATACAATATCTGCAAATATGCCGCGATATATTCGAAGGAATTTGTTATAAAGCCGTTGATAACGCCGGAGAAAAATACGACAAAGCAGCAAAGTATCGCGACAGGGAAACCAAGCCATGTCGTTAATGACACGCCCAGTATCGCAAAGAACACAAGCCTTGAAAAAATCACAAGCACTGCCCGCAGATAATTCGCACTGAAACTCCCTGCCTTATATAAAACCTCCAGACCGTCTTCTTCCGAGAAAATAATAGTCGAATTGTTCGCAGGCTCATTAACAAAAACAATCGCCAGATAACCATCTGCCGCAACCGCATCGGCCGGCACCTGAAATTCGCGAACTGTCTTGGCGACATCTTTTCGCGGAACGGCATATATTGGCGTTTTCGCCTGCTCGCCCGATTGCACCTGCCGGTAATCGCCAACATACCAGACGCCGTAAAGCAAATTATCAGGCGGAATCTGCGAAGCGTTAAATTTCAAGCGTACATACAAAATGTCATTCGCATCGAAGGGTTTGACATTGTTAAATTCCCATAAAACCATTCCACCGGGCTCGGCAGAAAACATACTGTATTTCGCCGAAGCCATCAATTCATTCATAACAGCTTCTTTGCTTTTATTCTGATCCAGCTCACCGGCGGCTTTCATATTTTTATACGCATCCTCAACACGCGCTTTTAACATATCCGTATCAACAGACATTTTTAAGGATGCCCTTGCGGTGAAGAATTCATTTTTAAGCTGCTGTATATCCTCGGCATTGGCTTTGGCGAATTTAGGCATTTGCAGCACCAATGCGTAAATTACAGACGAGAATACAACTAAGAGCAAAAAGTCCAGAATAACAACGCCCAGAACTTTTCCAAGTACAAATTCAAAACGCCTGATTGGCTTGGTTATTACACTGTAAATTCGTTTGTGTTTGATATCGGTGCTTAAGGTATGGCAAGCCACAACGATTGTTAGAATTGAAAGCAGAAGGCCCGTAAGCCCAAGACCATAGCTGATGAAACTCTGGATTCGGCCTTTGATGGTCCCATCGCCGGTAGTTGTCAGGCTCATGATCGGCAACAAGATAATCAGAAGCAGCATGAAAACGATCGCTGTCTTCATTCTCATTGCAGAGACAAAGCTGTTTTTGGCAACAGCCCAGACTCTACTCATTTCTATTCTCCTCTGATTTGGTCAGTTCATCGAGGATATTCTTCTTTATGTCCTGCTGAACGTTAATTTCTTCCGTTTTATTTACCGGCTCAACAGGTTCTGGCATTTTAATTTCCGGCCCCTGCGTAAGCTGATTAAGAACATTCTGGTTCGTGCCGACTTTTTCAGTTTCAACAACTGCGGCATTATCGACTTTTTCAAGTTTCTCTGTTTCAACTTTAGCTGAAACCAGCTTGTCCAGCACATCAGACATTGCGGCCGCTCTTTGAGCATCTGTCGCATCATATTGATTAACCGCGCCGCTTGTATATTTTTTCTCTTTTTGAGCTTTATTGACAATATCAATGAAATACGATTCGAGTTTCTGCATAGGCGGCCTGATTTCGAAATCGCCGCCGTCTTTTTCCACTATCCGCCTGATTTGCTCAATCGTTCTTTCAGACAGGCAGGTTGTGGTGATTTGCGATTTTTCTTTTTGTTCGAGCAGTTCCTCAATTCGCCCTTCTTTTTGTACAAGCCCGCCGTAAAGGATGCAAACTCTGTCGCAAACCTCTTCCGCATCGGCAAGCAAATGACTGCTTAGCAAAATAGTTTTGCCGCGACGCGCAAGTTCTACGATAAGATCCTTAATCTGCCTTGTACCGATTGGATCAAGGCCGCTGGTAGGTTCATCGAGAATCAGCAATTTCGGGTCATTAATAAGAGCCTGTGCAAGCCCGATTCTTCGAGCCATACCTTTGGAGAATGTGCCGATAGGTCTGCTTGCCATACCGCTTAAACCGACCATATCGAGAAGTACATCAATTCTTGCCTTTCGTACACGGCTGTTCAGGCCGAAAAGTCTGCCGTAAAAATCAAGCGTTTCACGCGCATTGAGGTATGGATAAAGATATGATTCTTCAGGCAGAAAGCCTACCTGTGAACTTATTCTTGGATCTTTGCTGTCGCCGCCGAGGACAAAAGCCTTGCCTTTAGTCGGATGCAGCAGTCCCAGCAGCATTTTAAGTACTGTTGTTTTTCCAGAGCCGTTTGGCCCCAACAAACCGAATACCTGGTTGTTCGTGACTTTCAGATTAAGATTGTCGACCGCGACAACCCTGCTTCTTCCCCACCAATCGGAAAAGATTTTCGTCAGCGATACCGCTTCTATCACATTATTCTCGTTTGCTGCTGTCAAAATACCATCTCACAGAAAAATATTAATAATATTATATACTTCTTATGCAACTACTTGTTCTGGTGCAATGTGCGGATCGAGTTCTTCGCCATAGCGAACGAGCCTTGCACTATTGAAAACAACCACAAGCGAACCGGCAAAATGCAGCAAAGCCGCGTAAATCAAGGGCAGCCAGCCAATAGCCGATGCCGATACACCAAGTATAATAAACAGAATACCAAATAAGAGGTTTTGATTAATAACAATTCGTGTTTTCCTTGATAATTTAATAAGGAAAGGCAACCTCTTGAGGTCGTCGCTCATAAGTGCAATCGAAGCAGAGTTGATAGCGACATCACTGCCCGCCGCTCCCATCGCGATACCTAAATCGCCGCTTGCAAGAGCCGGTGCGTCGTTAATACCATCACCCACAACCGCGACAATATGATTTGCCTTTTTCATTTTCTCAACTATCGCAAGTTTATCCTGCGGCAGACATTTTGCCTTAACTTCTGTACAGCCCAATTCCGCTGCAACTCGTTTTGCGACTTCTTCCCTGTCGCCTGTGAGCATAATCAATCTCTTAATGCCCGCATCGCGAAGCTGCTGAACCGAATTGCTAGCTTCAGGTCTTGTCTTATCCTGCAAACCAATCCAGCCGATGCATTTATTATCTCTTCCGACATATAAAGTGCTGAAGCCCTGCTCTTCATGTAATGCCGGGTCTTGCACAGTCGAAGTGTCAATTCCATTTTCATTAAGGAATGTATCCCGGCCAACGATAACTTTCGCAGCCCCAACAGTCGCTTTAACACCTTTGCCAGGCGTTTCAGCAAAATCATCTGATGCGGTAAGTTTTAGATTCGCTTCTTTAGCGACAATCTGCAATGCCCTTGCTGCCGGGTGTTTACTCATCAATTCAGCCGCTGCCGCATAAGTCAAAAGTTCCGCAGGTTCAACGCCTTGTGCAGGTGTAAGTTTTGTAACGTAAAGCTGACCGGTTGTCAGCGTTCCTGTTTTATCGAAAACTATCGATGTGATTCTGCCCGCAAGTTCGAGGTCTGCTACCTTCTTAATAAGGATACCCAATCTTGCCGAAGCTGAAAGAGCGGCGACCATCGCTGTCGGTGTCGCAAGAATTAACGCGCACGGACACGAAACAACCAATGCGCCAATCGCACGATATACATCGCGTGTAAAGAACCAGATTATCGCTGAAATCATCAATATCGTTGGAATATACCAGCGAACATATTTGTCGATGATTCGCATGATCGGGATTTTTGTATGCTCTGCCTGTAAAATCAATTCCTGAACTTTGCCAAGCGTCGTATCTTTGCCCGCCCTTGTAACTTTAATATCGAGCACACCGGTTAAGTTTGTTGTACCGGCAAAAACCTGCATGCCGGGTACTTTATCAACCGGCAAAGCTTCGCCCGTAATCGTTGCTTCATTTAAAGAGCTTAAGCCTTTAACAATCTCGCCGTCTGCCGCGATATTATCGCCGGGACGAACTCTGATAACATCGTTCAATCTTAATCTGCTTGCGTTGACTTCCGTTTCTTTGCCCGCAGAATCCAGTAATGACGCTTTTGTCGGCGTTAATTTAATCAATGATTCGATAGCCGCCCTTGCACCGAGTGCTGTTCTTGTTTCGACTAGTTCGCTCAAGAGCAAAAAGAACGCGACAACGCTTGCCGCGACATAATCACCCGTTGCGAAAGCAGCGATAATCGCAAGCGCTACCAGTTCATCCATGTGCATTTCATTTCTAAGAACGCTTTTCAATGAATGAATAATAACAGGTGTCGCAAGAAGAATTGCCGCGACCATCGCAAGCATATCACGAATTTGCGTGGACTTATAAAACAGCGGGCTGATGATGCTGTTTAAAAGCAGTGTTCCGCCCAGCAGCGTGCCTACCAAAGCCAGACTTACTCTCACCTGTTTGCGATGCGTCTTGCTCGCGTCAACTTCATATTCCGTCAAGTTTAATGCTGTGTGTGCCATAAATAATTTAAAACTTAAAAATTAAAATTTAAAATTTTTGCCCCCGCTTCGCGGGACGATTTATTTTTTTTTGAGCCTTTAAAAATTCGAATTTTGAATTTGTTTCGGATTTAGGATTTCGCATTTCGAATTTCGTTTATTTATTTATTTTCTTTTTGTTTTTTGATTGTCGGATCGCGATTGATCATAACTCTGAATTCACGATTTTTCGCCGAACTGTCAGGCTGCGCGATGATTTTTTCCTGTGCGTTGCTCAATACTTCTTCCATCGCGTCCTGGTAAATTTTCTGCAATACAAGCTGCGGACGTTTTTGATACTCCGGCAAAAGTTTCTGGAGATAATCGGCGTTTGCCTTCGCCGATTCAACAACTTTTGTCCGGTATGCCCGTGCCTCTGCGATTGTCTGCTGCGTTGTGCCTGAAGCATTCATCCAGAAAGCCTCTTTTTGTTCGTTTGTAAGGTCAGTTGAAAGGACAGCGTTAATAAGCTGCTCACCGCCGGCCTCGTTCATTTTGCTTTCAGCATAACCTTTAGCTTCACGAATCATTTTATCTGTTTCGTTGCTCGCTTTTATAGATGCTACAAATGAATCGTTGACCTGTCTTGGCCAGATGCATTGCGTAAGCTGCATTGAATCGACTTCAATGCCGCATTCCAAATCGTCTAATTTTTTCTGTAATACCTTTTCGGTTTCCCTGCTTATCTGCATATCGCTTTTAATCGCTTCATCAATACTGAAGTTTACCATTGTGACAACGATAGCTTCATCGGCAAGCGATTTCAAAAACGGCTCAACACTCTTGGGAATTACATCTATAAGCGTTTGCCCCGGCTGCGGCGATTGAAGCATAACATTCTTGTAGAACTGCTCACAATCGGCAATCCTGTAAACAAGCTGCCATTTCGAATGCACAATATTATAGTCGCTTCCGCCTGTATTCAAATCCGCGATCGCCTCATTGCGGGTCAGACAATAACCGTCTGCGACAGGATTGAGCGTGTTTTCGCCGTATGGATTTTTTTCATCATACCAGAACGAATCGATTGCCATTCGCAATACCGTGTTTCTGCCCGGCAGTTTTACTATTTCCTGCACAGGGTATGGAATTGCCCAATGCAGCCCAGGCCCAAGGATTCTTTCTTCCGTAGTGTCGCCCTTTATCTTGCCGAACTGCAATACCATTGCGCGTTCGTCAGGAGCTACCGTGAAAATTCCCGAGCAGAGAAATACTACAACCAATACAATCATTATAAACTTTAATACTGTAAAGCTTATATGCAGAGCATTGGCAAGACTCTTGCTGCCCGCGTCAAGTTCATTTACCGCCAATTCTTCAACCTCGATATCATGCACATGATGATGATGATGATCGTGGTCATGGTTATGATGGTGTTCGTGATTCATATTTATTTAGTCCCGCCTTGTTTTGGTTCAATTTTCGGCATTTCTTTAAGCAGCTTGAAAGGTTCCGCGTCGGCGGGGAGAACGATTGTTGTTCTGTCTTTCAATGTTATCTTCAAAGTTTCAATTTCGCGCAAGAACATAGCGAACTCCGGATCGGCTTCAAGCATCTTATAATA
>JBDKUM010000340.1:0-2465 GCA_039679715.1 Phycisphaerales bacterium
CTCCTTTTCCATTCCTAAGAAAAAGGTTCTTGCATATTATCCCTGTTATTGATATATCTAAGTTTTTTGCTTCATCGACTGTATACACTGGTTTATGTTTGTATCTGTGATATTTAATTTTCAATAAATGCAGAACCTCATAGACGTTCTGCTCATTTTTATCAATCATTTCTGTTTAACTCCATCAATGATGACTTCCAACCATGCCTTGAAAAAGTGACAATATCCTTGATTTACCTCTTTGGTTGAAACAAGATATTGGCAGACCGTTTCACCTACGCCATACCCTGAATTTTTAGCGGTGCTCCAAAATTCTTCCACATTTGTTTTCCTATCCATGTTCATCCAGAGCAACCCATATAAATAATTTCTTTTTTCCGAATCGCCCTTACGCAGGATATTTTGATGGCCCGATTTCATAAAAATCCCATACACATAGGAATCTCCACAGGTGGGAGACAGTATATCTACCGCCAGACTCGGGTCATTAAGGTAGAATTGTACCATTTCTTTATCGCCAAAATTGAAAGAGTAGACAGGTGGAAGTTTCGTTTGCACCACATGTAGCGGCTGTGATTGTAGATGTCTGTATTCTTCAAACAACTGTTCCCTTGCCTGTATTCGGTCGATTACTTGCTGGAAATATTCGATTCTCTGTTTCAAACTGACCTTCGTTTCTTCAAGAAGGGTTCCCATTTCATCGGCATTTTTGGTGCTGATTTCTTTTAACGTAGCTAATGGTAACTCCAGATTTCTGAAAAGCATGATGTTGCAAATATCTGCCATGGTCAGAAAAGAAAAATGCCGATAGGCATTCTTCTTATCCCGTTCAAAGCGAATCAGGTCTTTTTTTTCCAAATACCGCAATGTAGATGCAGGAATATCCAGTGCTTTCGAAACATCACTTATTTTGATGAATTCATCCATGGAATATCCTCCTAAAACATTCTGTTACATTAAAGTCGGTTTAAGGTTTATATCACTCTTATTATAGCACAGAGAAAAGGGATGCAATCCCACATTCATACTACAGCATTTCCAATTCTACAACTTAATTAGGAAATGCTGTAGTTCATTATTTAATCCATCAAAATTGTGATTTCCCCAATATACAGAAGTTGTTTCATCGCAGAATTTACGGTAAAAATTCTTATGACTTAATATCAGATAGATATTCGCATTGCATCGTTCACTTTTAACATTGTGTCCGAACCAATTGCTTTCGCTCTGTTCGTTCCGCTTACAATCATGTCTTTGACTTCGCCTTCCCGAAAATCCCCAGGAAATGCCGCCGAGCAATGCACATATGCTACCACGTAGTACATGATCATTTTTCATAATTATTGACTCCTCCCACACCCCCTCGTCTTGAGACTGGGGCGGAGATTCGACCCTCGTCCCCTGCGGGGTACAAAAATCCAAAATACTTTAATAACTAGTATAAACCTTGAAGCTACTTTAATGTCAAGGGACTGTTCGTCCAGAGAATTGTTAAACCGTTCCCGCAAGAAGCGGAGCTTGCGCAAAAAAGCGCCCGCCTCGCAGAGCTAAACGCGCTGCTGGATATCGACAGCAGCACCCCAGCGGCAGGTGTCGGAGGTTCTGGAAAAAAGCGAAAGGCCCTCCGTGCTGGAGAGCCTGAAAACGTACTGCGTCTGCGGTACGGGCAAAAAACTGAAACATGAGTTGGCCCGATAAAGAAAAGGACCCCATTTCATATCGCAAATTATATCATAAATCAGGAGGTTAAAAATGAATACGATACCTGTCTACAAATATCCCGCCGCCTATGCGCGGGAACATGGCGAGATAGAACAATACCGCGCGTCCCACAAGGCAAACGTAGCCTGCAAGGACGCCATTGAAACGGCTATCCGGGATAATTACCGCGATAACCGTCTCGGAAAAGAGGGCGTAAAACAGGTTGCCGGTCAGCTCGGTTATGAGCGGATGTTTTATGTGCTGGCGAATACGGTGCAGCGAAAGGATTTCGACGGGCGGGTAAATTCATCAATAATTTCCGATGTAGTATTTCAAGAATAGATACTACATCGGAAATGTTCCGTTGACAAAATGGTAATATTGGCAGATAATGTTCAAACAAGCTCCATAAAAGGGGATGATTGCTTTGTTCTACGAACAACACAAGCCTGGAACAGAAGAAATAATAGCCAATCTGGAATTAATACAACGTGATTTTTGGACGCATATCAATTCTTACTACCAGAAGTATAGCTTTGTTCAGACAGTATTTCCCAATCAACAGTTTTACCAACAAGCACTAAATTTTGGTGTAATTACTTCGCAAGCTACCTATAGTACTGAAATGATAGAGTTGGCTTTTTCGATAAACGGCTTTATCAATAATATTTATCAAAGTCTTAATTATGCTATTGGACTTTGGTTCGACAATAAGGATTTCAAGCTAAACAAGAAAAAAAGCGAAAGTAAATATAAAGAGGGTA
>JBDKUM010000341.1:0-16912 GCA_039679715.1 Phycisphaerales bacterium
CAATGTATTATAATTTTGAAGTTACTTATAAATATATGCCTTTCAATTTGCAGGCTGCTTTGGGCTATGCTCAATTTCAGAGAATAGATGAGCTTGTCGGCAAAAAACGAGAGCAGTTGAAAATGTATAAAGAAAAATTGAAAGACATTAAGGATATTCAATTTAATCCCGAACCGCCGGGCGGTGTTAACGGCGCATGGATTACGGGGCTTGTTTTCGGTAAGTCGCATAAGATGACAAAACTGGATGCGATGGAGAAAATGAAAAAACTTGGATTGCCCGCACGGCCGTTTTTCTATCCATTATCGTCTTTGCCTGCGTATCCAGGTTTCAGGGAAAAATATGAAAAATTGAATCCGGTCGCGTATGATATTTCTGCACGTGGAATTAACCTGCCCGGGGCGGCAAATTTAACGGAAGAACAAATTGATAAATTCTGTGACGGTATAAAAGTAATTCTTGGTTATAAATAAAACCGATTTACAGGAGGAAAAAGCATGGAAGCGAAAAATGAATTGCCGAGCATGAGAGGGTTGAAGGTATTAATTACCGGCGGATTGGGCTTCATCGGCAGCAATCTTGCACATAAATGCCTTGAACTCGGCGCGGAGGTAACGATATTCGACTGCCTTGATCCGCGTTCGGGCGGAAATCTTTTTAATATTCATGATATCCGAGGCTCTGTTGAGCTGGTGCATCAGGATATTCAGGATTTCAGCAGCGTATCGCAGCAAATTTTGAATAAGAATATTGTGTTAAATTGCGCGGCATCCACATCTCATCCGTTTTCAATGCGGGAACCGTGGATTGATCTCGATGTCAACAGCAGAGGTGTTGTCAATATTCTCGAAGCGATTCGCAGGTTTAATAAACAGGTGTGTTTCATACACATCGGTACAAGTACTCAACTTGGAAAATTGCAATATGAAATCGCAGACGAAAAACACCCTGAGTTTCCAACTGATATTTATTCAGCCAATAAATGCGTTAGCGAAAAATATGTTTTGATATATGCCAAATCATACGGAATAAACGCCTCGGTTATAAGATTATCAAATGTGTTTGGGCCAAGAGCAAGTATTCATAGCGCTGATTTTACGTTCAATAATTATTTTATTGGTTTGGCTTTTCAGAATCGTGATATTACCGTGTATGGCAAAGGCGAGCAGTTGAGAAATGTGATTTATGTGAACGATGCGGTTTCAGCAGTTGTTATGGCTTCACAAAATTCAAAGGCAAACGGCGAAACATTTTTCGCAGTAGGCGACGAACATTTCAGCGTTGCACAAATTGCTGAGGCTACTGTTCAATACATCGGTTCAGGAAGGGTTAAATATATCGATTGGCCGCAAAGCAGAAAAAGCACTGAAATTGGAAACGCGATAATCAGTAATAAAAAAATTAAGGAATACCTTGGCTGGAAACCAGTTGATAATCTTAAAAGCGGTTTATTGAAAACAAAAGCATTTTATGAAAAATGTTTGGCGGAATACTTAAGATAGGATGACATCATGAAATTTATAGTTACAGGCGCGTTGGGACACATTGGTTCAAGATTGATACGTGAATTGCCGGCAGCATTCGCAAATGCAGAAATTGTGATGATTGATAACATGATAACGCAGCGATATTGTTCGCTTTTCAATCTGCCGACCAGCGGCAAATATACTTTTATCGAAAATGATGTGCTGACAATGGATTTAAATCCAATCTTCAAGAATGCTGATGCGGTGTTCCAATTGGCGGCTTTGACAGACGCAGCCGGAAGTTTTAAAAATAAAGACGCTGTCGAAAATAATAACTTCAACGCGACAGTGAAAGTCGCGCAGGCTTGCAGCGATGCTAAATGCCCGATGATACATTTATCATCGACAAGTGTGTATGGAACGCAAAAAGAAGTTGTGGACGAAAACTGCACCAAAGAAGAATTGAAGCCGCAAAGTCCATACGCGCATACGAAATTGAAAGAAGAAAAATTTTTGCAGGAAATGGGCACTGGTGGGAATTTGCGTTTCGTTACCTGCCGATTCGGAACGATATGCGGGATTTCGCAGGGAATGCGGTTCCATACGGCTATCAATAAATTCTGCTGGCAGGCGGTTATGGGTCAGCCGATTACGGTTTGGCGAACCGCACTGCATCAGAAAAGGCCGTACCTGACGCTTGATGACGCTATGAAGGCGTTTGTGTTTATCGTCAAAAATAATCTGTTCGACGGCAGGATTTATAATGTTCTGACACAAAATATGACTGTGCATGATATCATTCAAATGATACAGCAGCATATTAAGAAAGTTGAAATTAAATATGTCGATACTGAAATTATGAATCAGCTTTCTTACGAAGTTTTGTGTGAGCGGTTTTGCGAAAAGGGTTTTAAAATTTCCGGCAGTATCGCAAAAAATATTGATGAGACTATAAAATTGCTCAAACCCGCGATGCAATCCTAACGGTTTGCATACATTTGATTATAATATTTTTGATATTGGCCGCTGGTAACGCCATTGAGCCATTTTTTGTTTTGCAGATACCAGTCGATTGTACTTTTTATGCCTTCTTTAAAATTTGTTTTTGCCTTCCAGCCAAGCTGCGAATTAATTTTGGATGAATCGATTGCGTATCGTTTATCATGGCCGGGCCTGTCTTTCACAAAATTTATAAGTGAATGCGGTTTGCCGATGGTATCGAGAATTGTTTTTACAACTTCGAGGTTTGTTTTTTCATTGCTTGAACCGATATTATAAATTTCGCCCACCTTTGCGTCTGTTGCAACTTTCCAAATCGCTTTGCAATGGTCTTCAACGTGTATCCAGTCTCGAACATTCATGCCATCGCCATAAACCGGCAAAGGCTTGTCATTCAGCGCATTATTTATCATAAGCGGAATCATTTTTTCCGGGAATTGATATGGTCCGTAATTGTTTGAACATCGGGTAATATTAAAGGGCAGATTCCATGTGTGCCCGAAAGCCTGAACGAGCATATCGGCAGCGGCTTTGCTTGCTGAATATGGTGAGTTTGGAGAAAGAGGCGTTTGTTCGGTGAATTTTCCAGTTGGGCCAAGTTCGCCGTAAACTTCATCCGTTGAAATCTGAACGAATTTTTTTATTTTCTTATCACGTGCGGCTTCGAGCAGCATTAACGTGCCCGTTACGTTTGTTTCGATGAAAACCTTCGGCTCCTGAATCGAGCGGTCAACATGACTTTCAGCGGCGAAGTTGATTATCATTTCAATTTTATGTTCGTCAATCAATCGCTCAATTGTCTTGCCATCGCAAATATCAGCTTTGACAAAGATATGCTTGGGATTATCCAAATAACCTTTCAGGTTTTCAAGATTGCCGGCATAAGTCAGCTTATCGACATTCACGATAAGACAATCAGCGTGCTGCGAGAGAACAAGTCGCACAAAATTGCTGCCGATAAAACCTGCACCGCCTGTAACTAGGATATTCATCATATTGTTTCCAGAAATTTCTGAAGTGGGTTTTGCCACATTTCAATTGGTTTGTCAAGCAGAGCCTGAATCTTATCGCAGCAGAATCTACTGCTTGCGGGCCTTGCCGCTGCGCTCTTGAATTCACTGCTTTTGCATGGAATCAGTTCTGTTTTGAGTTTTAATTTTTCAAACGCGAATTTCGCGACTTCATATCTGCTTGCGTATCCGGCGGCGGCATAATGGAACAAACCTTTATGTTTTTTCTCCGCGAATTCAAGAATCACCGCTGCCGCTTCTTTTGTCCATGTTGGCGAGCCGAATTGGTCATCAACGACTTTCAAGCTGTCTTTTTGTTTTGAAAATGAGATTAATTTGCTGATAAAATTGTTTCCGTTTTTGCCGTAAGTCCATTGAACGCGGATAATCGAGCAATTTTGATGGTTCTCCATTAACAGAATTTCGCCTTCGAGTTTGCTTTTACCATAAGCATTGATGGGTTTGGGAACATCCGTTTCCTCGTAAGGCGAATCTTTTTTACCATCGAAAACAAAATCTGTACTGATATGAATTACGTAAATATTTTTTTCCGCGGCTAATTGGCCCAGGTTTTCTACGGCCTGTGCATTTATTTTATGAGCCAAATCATATTGACTCTCTGCTTTTTCAACATCTGTAAAAGCTGCGCAGTTGATAACAATATCGGCCCCATCAATCGCATTTGCTAATTGATCTTTATTTGAAATATCGAATTCGGGCAAATCGAGCGCAATTAAATTTTCATTGCATAAATTGCGAACTTCCGTACCTAACATGCCCTTTGCGCCGAGCAGAATAATTTTTTTAGCCATCTTTGCGCGTCCAGTCATAGGGAATATCGTTATCATGCGGATGTATTCTGAATTCGTCAGGCTCTTTATAATCATAAACTTCCGAAGGTGTATTAATTATATAGGCCTCATCCTGACTGACGCACATCCAGCCGTGGCAAACGCCGGGCGGAATTTTTAAAACAGCCGGGCTGTGTTCGCTCATGTAAATCTGGTTCACGCATCCTTTTGTTTTTGAATCTTCTCTGCTGTCGTAAAGACCGACTTTAACAGTGCCTTTAGCTACATAAAAACAATCGTATTGTTTTTTGTGCCAGTGCCATGCTTTGACTACGCCGGGATATGTTGTTGTGAAATAAACCTGTCCGAATTTTTCAAAAAGCTCATCATCCGCCCTGATTATTTCACCTAGTCTTCCGCGTTCGTCGCAGAGAACTTTGACAGCTTTTAATTTAAGGCCTTCAATCATACCGTTTGAGCCGAGTACGAGAAGTGAACCTTCCGCATGGACTTTTTTTAATGGTGCAATCTCTTTCATTATTTCGATGGATCCTTTAAAACTAATTCATTTGCTTTGCTTAATGATTCGAAAGTGCCTGCATCCGTCCACCATCCATTGAGAATGTCAAATTCCAATTGGTGAGTATTTATATATGCGTTATTTACATCTGTAATTTCAAGTTCGCCTCTGCCGGAAGGTTTAAGTCTTTTAATCTTTTCAAAAACCGTATTATCATAAAAATAAATTCCGGTAACGGCAAAATTCGTTTTTGGTTTTTTAGGTTTCTCAACAATTTTGGTAACTTTGTCGTCCTTTATTTCAGCGACACCAAAACGCTGCGGATGTGCGACTTTTTTCAGCAGTACCCTTGCGCCTGTTTGCTGCTTTGCGAATTTTCCAAGATAAGGCTTGAGGGATGATTTAAAAATATTATCGCCAAGGATTACAGCGACGCTGCCGTCATTAGCGAAATTTTCCGCAAGTGCAAGAGCCTGCGCGATTCCGCCCGCCTCATCCTGAACCTTGTACGTAAACCGGCAACCAAAATCTTTTCCGGAACCGAGCAGATTTACGACATGCCCCATGTGGTCGACACCTGTAACAACAAGGATTTCTTCAATCCCCGCGGAAACAAGCTTTTCGACAGGATAATAGATCATTGGCTTATTGCCTACAGCCAATAAATGCTTGTTGGTAACCTTAGTTAAAGGCATAAGGCGTGAGCCTGTGCCACCGGCTAATATGATTCCTTTTATATTCACAAATATCCTCAAAAAAAGGTAGGGCTATTGTAACGATAAAAAACCCTATTATCAACACTGAAAACCCATTATTTGTGAAGGAAATTCCCTTGCATTGCCGATGAACTTGTTGTATAGTGCTGCCAAGCTTTCGTATAAAGGGGCGCGATTGGGCCACAGCATCACGGCATTACTGGCTCAAGCCTTGGACGAATAGCCCAACCTAGTCCGATAACCTTTATTGGACAACCGTGAAAGCAGATATAGTTTGAATAGTATGGCCGAAAGGCCAATCAATAATTTTTAATTTTAAGTTTTTAATTTTTAATTTCTGTTAATTACCCGGTGGTGTAATCGGTAACACAGAGGTTTTTGGTACCTCCATTCATGGTTCGACTCCATGCCGGGTAGTTTAGGATGTTTAAAATAGGATATTTAAACAAAGTAGGTAAATATGGCTGAAAAAGTTGCGATAATTTTAGCGGCAGGTATGAGCAGTAGAATGAACACTAAACTGCCGAAGGTTCTGCATGAAATATGCGGAAGACCGATGCTGGCGTATGTAATTGATGCATGCAGAAAAGCGGGCGTGCAGAAGTTATTTATTATCGTTGGCTATGGCAAAGATCAGGTTATTAACCACTTCAAAAGCGATAAAGATATTGTTTGGGTTGAGCAAAAAGAGCAAAAAGGTACCGGTCACGCGGTACTATGCTGCAAAGAACATCTCGCTGGTTTTGAAGGCGATACATTGATTCTTTGCGGAGATATGCCTTTAATTCGCTCCGAAATAGTACGAACATTGCTTGAAAAGCACGAACATGAATCATCTGCCGCCACATTAGCGACCGCACTTATTGATAATACCAAAGGTTATGGAAGAATTATTCGTGATGGTTACGGCAATATTCAGGGTATTGTCGAAGATGCCGACTGCAATCCTCAACAAAAAGCCATAAAAGAGGTAAATCCAAGCTATTATTGTTTCAAGAATAAAATTTTATTCGAAGCATTGAATAAAATCACACCCAATAACGTAAAAAATGAATACTATCTGACCGACGCATTGCATCTTATTATTAAGGCAGGCTACAAAGTTACAGCGGTAACCGCGGTTTCTTTGGAAGATGCGATAGGTGTTAACAGCCGTCAGCAGTTGAGTGAAGTCGGCAAAGTTATGCAGAACAGAATCCAAGATAAATTTATGAAAAACGGCGTGACGATTGTTGATCCCCCGAATACGTGGATTGACGCGCGTGCCCAAATAGGCCAGGATTCAGTAATTGAGCCTTTCACATATATTCATGGCAATGTCAAAATTGGTAATAATTGCAGAGTAGGGCCTTTTGCGTATGTTCGTGAAGGAACAGTACTAGGCAATGATGTTATTTTGGGCGTGTTTACGGAAATTAAGAACTCTACGCTTTCAGACGGCGTCCGGGCAAGACACCATAGTTATATCGGCGATGCCACAATCGGCAAAAATGCGGATATTGGCGCAGGCGCGATAACGGCGAACTTTGACGGGCAAATGATTCAGCGAACTGAAATCGGCGATAATGTTTTTGTCGGCTGCGGTTCGGTTATTGTCGCACCAATTAAAGTTCCTGCGAATATACAGATTCCGCCGGCCACAGCGGTTACTGCTGAAAGCTTGCCAAAAGGAAGAAATTAAAGGACTGAAATGACAAAATACAACGACATAAAAGTGTTCAGCGGTTCGAGTAATCCAAAACTTACAGAAAAGATTTGCGAATATCTCGACATACCCGTTGGCAGTGCAAATATAGAGAAATTCCCTGACGGCGAAAAAATTATTAAGTGCGAAGATGACGTTCGCGGCAAAGACTGCTTTGTAGTTCAGTCCGGCTGCGAACCTGTTGACGAAAACATTATAGAATTATTGATTTTCCTCGATTGTTTAAGACGCGCAAGCGCAAAACGTATAACAGCTGTAATACCATATTTCGGTTATGCACGTCAGGACAGGAAAGACGAAGGCAGAACGCCGATTACTGCCAAGCTTATTTCGAATTTAATAGTTACCGCCGGCGCCGATAGAGTTTTGGCGATGGATTTACATGCTGCACAGCTTCAGGGCTTTTTCGATATCCCTGTCGATCATCTGTTCGCTGAGCCGGTATTGACTAAATATTTCAATACCAAAAAATTCGAGAACCTGACTGTTGTTTCGCCTGACGTAGGCAATATTAAACGAGCCGCAAGATATGTCGAACATTTGAACGGCGAACTTGCGATTATTCACAAACGCAGACTCAACAGCAAAGAAGTGCAATGCGGCGCAATCATCGGAACGGTAAAAGGCAGAGATGTATTGATGTGCGATGATATTATTTCAACTGCAGGCACAATGTGCACCGCTGCAAAGCTTGTTAAAGAACAGGGCGCAAAGAAAATTTATATCGGCGCAACTCACGGCCTGTTTGCGGATAAAGCTATTGAAAAAATTAAAAATTCCCCGATAGATGAGGTCGTTGTAACCGACACGATACCGCTAAAAGCGGAAGCTCTAAAACTTCCGAATATTAAAGTATTGTCGGTTGCTCCTATCCTTGGGGAAGCGATAAAACGTATACACAGTAATGAATCAATTAGTGCAATGTTCAGATTATAATTATTTGAGGTAAAAAAGTATGTCGAACGAAGAGCTGATTTTAAAAGCACAAACAAGAAAAGAACGCGGCAAGAAAAATAATGCCAAATTACGCGAGCAGGGCAGTATTCCTGCTGTGATTTACGGCCACAAAAAAGAACCGCAATCTGTAACTCTCAACGAGCATGATTTCGCTGAAGTTCTTCATCACGGCAAAAAATTGCTGGATATCGAACTCGACGGCAAGCCGGATAAATTCCTGCTCAAGGAAATTCAATATGATCACCTTGGAAAGAAAATGGTTCATATCGATTTCCTTAGAGTAGATCTTAGCGAAAAGGTAACTGTCGCAGTTCCGCTGGTCTTCAAGGGTACCGCGATTGGCACAAACGAAGGCGGAGTTGTTGAAGAGCATCTGGCCAGCATCGAAATCGAATGTACCGTTACAGAAATTCCGGAATCAATCGATGTGGCGATTAAGAATTTGAAGCTTGGCGACTTTATGCACGTTAAAGATATTGTGCTTCCGCCTGGCGTAAGGCTGATTACAGATCCTGAACTGCTGCTGATTGCATGTAAAGAACCGGTCGAAATCGTCGAACCTACAGCAGAAGCTGTTGCTCTTGAGCCTACATCTCCTGAAGTTATTACTGAACGTAAACCTAAGGAAGGTGAAGAGGGCGAAGAAGGCGCTGAAAAGAAATAGTGTCTTTAACGAACCGGGAACTTTTCTATGGACGAGATTAGATTAATTGCAGGTCTTGGAAATCCCGGCCAGGAATATGACGGAACTCGTCATAATATAGGTTTTGAAGTAATAGATAAGCTGGCAGATAAGTATGGCGTTGATGTCTCGAAAAAGAATTTTGGCGGCATACTCGGCCAGACAGCTCTTGAAGATAAAAAGTTAATATTGTTAAAGCCGCTCAAATATATGAATAATAGCGGGCAGGTAATCGCGACCGTAGCAGGTTTTTACAAACTTCAGCCATTGCAAATTCTTGTGATAACTGATGATTTGGCTCTCGAACCCGGAGTAATAAGATTAAGAGCTTCCGGTTCGGCAGGCGGTCATAATGGCCTTGCTGATATTATTGAAAAATTGAGCACTGTTGATTTTGCCCGGCTGCGAATCGGCATCGGAGCGAAAGGGCCTGCGATTGGAAGAGATTATGTTCTTTCAAGGCCATGCAAAGAAGATCGCCGGTTACTGGATGATGCAATCGACCAGGCCGCAGATGCGGCAATTTGCTGGGCAAAGCAGGGTATTGACGCGGCAATGACAAAGTTTAATAAAAAAAATAAAATGATATAGTATTTTAGATTTGTTTAAGGAGTATAAATGGAAACCGTAACCAAAAGATTGTATGAAGCGCTGTTCCTCATCGATGCCGGTGAAGCTGCTGCCGACTGGCAGGGAATAAATGACCATATTAAAAAGCTTCTCGAACGTAACGGAGCAGAAATTCTCAGTATGCGTAAATGGGATGACAGACCTCTTGCTTATCCTATCAGTGGCAAACGCAGAGGCACTTATATTCTCGTTTATTTCAATGCGACCAGCAATAAGCTGGCGGATATGGAACACGATATCAGACTTTCTGAAAGAATTCTGCGTTCGCTTATTCTTCGCGGAGATCATATTACACAGGCTGATATGGACAAAGATACACCTGCGATGATGGCGGAAAAAGGAGTTCAAAAACCAGCTCCGGCCGTTGCTGAAGTTGCCGTTGAAGAGGAAGAATTGACGGAAGGCGGAAAGGAATAAGAATTTGTCCAATGGATGAATTTCGAAAGGATTTTTATGGCGAATTTCAATAAAGTTATTCTGCTTGGCAATCTGACACGCGATCCGCAATTGTCATATTTGCCCAGTCAGACGGCGGTTGTTGATTTCGGATTGGCCACAAACAGAAGATGGACAAGCCAGGACGGCCAGCAGCGCGAAGAAGCCTGTTTTGTAGATTGCAGAGCTTTCGGCAAACCTGCTGAAACCATTAATAAATATTGCAAAAAAGGCAAACCTCTTCTGATTGAAGGCAGATTGACTTTCGATAGCTGGACAGGCAAAGATGGCGAAAAACGCAGCAAGTTACGGGTTACAATAGAAAGTTTCCAATTTGTTTCTTCTGCTCCGGGTCAGGGCGGTGGCGGCGCGGGCGGTGAATCACAGATTCCTGCCAACGATTCCATCGACCATAGCCAGGGCGGCGGAGACGATATACCGTTTTAATCGTTCAATGGTTGCGGTTGAGATGCTCGTTGCGAGTTTCGCAACCGATAAACGATGAACGCGAAAAGTTAATAATGAAAATAGGTTAAAATATTATTTTTAGGAGTTTATAAAAGTGAGAGGCCAAAATTTTAAGAAAAAGCCGGATAAAATGAAAAAAAGAAAACGGCGCGAGAATGTCGCTCAGCAGAATCAATGTAGATTTTGCCGTTCTAAAACTGAATACGTCGATTACAAAGACACGGATATTTTAGGAAAGCTGCTTACCCATCGCGGCAAGATTTTCTCACGTAAACGCAGCGGTAATTGCGCCAGCTGCCAGAGAAAAGTCAAACTCGCGATCAAACGCGCAAGATTTATGGGTTTGCTTCCATTTACGAGTTAATTGAATTTCATTGCGGGCGCTGAGCTGCCCTAAAATTATCGGAGATGTTATATGAACGTTTTATTAATAGAAGATGTTGAAAATCTCGGCTGGTATGGAGATGTTGTAAAAGTTAGCGAAGGTTATGCCAGAAATTATCTTCTGCCGCAAAGATTAGCGGTTGTGCCGAGTGAATCAAAAATAAAATCAATGGCCGAAGAAAAGGCTAAAAGAGCAGCCGCACGCCAGGTCGTTATTGAAAACTTCAAAAAGGCCGCCGAAGCTGTTAACGGCGCCGAAGTTGTATTGGCATCAAAGGCAAACGAACAGGGACATTTGTTCGGCTCGATTTCTGAAAAAGATATCGCTGAAAATCTTCGCAGCCAGGGTTTCCAGGTTGAAGATAAATTTGTTCAGCTCGATACACATATTAAAGAAGTTGGCGAAAGAAATGTAAGGATTAGATTCGCGACGGATATTTCGGCTACGATAAAAGTCACAATTGTGCCGGAAGCTCCAAGTATGGAAACGACCGATGCCTCCAAAGAAGGACAGACAGAACAACAATAAGCCTGCGGCCGCAAGGCAGACGGATATATCTTCGCTGTCTTTGGCCTCAAGGACGATGCCTGAATCGCTCGAAGCGGAAGCGGCAGTCCTGGGTTCGATGATTCTCGACCCGCAGTGCATCGGACTTGTCGTTCAAAAGCTGACGGCAGCGGCATTTTACCGCATCGAACATCAAATGATTTTCGAGGCGGTGATTTCGCTTTGGGACAAAAAAAGCGATGTCTTCGACCTTTTGCTGCTTCGTGATGAGCTGAAAAACCGAAAACAGCTCGAAGAAGTGGGCAACGCGGAATATCTGGTCAGAATTGCCGAATCTGTTCCCTCCAGCGCTAATGTCGAACATTATCTGCAAATCGTAAAAGAAAAGCAGATGATGCGCGAGCTTATCAGCGCTGCAGGCGAGGTTCTTACGGAAGCTCTGGATGATTCCGGTAATGTCGCTGAAAAGCTCGACAGGGCGGAACAGAAAATATTTACTGTTACGCAGAAAAAAGTTAGCGGTAATGCCGCATCGATGAAAGAGCTTCTAGCCGAAGCTTTCGAGGCAATCGATAAACGCCAGGGACATCATATCACAGGTCTTCCATCGGGTTTTGCCGAGTTGGACGATTTGACCTGCGGCCTGCAGAATGGTGAAATGATTATTATTGCCGGCAGACCCAGTATGGGTAAAACCAGCTTCGCGATGAATATCGCCGAGCACATCGGAGCGGATAATAATATTCCGGTCGCTATATTCTCATTGGAAATGAGCCGCCAGCAGCTTGCCGAACGCATGCTTTGCAGCAGGGGAATGATTGATTCCCAGCTTGTCCGCAAAGGTATGGTTAATGACGGCCAATATCAGGAACTAGTGCATGCCGCCAGCGAGTTGAGTGAAAAGCCAATTTATGTTGACGATACCCCCGGCATTACTCCGCTGGAACTCCGCGGCAAGGCAAGAAGACTTCGCAGCAGATACGGAATCAAATGTATATTTATAGATTACCTGCAATTAATGAGCATGGGCGGTTCTGTGGAATCGCGTCAGCAGGAAGTAAGTGAAATCAGCAGATATTTAAAGGCGCTTGCAAGGGAGCTTGAAGTGCCTGTTGTAGTTCTTAGCCAGCTTAATCGTGCCACTGAAGGCAGAGAAGGGCATAAGCCCAGAATGAGCGATTTGCGTGAAAGCGGAAGTATCGAACAGGATGCAGACGTTATTATGCTTCTGCATCGCGAGGATTATTATCATAAAGGCGAACAGGATTACGAAGATACCGCTTCGGCTGAAGTTATCATAGCCAAACAGCGTAACGGCCCGACCGATACGGTTGAGCTTAGCTTCAATGGAATGTATACGCGATTTGGAAACAAATTAAGAGTAAAAGAGCCATTTTAATACCAAATTTTAATATAGCTGGTATAATGCGGACCTGAACAATATGGACGGATTTATAGAAAGGGATTTTATGAATAGTTCCAGCAGCCCTGAAATTTACAGGCCGATGAAGATTTTACTTTTCCTATCCGTTATATTGTTATTCAATAATCAACTTAGGTCAGAACCGAATACAGTCCCGGTCGCAGATACAAACGCAATAATAAATCCTGATGCAAACAAGCCCGATGTAAATATTCCTGATTCTAATGCCGCGAATTTACAGCCTGCTGAAACTACTGAAATTCCGCAGCAGTCTTTCGAAAACAGGATCATAGATAAGATTTTCATAGAAGGAAATGTTTATATAACAAACGCTAAAATCCTGGCTGCCGCCAGAAGCAGGGCAGATCAGAAATTTTCAACTGCTCAAGCTCAGGAAGACTGCAAAAGAATCGGCGCTTTACTTGGCGTTGCGTTTTGTTACTACAATGTCAAACCAGCCGGCGAGAAAGTCGATTTAACTTTCATCATCGAAGAAAAAACTGTTATTCGCCAACTTATTTTCAAGGGCGATCCTAAAACAAAGGACAGCAAGCTATCTGAAAAGGCAGGCTTCCAGAGAGGCGATTATCTTGACAAACTCACCGCGGTAATAGGCGCTGAAAAATTAACTGAATTTTATAATTCTTCCGGCTATCCTTTTGCTAAAATCACTTTTGATGATTCTAAAATCGATGAAGGGATTTTGCAGTTCAATATTGATAAAGGGCCGAGGGTTAAAATTAAGAAAACCCTGTTTGAGGGAAATAAGCACATTAAAAAAGGCGAACTTAAAAAAGTAATAAAAAGCAATCCCAAAAACTTATTAATTTTCCAGAATTACTTCAAACAAAAAACTCTTGATGAGGATGTTGTTAAACTTCAAAAAGCCTATGATAAGCAGGGCTATCTGGACACTAAAGTTGCTTCAAAGCTGAATTTTGTCAAGGAACGAAAAGGTGTTGAAATTACTTTCAGTATTGAAGAAGGCAAACAGTATGATGTTAATGAAATTATAATCAATGGTAACGAATTTTTGAGTGATGCGAATCTTACAAGCACGTGTAGATTAAAAAAAGGTCAATTCTACAGCAACGACAAAGCTGATTATGATAAAGATGAAATCACCAGAAAGTATCATCAGACTGGTTTTATAGATAGCAGGGTATCTTCGTCGCGTCAATTCGTTGGTGAAAATAAAATCAATGCCATATTTGACGTAAATGAAGGTGAAAGATACCGAATCGAAAACGTCAATATTTCCGGCAATAAAACAATCCAGGATAAAGTAATCAGGCGAATTCTGGATGAAGAAGAATTCAAGCCGGGCCAGTGGTACAACGCTCATATAGCCCAGGGCACTGGTGAAGGACAACTCGAAAAAAATGTAAGGGGAAAAGTCTATTCCCAGACAGCCGTTATTACTCCCGTTGGAGATAAGCCCGGCAAGAAAGACGCCGAAGTCAGAATTAAGGAAGGCAAAACCGGTTCTGTTCTTTTTGGAGCAGGTGTCAGCAGTAATGATGGTTTGATTGGCCAGGTCGTTTACGAGCAGAGAAATTTCGATATTAAGAAATGGCCCAAAAGCTGGCGAAAATTTTTCTCCGAAGATTCTTTTAAAGGCGCAGGCCAGACATTCAGAATCGCACTCGAACCCGGTACCGAAGTCAGCAGATATTCGGTTAGCTGGACAGACCCGTATTTTAGAGACAAACCGATATCATGGACAGTCGGAGCCTCAAATTGGGCTAGAGAAAGAGAAAACTACGATGAAGAGCGTTTAAAGGGTTATACGCATTTTACACACAGGCTCAAAAACGGATGGTATAGAACCCTCGGATTCAGAGCTGAAAATGTAAATATCAATTCAATTGAAGATGATGCTCCTAAAGAAGTAAAAGATGTTAAAGGCGATAATCTCTTAGGCGGCGTAAAAATGGGTTTTGGCCGCGACACAACCGATAGCAGATACCTGC
Source organism: Phycisphaerales bacterium (assembly GCA_039679715.1). Taxonomy (GTDB): domain Bacteria; phylum Planctomycetota; class Phycisphaerae; order Sedimentisphaerales; family UBA12454; genus UBA12454. The sequence goes on from JBDKUM010000341.1 coordinate 14,668, forward strand.
CGACAAAAGGCAAGAATTATGAAATATCTTATGAACAGGTTGCCGGCGATCGTACTTTCGGAATTGTTGAAGGTACTTTGAGAATTTACAAAACTCTTCACGAAGATATAGCCAGACGCAAAACAGTTCTTGAAAATAAATTCTATGCAGGCTCAGTGGTTGGCAATGCACCTGTATTTGAAAAGTTTTATGGCGGCGGAATCGGCAGTATCCGTGGTTTTGATTATCGTGGTGTAAGTCCGCGAAGCGGTCCGGATGATGATCCTATCGGAAGCAAATGGGTTGCCACTACCAGTCATGAAGTGATAGTTCCGCTTTATACGGAAACTTTAGCCGGATTGTTTTTCGTCGATACAGGCATAGTTGAAACAGGCGGAGTCAGAGCATCAGTTGGTATTGGTATTCAAATTATGATACCTCAATGGTTTGGGCCGGTTCCGATGAGATTTGAGCTAGCAGCACCATTCCTGAAAGACGAAGATGATGATACGCAGATTTTCAGTTTCTCTGCCGGTGCTTTGTTCTAAGATGCCGCTCCTTAGAGGTAACGGAGGCGCAAAAAAATATATTTAAAATTTGTGCCTTTGTGTCTTAGTGGCTTAAAAAATTTAAAAATTAAGAAAGGAATAATAGTATGAAAACAAGAAATTTAATATTCGCCGGTTTTCTGGTGATTTTATTAGTTGCGGTTTTTTGCATTGAAAATTCAAGTGCGGCTAAAGAAAAAGCGTTGCCTCCCGCTAGAATTGCAGTCGTAAGCGTTAGAGAACTTTTCGATAATTGCTTATTTAAGACTCAAACTGAAAAAGATCTTGCCGATGAAGGCGAAAAAAGATATGCGGATATCAAAAAAATGGAACAGGATCTTGAAGCTGAAAAAAATTCTATAAGCAAATTGAAAGAAGGCACCACGGACTATATGGCTGCACTCAAGGCTTTAATGATGAAGCAGTCTCAATTAGAAGCCGAAAAGGAATTTTACCAGCAGGATTTGACAATGAAGGAGATGCACGGCAAAGAACAAATTTATCGCAAAATTCTCGAATCCATATCCGAAGTAGCGCAGGCCAAAGGGTATAATATGATTCTCAACAGAGACGATAATTATCTTAATCAGCCTGAAACTTCTCCCGCTGCTCAAAATCCGACCGATATGATTTTAACAACCAAGACGCATAAACTTCTATATTATGATAAATCTTATGATATTACACAGGATGTTCTTGTAACGCTTAATAATAAGGCACCGAAAACAAAATGATGCAGCAGCCGAAATTTACTATCAGTCAAATCGCCAAATTTATCAATGCCGAGCTGATTGGCTCCGGAGATACGGAAATTATTGGTGTTTCTGCGTTTGAAAATGCAAAAAGTGATCAGCTTACCTTTGCCGCTGATGAGAAGCTCCTGGCTAAAATATCGGAATGTAAAGCAGCAGCGGTAATTGTAAAAAATAAAATACAATCTCCGATTCCGATTCTTGTTGTCGACAATGTCGAACGCGGGCTTCTTGAAACATTAAAATATTTCATGCCTCAAATCGAAAAGCAGCCTCTGGGTATTCACAAATCCGCCGTTGTAGAAGAAGGCGCTTTCGTAGACCCTGCCGCATCGATAGGCCCACTGGCTTTAGTTCGCAAAGGTGCTAAAATCGGAGCCGGTACTATCATCTCCGCAGGATGTAAAATCGGAGCCAACGTTATAATCGGCAAAGATTGCAAACTCGATGATAACGTTGTTGTTTATCATAATTGCACCATAGGAAACTGCTGTTTCATTAGCGCAAATACTACAATTGGCGCAACCGGCTTCGGATATTATTTCATTGATGGCAGGCACCAGTTGATTCCGCACACAGGTGGTGTTATTATAGAGGACTTTGTAGAAATTGGTGCCAACAGTTGCGTTGACAGAGCAAAATTTGGCAATACAATTGTAGGTGCAGGAACAAAGATAGACAATCTTGTTCAGATAGGACATAATGTAGTTATTGGTAAATGTTGTCTTATCGTCGCACAGGTAGGAATAGCCGGAAGCTGTAAAATCGGTAACGGTGTTGTTCTGGCCGGACATGTCGGAGTTAAGGATCATGTAACCATTGGCGACATGACGCAAGTTGGTGCACAGGCTGGTGTTATAAATGACATTGCGCCCAATCAAAAGGTGGTTGGGTCGCCGGCGATCGATAGTAAAGAAAAAATTCGGCAGGTTCTGCTTGAGCAAAAACTGCCGGAGATGAATAAAC
>JBDKUM010000342.1:0-12059 GCA_039679715.1 Phycisphaerales bacterium
TCGTCTATGAAGGAAAATATCGGCCGTTACATTGATTCCAAAACTTATAACAAATAAAACTATACCAATCGCAAAAAGTGCGAAGTAATGTTCGCTTCCTACGACCGCTTCACCCATTTCCGCGGCAATTGTCGCGGTCAAAGTTCGTACAGGCTGCAAGATACTGTGCGGAATGATAGCCGAGTTGCCTGTAATCATCATCACTGCCATTGTCTCGCCGATGACTCGACCTATTCCAAGCATAACAGCGGCCAAAATTCCCGATGAAGCCGCAGGCAGCATAACTCGCCAGATTGCCTGCCATTGTGTTGCACCCAAAGCCAGCGCACCTTCTTTATATGATTTCGGTACTGAATAAAGCGCATCTTCCGCAATCGAAACTATCGTAGGCATTGCCATAAACGCCAGCATTATTGAGCCTGATAGTGCGGTTAGGCCTGTCGGCAGATGAAAAATATTTTTGACCCAGGGCACTAACGTAACCATTCCGATGAAGCCCAACACGACGCTTGGAATGGCCGCAAGAAGTTCAATGCCCGCTTTCAAAATTTCTTTCAACTTTGCCGGTGCGACTTCAGCGATATAAATTGCGCTGCCAACACCGATAGGTATTGAAATCACTGCCGCCCCTAAAGTTACCACCAGCGATCCAAGAATCAGCGGCAGAATTCCAAGCTGTGGGGGTTCGGAAATAGGATACCACTTGCTGCCGAAAAGGAATTTGCTCACGGAAACAGATTTGAATACAGCCAAACCTTCTTTGAGAAGAAATATAAAAATAAGAATAACAAAAAATATTGATGCCAATCCGCAGAGCAGGATAAGTTTTTCTATCAAAAATTCCTTTATCTTTCTCACTTATATTCCTTATTTCGAAATTGGTACGAAATCCGTTTCTACTACAATCTTCTGACCTTTTTCGGAAAGGGCAAAATCTATGAATTTCTTAGTCAATCCGTTTGGCTCACCATTTGTATAAAGATACATCGGCCGTGAAATCGGATATTTTCCGCTGACAACATTGTCTATCGTCGGCGGCACATATTCGGAATTCGGGTCCTTAGCTACACTCACGGCTTTTTGATTTTTGGAAATATATCCCATGCCGTAATAGCCGATCGCGTCGATGTTGCCCGCGATTTCATCCGCTATTGCCTGCGAAGATGAGAGCATAAGAGCAGATGGTGCGAATTCTTCAGTTCCCTGCGAATTGCCTTTTCTTAATACGTGCTCTTTGAAATAGACATGCGTGCCTGAATTGACTTCCCTTGAAAGCAAAACTATTTGGCCGTTGTGCCCGCCAAGCTGCTTCCAGTTTGTAATTTTACCGGTAAAAATATCCGCAAGCTGATCCATTGTTAATTTATCAACTGGATTCTCGCGATTTACCACAACTGCCAAGCCATCGAGCGCAACTTTAATTTCATAAGGTTTAATCCCTCTTTTGTTGGCCATTTCAATTTCTTTTTTCTTAATATCTCGCGAACTCATGGCTATATCGCAAGTTCCGTTCATCATCGAAGCGATGCCCGTTCCCGAACCGCCGCCGGTAACCGCGATAAAATCCTTTTGATTGATTTCCATATATGTTTCAGCCCATGATTGAGCAAGGTTCACCATCGTATCGGAGCCTTTTACTTGTATAAAATGGGGATTTTTCTTCCTCGATGCGAGCGAAAAATTTGAAATTAGTAAAATTAAGATGACTATTGCAAATATTTTTCGCATGCTTTTTTTCCTAAAATCAAATCCATTTTAGACCTTTTCCATTAAATCAGTATAGGAATAAACCCCAAATATCGATGAGGTTCGACCTTGTTATTTTAGATTATATTTTTATTTGTTAGGATTGTGTTAATGCGGAATTAGAAAAAGATTAATTATCATTTAGAAATCTGTTTTTTTAACATAATTTCATCCGCAGATGCCCATTTGTCAAATTCCCAATTATATGCGAGACTTGTTATTTGATTATCTGTGATATGAATAATTCCCCAAACCTGGCTGCAATGTCTGTCTGCGCAACTGCACCCGTCAATGCCGTAAACATATCCCGCCGGACTGATAACATCTATTCCTTTCCAGACTGCTGAACCCAGCTTATGCCAATGACCGTGCAGAATAGCTAACACATTTTTATTTTTGAGAATTTGCGACAGTTTTTCAGAACTTTCATTTCCTAACCTGCTGGAGCGGTCAGTTTGTGCATTTGCATCAGGCTGAATATGCATCGCGATTATAATTGGCGTATCTTTTGGCAATCCTGATAAATCTTTATCCAGCCAATTTAGCTGATTTGCATCTAAATCGGGAGCGGCTACCAGGCCTGCCGTATAAGGATCAAGCACAACAAAATGAACATCATTTACATCGAATGAATAATAAGTTTGCCCGAATTTTTCGGATATTTTCCTGCGTACGACGTTTTCCTTTTTACTGTCGTGATTGCCGAGAACTTCGTATGTTTTCAAATTTTTTGTAGTATGGATATAGCTTGCGTAATCAGGCGCATTCGGATCATCCTACTGATGTTGTTTGCCGCTTTCCGTTATGTCTCCCAGAACCATTAAAAACGAAGGCTGGGCGACTATTTCATTTTTGGAATAATACTCCGGATATTCCCTGCCGGGCATTTTATTCATCTGTTCTATTACATTTAACCTGTTTTGATTATCGCAGGCACCGAAATGTGTATCAGACCAGACGAAAAAAGTAATATCCCTCGAAAAACAGGTTGAACTTAAAAATAAAATAGTTATAAAAATTATATTCTTATTCATAGCAAACTTCGGCAACCTCTAAAAATTCATTTTGGCTGCGACCGGCTGCAATTTCCGCCGTCATCGTTATCGAGCCAAAATCGTCCTCAAAGTAGGGTTGCAGCTACATTTGCGGCGATTTTGACTCTGCTGCCTTGCCGGCGAAAATTTCGCTCGGTCTTGCTTCAAAAGCAATTTTTAGAGGCAGCCTTATTTCATTATAGGAAGGCGAATAGTAAAAATACTGCCTTTTCCGATTTCGCTTTCTACCTTTATATAACCTTTATGCAGTCCAGCGATATGTTTCACAATCGCAAGCCCAAGCCCTGTACCGCCCAGTTTTCGGCTTCTGCTTTTATCGACAACGTAAAATCTTTCGAAAATTCTGGACAAATGTTTATCTTCGATTCCGCAGCCGTGATCCTGAACTGAAATAATCAATTCCTTTTCCGATTCCTGAGCAACTACATTTATTTCGCTATTAGGCTCGCTATATTTTATCGCGTTATCTATTAAATTGAAAACAGCCTGTTCAAGCAGCAGAGTATTGGCACTGACTTTTATGCCGTCAAGGCAGTTGATATTTATTTGTATTCGTTTTTGCTCCGATTTGATTTTCGAAAGCTCAATGGCGTTTGTCAAAATGGCTTTTAGATAAGCGGTTGTAAAAACGATTTCTTTTTTGTCGTTTTCAAGCCGGGACAGGCTTAAAAGATCGTCGATAATCGCGTCGAGTCTTTGCGTGTTTTTCGATATAACATCGAGAAACTGGCGAGTTTGGGATGCATTTGTTAAATCGCTTTCCAAGAGAGTCTCTACAAATCCTTTGATGCTTGTTACAGGCGTTTTAAGCTCATGTGATACGTTCGCAACAAAATCTTTTCTTATATTTTCAAGCTTGCGGAATTTTTTTATATCGCTGAAAATAATGATTATCATGCTCAATACAGCCGCTATGATGGAGACGAAAATCGCGGAAACTGCGATTTTGATATAAGTATAACGCAGCGTCTGATCAATTTGATTGATGGAAACCGCAGTCCGGACAATCGCGATTGTTTTGCCGTCCTCCGTAATCGGAACCGCCACATACATCATTTTTTTATTATCCGTTGTGCTGAACCGTATAGACTTGCCGAGCCCTTTTTGAAGAGCGTTTATAAATTCAAGCCTGTCGGAATGGTTTTCCATTTTCGCAGGGTCCTGGTTTGAATCGCCAAGACAAACACCTGTTGTGCTTATTATAGTGATTCTGCCCGCTCCCAGTTTGCCGAACCGCTTGCACAAATCATCCACCCCGGCATAGTTTGCAGAAATTATAAATGGTGTTATTTGAGGCGAGTACAATTTCGCATAATTTATAAGTTCTTTAGTGGTTTGCTCTAAATAAAATTGTTGAAAAAATCTCGAAAAATACCATGTCGCCGCACCAAGAGCCGCGATAATCAATAATATATAAGAAATATAAATTTTCCAGATATAGCGTTTCCTGGCCATAGTTGCCGTCAATCCTTGAATTTATAACCTATGCCGCGTACTGTTTCTATGTATTTGCCCGCGGTGCCAAGCTTTTTCCGCAGTGATACTATCTGGACATCTATCGAGCGGTCTGTAACAAGATAATCCTGTCCGCGAATCGCATCCACAATTTGATAGCGTGTAAAAACCAGCCCCGGCCTTTTTACCAATGTATAAAGAATATTGAATTCTGTAAAAGTGAGTTCAATCTGTTTATTCTTTACCAAAACTTCATGCCTTGCAGGATCAATCGTAATTTCATGTATTTTAACCTGCGGTTTTTCAAGTTCACGCGTAACATGTCTTTGCAGAATTTTTTTAACTCTCGCGTTTAGAACTTTCGGGCTGAATGGTTTTGTCATATAATCGTCGGCACCCAATTCCAGACCTGTAATAATATCCGAATCTTCTCCTTTTGCCGTAAGCATTATTATTGGAATATTTTGGGTTTTCGAATCTCCTTTGAGTTTTTTGCAAACCTCCAGGCCGTCAATCCCCGGCAGCATCAAATCCAGAATAATTAAATCAGGCAATTTCGATTTAGCGTCCGAAAGTGCCGCCTCGCCTGAAATCGCGGTTTCTGTTTTATAACCCTCTTTTTCAAGATTAAACCGCACCAACTCAAGAACGTCTTCTTCGTCATCGACTATCAGTATTTTTTCTTTTGGCATATTTTGTCTTCCAGTGTATCCTTATACTACCTGGCTTTGTTAATTATTATTTAATATTATATTAGAATTATGTTAAACTTCTAATAATAAAATATATATTCGGGAGAAAAAAATGAGCAAAAAAGTATTGGTTCCGGTAGCTGACGGCAGCGAAGAACTCGAAACAGTCGCGATAATTGATTGTTTAAGAAGGGCAGGAGCGGAGGTCAAAATCGCATCCGTGCAGAATCTGCAAATACAGACATCCAGGAAAATAAAAATCACAGCCGATTGTTTGATAACCGATTGCACCGGCGAAATTTTCGATTTGATTGCCTTGCCCGGTGGTATGCCCGGCGCAGAACACCTTCGCGACAGCACAGAACTTACCGCAATGTTAAAAGAGCAGGCACGCGCCGGCAGACTTTATGCCGCCATTTGCGCCTCGCCAGCAGTCATATTAGAATATCATGGCCTGCTTGCGGGCAAAAAAGCAACCTGCTATCCGTCGTTTGCGGATAAATTGAAAAATTCATCTGCGGCAGCTCAAAAAGTTGTCGTAGATGGAAACTGCATTACATCACAGGGACCCGGAACCGCTCTTGAGTTTTCCTTAAAACTTGTCGAAGTTTTGTTTGGAGCAGAAAAAGCCAAAGAAATCGCAAAAGCAATGGTTGTATAAATAAATTAAAAATCAAAAATAAAAAATCAAAATTGTGGAAGAAAAGCTTAATAACCTTTTTGAGAGATTATCTAAATCGAAGTTTCGATCACGTTTTAAATTATCAGCCAAAGATATTGAATATATAAAAAATAAGGGCATTGATACAATTCAGAGACACGCGTTTGATTTTATAACTGCCCGTTTGGCACCAGAGGAACCCAAAAACGACGGCAAACAAACGCCCATGAAAGGCCATCCTGTTTTCATAGCGCAGCACGCAACCGCGACTTGCTGTCGAAGCTGCTTGGCCAAATGGCATAAAATCCCCGCACATAAACAATTAAGCCCGCCTGAAATCGAATATGTCGTGGAAGTTCTTATGCAATGGATAAAATTAAGAACTTTTAACGAAAAGAAATAATTAAGAGCTGCCGTATTCATGATTTGAGATTGCTTTGTCGTCCTGAAGCAGGACTCCGCGCAATGACAAAATTGCGTTTATCTGTCATTGCGAGCGCAGTCCCTTTCAGGGACGTAGCGAAGCAATCTCAATTCTTCGAATTTTACCGGCTTATATCTACAGACGCAAGGTAGGTACCTTTGTCATGAAATACCTTCACTTTGCAGCCGAAAGTTTCGCTCATATTCGCTGAAGTCAAAACCTCGCCGGGTTTGCCCTGGCTGATGATTTTTCCTTTTTTCAAAAGAACGACAGAATCAAGATTTCTTGGCAATTCATCAAGATGATGAGAAATTATAATAATGGCCGGCGGTTCCTTTTGCCGGCGAAGCTTATTTAATATATTTACAATAATAGCTCTGTTGCCGATATCAAGCGCGTTGGTGGGTTCATCCAGTATCAGCATTTTTGGTTTTGCAATCATTGCACGCGCCAGCAAAACCTTTGTTTGCTCGCCGGAAGAAAGCGTCTCAATCGAAAGATTTTTTTGTTTTTGAAGTTTAAAAAATGATATCTGCGAATCAACTTTTTTCCATTGCTGTCTGGTAATCCGCCGATAGAAGGGCAGCATAAGCGTGCCGAATAATCCAGTGGCTATAATTTCCCGAACTGTTATATTCTCATCGAAATGAGGCATACGCGACGGTTCGATAATGCCGATTTTGCCTCGAATGTTTAGTACATCGACCTGCCCGAAAGTTTGGCCGAAAACGGTAACCGTTCCTTCCTGAGGCCATAAATACCCGCTGATTACTGCGACAAGAGCCGATTTGCCCGCACCGTTAGGCCCGATTATTGCGCAGCATTGGCCCGGCAGTATCGATAAATTTATATCGCTCAGAATTTTTAAATTATCGCGAACTGCCGTAACATTTTTCAAACTTATAATAGTATTTTTGCGTATCATTGGTCGACTTGAAAAGATGGCATTTTACATTGACAACCGTAAAAAACAATGTAAAATACTACGCTTTCAACTGTAAAGTATAAAACAAACCGTATACTAATTACCTTTTTTAGAGTTTAAATATGTACTATAATTATATTCGCAATGTAGCCATTATTGCACACGTAGACCATGGCAAAACAACACTTGTTGATAAGCTTCTGTATCAATCTGGTATGTTCCGCGCTGAAGACCTTGACAAACTGGCCGGCGGTGTGGATGACCTTATTATGGATTCAAATCCTATTGAACGTGAACGCGGGATTACAATTCTAAGCAAAAACTGCGCTGTAAACTATATAGATTCACAGGGCGATGAATACAAAATCAACATCATCGATACTCCGGGCCATGCTGATTTCGGCGGAGAAGTCGAACGTGTTTTGAAAATGGCCGATGGCGTACTGCTTTTAGTCGATGCTTTTGAAGGGCCTATGCCGCAGACAAGATTTGTCTTGAGCAAAGCTCTTGAAAATAAATTAAAACCTATAGTAGTTATTAACAAGATCGATCGTGAAAACGCTCGTCCGCACGAAGTAGTCAACGAAGTTTTCGATTTACTCGTGCAATTGGGCGCAGATGACGACGCTCTTGATTTTCCGGTTATGTACGCTTCAGGCAGACAAGGCTGGGCATCGAGTGATCCCGATGTAAAAACGAATAATCTGAAAATCGTATTTGAAACAATAATTAAAAAAGTCCCGGCCCCGAAAGTTGTGCCCGATGCTCCGCTGCAAATGCTGGTAACGAGTCTGGAATATTCAGATTACGTAGGCAAAATTGCGGTCGGCAGAGTTTTCGCAGGCGAGATTCATGAAGGCCAGAATGTTACAGTAATTGATACAGACAATGTGCATACCCTGCAAAAAGTTCTGCAGGTTCATTCGTTTGCGGGTCTTGGCAGAAAACAGGTTGAGTCGGTTTTAGCCGGAGATATTTGTGCTGTATCGGGTCTCGACCCTGTTGATATCGCAAATACAATCGCATGTCCCGATAATCCTTCAAAGCTTACGGTATTGGCTGTTGATGAGCCTACAATGTCTATGACTTTCAGAGTCAACGATGGGCCTTTAGTGGGTCAGGATGGCAAATACGTAACGAGCAGGCAAATCGGCGAAAGGCTTGAAAAAGAACTCCAGCATAATGTCGCGCTGCGGGTTGCTCCGGGCAGAACGCCGGAAGAATTTTGCGTTTCAGGCAGAGGCCTTATGCACCTGGGAATTCTGCTCGAAAATATGCGTCGCGAAGGTTATGAAGTTTGCGTTGGAAAGCCGGAAGTTATTTTAAAAGTTATCGACGATGTTCATCATGAGCCGATTGAATTGCTTGCTATCGATTGCCCGCTGGATTGTCAAAGCGCGGTTATGGCGCTTCTGGGCGAACGAAGAAGCGAAGTCCTTAGAATGGACGCTAAGAGCGGAACGAGCAATTTCATTCACATGGAATTTCTTATTCCGTCAAGAGGGCTTTTCGGTCTGCATGCAAGAATGCTAAATGCTACGCAGGGCAAAGCGATTATGCACCATTCGTTTGAAGATTATGAGCCAATGAGAGGTTCGATTCCGCAGCGTAAAAATGGCGTTATGGTTGCGACTAATGCCGGGCAGGTTACAGCTTATGCTCTTGACGCGTTATACGACAGGGGAATGTTTTTTGTCGAGCCGGGCGATACGGTTTATGACGGCCAGGTTGTCGGCGAGCATTGCAAAGAAAACGATATTCCTGTAAATCCTGTCAGAGCCAAACAGATGAGCAATATGCGTGCATCGGGAAAAGATGAAGCTGCAAGAGTCAAGCCGGCAAGAATAATGAGTCTTGAGCTGGCGATGGAATATATCCAGGGCGATGAGCTTGTCGAGATTTGTCCCAATTCGATACGAATCAGAAAAAGATTCCTTCGCGAAGAAGACCGCCGCAGAGCAGCGCGTAAAGCAGGCCAATAAAAAATTCCAAAAGGCGAACAAAAGTTCGCCTTTTTTTATGTTTTTGAACTCACGCTTATAAGGGGTTTAAACCATAATTTGGACGCAAATTCGTGTTCCAAATTGTCAAAAAGATGTCAAAAAATGCCGCAAAGTGGTCACTTTTTGCACCGTTGATGTCATTTCCATGTCAATTCACTTCCAAATACCCATCAAAATCAGGAAAAGCTTCAAAAACTGACTCAAAGATGAAAGCTTTTTTCAATTTTCGACTTAAAAAACAAAGAAAAACGTTCAAAAAATCAAAAATTTACACGAAAAAACGGTTAGTAAATGAGTGAAAGTGTAGATGGGTGAGTGAGTGAAAGTGGAAGGTAAAAATGAGAAAGAGCAAAAGTTTTATAGGTATATTATAACATATTTTGTCGGGATTTTCAAGTAAATTCTTTCTCTTAGGGTTTTCAGTAGAGATTGAAATTTAGTGGACATGTGCGGTAAGGGGATATATAATATCATCTTTAAAGGAGGGTGCATGATGAAAGAAAAATTTGTTAATCAATTTCTTTGTTCCATATTATTTGTTTATCTTTTTATTTCGATTGCTGATGCCAAATACTCCGGCGGGAGCGGCACACCTGAAGATCCATATCTAATTTCGCTTTGCGGCGATTTAATTACTCTTAGTTCCACCCCTGAAGATTTATCCAAATGTTATCTAATGACTAATGATATAAACTTTTACGATACTTCTTTCGACAATTCTATTTTTTATGCTCCTTTTACTGGAGTTTTCGATGGGAATAATTATACAATAATTTTTTCAATTCAGGGTTATCCATATCCACTTGGAGGAAGGCCTTCTTCACTCGGATTATTCGGTAAAATTGATGGTGGTTTAATAAAAAATTTAAAAATAGATTGCCGGCTTTTGTGGCATTACGAACGTGAAAATCAATGGGATCAAGGAATATGTGGTGTTGGAGTGTTGGCTGGTTTAAATTCTGGGGAGATTGTTAATTGCGATGTCAATGCAACTATTACCTCTTATGGGGTTGGTTCTCGAATCGGCGGCTTAGTCGGTTCTAACAGCGGTATTATAAGAAATTGTTCGGCGAATGTTATTTTTGAATATGAGTATAGCTTAGGGGGGCCTTCTGTAGTTGATGTGGGCGGCATTGCAGGGCTCAATTCCGGAACCATTAGCAATTGCTTTACGACTGGTATTGTTGAGGGATATAGTAGTGTTGCAGGTATTGCAGGCTCCAATTTAGGTAATGTAAATAATTGCTGGACTAATTGTTCGGTTATTGCTTATTACAATTCAAATCCAACAAGTTCGGCGGGATTAGTATGTTATAATCAGAATTCCGGGGTCATTGAAAATTGCTATTCTCTTGCTTTTGTAAATTCAAAAAAAGGACTGGTGAGGACAAATGAAGGCTCTGTAACGGCAAGCTTTTGGGATGTAAATTACACCAACTGTACAACGAGCGCGGGGGGCACAGGCCTTACTACCGCACAGATGCAGGATAGAAATACATTTATAAACGCAGGCTGGGATGTGGTGGAATCTGCAAACGGGACCGCGGCGGACATTTGGAAAATGGATCCTAATATTGTTTGTTATCCGAAGCTTGTTTCTCAATCATATAACTATTATTCCGGCGGGGCAGGGAGTTGCTCAAATCCATTTAAAATTTCAACTAAGCAGGATTTGGTATGCCTTGATACAGACAAAGAAAATTATTCCAAGAATTATATTTTGATTAATGATATTAATCTTGCTGATACGATTTTCACAGGAGAGGTGATCGGCCCGAATGATTTTCCATTTAAAGGAACATTCGACGGCGGTGGGCATAAAATTAAAAATCTCAACATTAAAACTTTCCTTGTCTCTGGATTTTTCGGGTGTCTGGGCACAAACTCGATTGTACGAAATCTGGGAATCGAGGAATGCAATTTTTCTCCGTGCGATCCTGTTGGAACTGAAGGCAAAATTGGGGCTTTAGCTGGTAAAAATAATTACGGAAATATTACTAATTGTTTCAGTACCGGCAAAATTCAAGGTTATAGCACGATTGGCGGGCTTGTTGGTTTAAACAATTACGGCAATATCAGCAATTCATTTTCTAAGGTCAATGTAAAAGCAAATCAAATTGCAGGCGGGCTGGTTGGTTCGAATATTGGTTCTAATAATGTTTCGAGTATTTCCGGGAACATAACAAATTGTTTTTGCGAAGGAACTATAGAAGGCAATAATCGTATTGGAGGACTTGTAGGTGAAAGTACTTATGGTAAAATAAATAGTTCTTTCACAAAAGTTGATGTAATATGCAGAAATACAACCGGTGGCTTGATCGGAAATGCTTATTATGCTCTAATCAAAAATTGCTATTCATCTTCTTCGATCATAGGCACTGATTTTTCATACGCAGGAGGTCTGGCGGGGCGCCACAATCATCATCTTGGAATAACAAAATCTTATTCTGTTAGTAATATAAATAGACTAATTGGGAACCTGAATACAACTAATTTATCATTTTGGGATTCTGAAATTGCTGATGGTGATCCTGTCGGTACCGGAGGCCTAACAACGGCAGAAATGCAAACACTTTCAACTTTCACAAATGCAGGGTGGGATTTTTCTTATGCTGACGGCAATGAAGCTGTCTGGTTTATGCCGGAAAATGATTATCCGATTCTGACATGGCAGATCTCGCCGGTTGATATTTCCACAGACGGCAAAAACAATTTTAAAGATTTTGCCGCGTTATCGAGATACTGGATGCGCGATGATTGCAGGAATTATAACTATTTCTGCGATTTTGCGGATTTGGATTATGACGGCTCTGTCGATTTGGATGATTTGATCGAGCTTATGAATTATTGGCTTGATGAGGGTGTTTACGAATAAGATTATTTAGAGAACAGACGAAATGAAAAATGACCCAGTCATGGTGCGGTAAGTTGGAAGATTTTTTTATGACCCCCGGTACAGGCCCGGGGGCTAAACAACATTTTGCGCGATTGCAGATAAACTATTGCGCCAAAAAGAGTTCGCTTCTATAATACTCCATAAATAATTCCATCACGAATATCTAAGGAGATAAATTATGGAAAGCGAACTCTACAGGAAA
>JBDKUM010000343.1:0-11440 GCA_039679715.1 Phycisphaerales bacterium
GGTATAATTTTTTGTACCCTTATCAATAAGATTCATAGTCATGGAACAAGTGCCGGGGATTTGATCAGTCCATCCGCCGTATTTTATGCCAAGCTGGACGGTAACGAACGGGACTTCATTATTCGGCACGACCATAACATTTAAACCATTGGAAAGTTTTTTGCTGAAAGTATTGGGCTTTATACTTTGAATGTTCGATTTTTTAACCGGTGCGGACGAGGGATAATTTTCTGGCCGGGTACTGGTGCCTCTGCCGGGCTTGAAATTATCGTCGGCTTTATTTTCAGTAACAGCGGAAGTTTCCTGGCCTGAATTTTTACTGAAGACAGGGCCATCAATATTGAGCGGAACGTGAAAACGGAAAACTTTGTCCGGGGTAAGATATTTATTTGCGACTTCTTTGATTTTTTTCGTTGTAACAGCTTTGATATCATCGATCGAAGTATTAACTGAATTGATGTCGCCCATATCGATAATCGCGGTTCCCAAAGCTTCCGCTTTGTTTTCAATTTCGAGATTCTGCGTTATAAGGCTGCGGAGCATCTGATTCTTTGCTTTGTCAAGTTCCTGCTGCGTTACGCCTTCGGCTCTGATTTTTTGCATGCAGGCGTCAATTACGGCCATGACTTTATTCGGGTCGCCGCCCTTTGGGGGCATGACAGCTTCAATGCCGAAAGACCCGGATTTCTGCAGAGAATATGTACCGGCATCGGCACTAACTGCAAGACGGGTATCGACGAGAGCAGCGTATAAGCGGCTGGAATTGCCTGAACCGATGATGATCGAAAGCAAATCGAGAGCGGGTGTGTCTTTGCTCGATTGTGGAACGGTGAGCCATTTTTCGATGAAAGCGGGCGCGGGAGCTTTCTCACCTTTAATGATAATATCTTGAGGTTTATCGGGATATGGCTGATTAAAATCAACCTGCGCGGGCTTTTGTTTGCCCTGAATCCAATTGAAATATTTTTCAGCGAGCTGCTGCGCATCTTTGTGCTTAATTGCGCCAACGATAATTAATGTGGCGTTTTCGGGGCCATAATATTTTTGCCAGAAATTTCTTAATTCATCGACCGAAGCGGCTCTTAGATGCGCGATTTGGCCGATAGGCATCCAGCGATATGGAGCCTGGGTGTAAATCTGATCAAATATTTTTTCGGTGAGCGTGCCATAGGGATTGTTTAGTTTTCGGCGGAGTTCTTCTTCGACAACTTTGCGTTCGGTATTGAAATAATCCTGTGTGATTTTCAGGAATGCCATTCTTTCAGATTCGAGCCAGAGCGCGACTTCGATTTGGTCGGCGGGCAATGTTTGCAGATAAACGGTACGGTCGAAACTGGTATAGCCATTTACAGAGCCGCCAACAGAACGGATGATGCCGAAGTGCTCTTCAGGGCCAAGTTTGTCTGTGCCGCGGAACATCATGTGTTCGAACATGTGGGCAAAGCCCTGGCGGTTTGGGTCTTCATTTTTACTGCCGACGTTGTACCAGATCTGAACGGCGACTATCGGACAGGAAAAATCCTCAAGAGTAACGACCGAAAGACCATTTTTTAGAACGGTTTTCTGAAAATCAAACAGCTTTTCAGAATCCGCGGCAAACAAAAATGCCGGAAATGCAATTAAAACAGCCAGAGAAAAGATAATTTTACGCATCACAATCCTTATTTTCCAATAACTACCCATTTACACTTATTTGTTGAATTATGAATTAATACACTGTACGTCTCAAAAAGCAACAAAAAACGGATTTATAAGGATTTTTTAAAAAATTGCGAAATTTGTCTATAAATATAGAGATTCCAACGTGAACTTTGAGGAAAGTTGAAAGACAAATAATCAGGCTATCTAACCATAGCCTGGCCGGCGTCAACAACAAGTGTTTGAGCGGTAATCATTTTGGCTTTGTCGGAAACCAGGAAAATTACAGCATCGGCGATGTCCTGACCTTTGATTTCCTTTGCGAGCATGGTTTTGCTGACATAATAAGGAATGACCTCTTCGGGCTTGATTCCATATTTTTTCGCACATACCTTAATATACTCTGGGTTCCATATTTTCGAACCTTCAAAAACATTGCCCGGGCAAATTGAATTTACCCTGATGTTGTGTTTGCCAAGTTCCATTGCCCAGCCGCGAGCCATGTGAATTTCGCCGGATTTGGTAGCATTGTATGGCGTATTGTTTTTGCTGGGGTCGATTCCGGATTTTGAACTTAAATTTATGATATTTCCGCCCATGCCCTGGGCAATCATAAATTGAGCGGCTTTTTGCGCCATAAGGAAATAACCGGTAAGATTAACTTCAAGAGCCATTCGCCATTTGTTGACAGGCAAATCTGTAAGGCTGAAAGCCGGTGCAACGCCGGCGGCATTAACGAGGATATCGAGGCCGCCCCATTTATCTATGAGCTGGCTGAAAATACCGCTGACGGAATCGGCATCGGTAACATTACAATTTAAAACAATCGACGAGCAGGATGGTGATTTTGTTTTTATAATTTCCGCTGTTTCTTGCGCGGCATTAACATCGATATCGGCAAGGCCGACATTCGCGCCTGCATTGGCAAGTCCGATGGCAAGGCTTCTGCCAAGACCGCTGCCTGCACCTGTTACAATCGCGATGCGGTTTTTTAATTCGCCTGATGTACCGCCATCAGCGAGGGATTTTCTAAACGATTCCGCTTCCCAATTGTTTATAAATTCACGCTGATTGTTATTTAACGCATTTATGCCGCCCATGACAGAGGCTTGCTGACGAATAAACAAAGAGCCTTTTACAATATCTCGAACGGTTGTAACAGAAGAAGGTTTGCCTGCGACGAACAATCCTAATCCTTTAACAAGAAACGCAAACGGAGTTTTTTGCTTATTGTCAATGTACTTTTGAAGTTTTGCTTCGATCTTATCGGGTTTGACATTTTCGAGCCAAACTGCGGGGCCATTGGCATAAACCATTTCATCAGGAGTAAGAGCAGGGAAAGAGAGATGTTTACCTGCGTCTTTTTGATTCATAAACGCAAAAATCTGCTCATCTACAAAATGATTTACCATTACATATTGCCGGGTTACGTTGTAAAATGCTTTACGGATAGCAAATTTTGCATTGTTTATAATTTCATTATTCTGTGGTCTGACTTTCAGAGTTTTTAAAGTTTTTAAATTCGCAGAGCAGATCTTAACAACTTTTTTAACGAGATTCAAAGACGCGTTATAATTGTCGGCAGATACGAAGAGGCCGTGTTTTTCGAGCAGCAATATTTCAGGCTTAAAGCCATATACAGCGACGTAATTAGAAATAAGATTTGAAACTTTTGAGGCAAGTGTAAGGCCGGGGTTATCATAATTAATCCACATTACAGGCTTTTTCTCATGCGCGAAAAGTTTTTCAATAATTTTACGGCCGTTTTTGGCGCTGACATAAGCTCCGATGACAACAGGATGCAAATGTATAACGTATTTTCCAAGCATCGCGTGCAGAACGGACTCGACACTGGGGCGAGCATTTGTTTTCAGACCATCGACACAATAAAGCCCAAGTCGGTGAGTGATTTCATTTTCCCGAACATCGCTATCGAGCGAGGCAAGCCATTTATCATTCAATATTGAAAGGGTCTTTTCGACATCAAGCTTTCGCCAGCCTTTATCAGCAGACATATCTTTCAGCGCGGTTCCGCTGGCTTTGATGTACATATATTTGCTGTCAGGAGTTTTGACGGATGTGTTTCCGCCTCCGCCCTGCACCAGCATTAGATCACTACCTACATTATTTGAAATACTGATTAATTCATTTAGCGACTTATCCATAAACTTGAAATCCTTTATTTATCTTTTAGCGAGCACTTGTGCTTCATATTTTTTAACGACATCAAGCCAGTTCATTCCAACAGGAACGGAAGATTTTAAACAATAGTAATCCCAGACAGCGCCGAAAGGCATGGTTTTAAGTTCTTCCATCATCGCCAGTCTGCTGGTGAAATCACCCTGGAGTTCGAAGTTCCGCATTTTGGCGGCTGGTTCGAGCAAGGCCATAAGCAAAGCTTTAAGCATACATCGCGTACCAATTACCCATGCGGCAAGGCGGTTTATGCTGGCATCGAAGAAATCCAAACCAATATGAACTCTGTTGAGATAATTGCCGCGGACAATTTCCTGCGCTATGGCCTGCAATTCATCTGTAAGGATAACAACATGGTCGCTGTCCCATCGAACCGGGCGCGAGACATGCAGCAGTATTTCATCGAGGAAGGTGAGCGAAGAAGAGATTTTATCGGAAATAACTTCAGTCGGGTGGAAATGGCCGGCATCAAGGCAAAGCAATTTTTTATTGGCGACGGCATAGCCCATATAAAATTCATGGGAGCCGACGACGTAACTTTCAGAGCCGATGCCGAAGAGTTTGGATTCAACAGCGTCAAGATTGAAGTTTGAGTCTATCTTTTGAGTGAAAATTTCGTCGAGAGATTTTTTGAGTATTTCTCTTGGGCCTTTGCGGTCATAAGGAATGTCTTTGTAACCGTCAGGTATCCATATATTAGTAACGACAGTTTTCTTTGTCTGTTTTCCCATTTCCTGGGCGATTGTGCGGCAAGCCTGGCAATGGCGGACCCAGAATTTTCTAATCTGCTCATTGCTGCTTGATAAAGTAAAACCAGAAGCGGCATTGGGGTGCGAAAAACATGTCGGATTAAAATCAAGGCCGATTTGTTTATTTTTGGCCCAATCAATCCAATTTGAAAAATGTTCAGGGGTGATTTCATCCCTGTTTACTTTTTTGCCTTTAAACTCGCCATAGATGGCATGAAGATTTAACCTGTGAGAGCCGGGAATTAAACTTAGGGCCTTATCTATATCCATTCTTAACTGCTCGGGCGTTTTAGCTTTGCCGATATAATTACCGGTTGCCATAATTCCGCCATCAAGGCCGGCATCGGGATTCTCGAATCCGCAAACATCATCTCCCTGCCAGCAATGAAGCGATACGGCTATTTTGGACAATTTTTCAATGACGGAGTCGGTATCGACGCCGATTTGAGCATAGACATCTTTGGCGATACTGTACGCTTTTTCGCTGTTATCCATTTTTTTCTCCCTTTAAAAGAATATTTTCAGATTCTTTGCACCACAAGCCGTTGCAGAGTGCTTTTGCAACTTTTGGAAATTTTTCATTAAGATTTTCCAGTTTTGTTAACGGCAAATTCTCTACAGACGGATAGACGATTATTTTTCCTGAAATACTTTGATTCTCAACAGCTTTGATGCCTTCAATCGCGCTCTCGATTCCGCATACCGCGCCGAGAGATATATTGGTATCGAGCTGGCGGGATTCTACTTTTTTCAAGACAGTAATCATGTCATTAATCGTTGACCCACTTGTGCCGATGAAATACAGATGCTTTTCGATGTACCTGTTTAAATCTATTTTCGCATTTACCGAGGCGGGAATTCCGGCGAAAATATTTATAATCGCCTTGTCAGCAGAGTTCGCTACTGCAGCACAAACAAGAGCAGGAACAGGAGCCATAAGAACTGAATAGTCGAATTCTATATTCTGCGGATTTTTTTTGGGATTAAAGCATTTGAGAGTAACTTTGTTTTTAGCCGCGATTGGTTCGGCGATTTTTTCAAGGGCGGCTAATCGTGTATCATCGAGGTCTGCGGCGAAAATCGCTGTGCCTTCAATTGCCTGGCAAATATTGCGAACAACATGCATCACACCCATTGGGCCTGCTGCACCGACAATATTTATTTTATTATTTTTGCGTATCTCACCTGTTGCGGGAATATATTTCATGGATTGGGCCGGGTCGCTGCCAGTGGTACCGATAATCCTGATATTTCCGTAATGCACTCTTCCAATCTGAACAACAACATCCTGCGGAAGTTTGCCGCCGCATAAAACGATATTAATTAAACCGTTTGAGGCAATTTTAGGAAAAATCTTCTCAATTCTGTCGGGGTTACTGCCAAAATAAATCACATCATCAAAACAAGCTTCACCTTCGGGCAGAGGCTGGTCTTTGGACACGAAAGTAATATCATGCGATCCGCCAAATTTAAAAACAAAACTATCGAACATTTTTTTTTGGCATGGGACATCCTGAACGACGAGCATCCTGCCGTCTTTTTTCAGCATTGTCCGTTCATTTACGGCATAAGCCTGTTCCACACAAGCCCACGGTTCTACAAGCGCAATAGCCGAAGCGGAAAGATCTTCGGATGCTCGGATAAATGTCGATTGTCCCTCGGGTGAAATAATCACACGCTGATCCACTAAAATGTATTCCTGAAGACCGCCTTCAAAATTATATCCGAAAGCGCCATTTGAATTTTTGGTTTTAACCCACCTGTAATCGGCTTGTACAAGGTATCTTTCTCCGGGCCGAATATCTTTGACCTTCGAACCGACAGATTCTACTTTAACAACAACTTCATGGCCTGGAACGGCAGGTTTTTGGCCGGGCACATAGCTGGGAATTTCCGCAAGCACGTCCTGGCTGATGCCGCTGACGATTTCACTTTTTCGCACGTGCTCTGAAAACTGTTTGAGCAATTTCAAATCGGAAAAACAAAGTCCGACAGCCTCAACTTTGGCAAGTATCTGATAATCGTTTGGAGAATACATTTCTTTTTGAGGATTAAATACAAGCTGATTCTGGCCTGTAAGCTGAACTGCTTTTTGTTTTGCTGGTCTGGGTTTAACCATAATTTACCTTTTCACTTTCTTTAGTATTTCAGATGGTGAAGAATTGGCGGCGAATCCGGCAAGGATGTTTTCATTGACGGGCTGAATATTTTGACCAATCTCCGCATAAAATTTGTTTTTTTCGGCCCTGGTTTTGAAATTGACCGCAGCCCATTTACTTTTGTAACCTAATCCGCACTGACGCTGGAGGACAGTATGACCATAAATAATCAATGCACCTTTCAGGAATGTATCAGTAAGCGGCTTCAATTCGTCGCTGTCAAAATTATCAACGAACTTTTGGCCGGGGCTGTTCATTTCGGTTCCGGCTATAATCGACAAATCCAAATCATTGCAAATCTTTACAAAGTCGTAGAGATTCTTTTTTTTCTGATCCTGCAAACCTAAGCCGGGCTTGTAGTTTCTATCGGGAATAATATTAACAGCCTCAACGCCGGAGGAAATCGCGATAGTTAATAATTCGTTTATCTTTTTTTCACCTTCACTGCTGCCGTCAAGCCAGGCGAGTGTCGGGATTCCGCCGACAGATATAACAAACTCATTCATTTCAGTCATAGTCGGAAATGATTTCGCATCGGGCTTAACGTAACCAATGCCGCCCATTTTCATTGTCTTTGCCCTTATTGTATTGAGCAAAGCAATTTTATTCGAGATATCCTCAACACCAATTTTGCTTTTCCAGAATTCAGCAAGCTGCTTTTTATCCGGGAAAATATCATTGGCCTTATTCGCATAAGCAAAACAAATATGGCGTTCTGTAACATTACCTTTAGGCGTTAAAGGCAGAACGTCTTTATCATAATCGAGGACAACAGGACTTAAATATTGATTAACTCTTTTGACAATTTCAAGATTCCTATTTGCCGCTATGGAGCGAAGTTTATCAATGAATTGTTTCTGCTCTGATGCTAATTTGCCAGAAGGGATGCCTGTGCCCATGTGATATGCGATGCCGGGTTCGCCGGGTGAATTTATAACTTTGTCGGCGAACTGGGGAACAAACACACGTGTTTCAATGCCACCGCATGCCTTTAAACCAAGCTTCAACGCAGAAGCAAAAAACTCGTCCAGGCCGTCAAGAACATCAAAATCGACGATGCCTGCCGCGGCCAGATTGGCCTGTTTTGAGCGTAACGCAATTTCAGACGGGCTGTAGTTTTCAGCGTTGAATGAAAAATGCGTATGAAAATGCATATTCGTATATTTATCAGTCATAATTTAAATTTCAAAAATATTTTTTACCTTATTATACTTTTCGTTCCATTTTTCGTGCTGGGCGGGCTGATATATTTTCAGCTCTACAGAATTTTCGACCAACTTTCTGCCCTGTGCGATATTTTCAATTTGGCCGCAGGCAATTGTCTGCACAACGACATTACCCATCGCGGTGGCTTCGATCGGCCCTGCTATTACTTTTTTGCCGGTTGAGTCAGCGGTAAACTGACAAAGCAGCTCATTTTGAATTCCGCCGCCGACAAGGTGAAGCACATCGATTTTCGACGCGGTCATATTCTCGAGCACTTCAAGTACCCGGCGGTAATAAAACGCAAGGCTTTCGATAATTACTCTCACCAGTTGCCCTTTGTCGGAGATTTTATCATAACCATGTTCGAGCAGATATTCATTCAAAATTTTCGGCATATCACAAGGCGAAAGAAAACGACTGTCGTTTGGATTTATGATAGCGGTGAAGGGTCGGGCTTTGGAGGCCATTGTTGTTAAGTCAGAAAATGACAGTTTATCGCCCTGCTTGTTCCAATTCCTTCGGCATTCCTGAATCAGCCAGAGGCCCATGATATTTTTTAGCAGCCTGATAGTTTTGTTGATGCCGCCTTCGTTGGTGAACTGGTATTTATAGGTATCTTCGTTTATGAGCGTGCCCGCAAGCTCAATACCCATAAGACTCCATGTCCCGCTTGACAGATAAGCCCACTTTGTTTCGGCTTTGGCGGGAATAGAAGCGACAGCCGATGCGGTGTCATGCGAACCGACAGCGACGACAGGTATCAGACCGCAGCCGATTTTTTCTGCAATCTGTTTTTTCAATTTCCCGACAACAGTTCCGGGCTGAACAATTGGCGGCATAATATCCATCGGCAAAGAAAGGTCATCAAACAATTCGCTCGACCAGCTCCCATTTTTCATGTCCATTAGTTGAGATGTACTTGCAAGGGTATATTCGGCGAAGATATTGCCGCAAAGAAAATACGAAACAAGGTCAGCCATGAAAACAAGCTTATTTGTTTTTTTCAGTAACTCCGGTCTGTTCAGTTTTAATGCAAGCAATTGATATATCGTATTGAATTGCATAAACTGAATACCGGTGATATTATAAAGTTTTTGCCTGGGCATAATCGAAAAAGCTTTTTCCATCATACCATCAGTTCGTTTATCCCTGTAATGATACGGATTTTCAAGCAGCTGACCGTTTGCATCAAGTAAGCCAAAATCCACGCCCCAGCTATCAACGCCAATGGATTCGATTTTGCCGTTTGTGAGTTTGACGGCATTGGCAAGGCCGGTTTGGATTTCGCCAAACAGCTTTGAAAAATCCCATTGCAGATTTTCCTGATTTTCGATCGGCCCGTTTTCAAACCTGTGCACCTCTTCAAGCGTTATTTTGCTGCTATCGGCGCGGGCGAGTATAACCCTGCCGCTGGATGCTCCAAGATCAACTGCGACATAGTTTTTAGTCATATTCTACATCTTTTCAATTTCTGCTGTTACTTTTATAATCTTTTTGGGAGGTATATGCAAAGCCGCGGAAAAACTATCTTCGGCGGCCTCTTTAACAGCTTCAGAAATTGTTGGATGTGCGAAAACCATCTCGCCTAAATCTTTGGCCGATGCTTTCATGCCAATCATCGCGGCAGCGGAATGAATCATTTCCGTTGCGTTATGGCCGATGATGTGAACACCGAGCAGAGTGTTTTCAGTCAGATGCCTTATTACTTTCACAAAGCCAAATTCTTCGCAAACAGCCATAGCCTTGCCGAGATTTCTGATTGGAAATTTACCAACAGCTACAGGGATATTTTTTTCGCTTGCCTGTTTTGTGCTTAGGCCCACCGATGCGATTTCAGGGAAAGTATAGACAGCGGCTGGTATCGGCCAATCAAAATCGGTCTGTTTGCCTAAAGCATTTTCTACAGCCGTTATACCATGAGCGCTTGCTGCGTGGGCAAGCAGACATTTGCCATTGGCGTCGCCAATGCAGTATATGCCTTTTACAGGCGTTTGCATCTTCTCATTGACTCTTATAAAGCCGCGTTCGGCCGCAAGGCCTGCTTTATCAATTGCCAATTGAGCGGTGTTTGGTTTTCTTCCTGTTGCAACCAGAACTTTATCGGCACTAATATTGTGTCCGCCCGTGATTTGAACATTTACAGTGTTATCTTTGATGCTGATGTTTTCGACTTTTGAAGAAATGAATATTTTTATATTGCGGTTTTTAAATACAGGAATGAGAGCCTGACCAAGATCGCTATCCATTTCGGGCAGCAGATTATCCTGCATTTCGATAATCGTAACTTCCACGCCGAATTCAGCCATCATGCATGCGAATTCGCACCCTATAACACCGCCGCCGACAATAACTAGTTTCGCGGGTAATTTTTCCCAATGCAAAGCTTCGTCAGAAGTACAAACAAAATTTTTGTCAGTGGGCCAGCCGGGTATTTGGCTCGGAACAGAACCGGCGGCAATGATTATATTATCCGCAGTTATTTCCTGCGATGTGCCGTTATTCGCAAGCAGCATTTTGCCCGCAGATACGAATTTCGCGTCTGCCTGGTACAGAGTTGCGCCTCTTGCGCGGAAAAGGCCTTTGATTCCGGTACGTAAATTATTTAAAACTTTGTCTTTTCTTTGCTGTATTTTAGACCAATCGAAAGCCGCTTTGCTCTCGATATTAATGCCCAATGCATCAGCGGTTTTGATTTTGTGCAGCAGTTCAGCCGAAGCGAGAAGTGCTTTTGAAGGAATGCAGCCGTAATTTAGGCATGTTCCGCCGAGATGATGTTTTTCTATAACCGCGACTTTCGCACCCATTTGCCCTGCTTTGAGCGCCGCGACATATCCGCCCGGGCCGGCTCCAATGACCGCTATGTTAAAATGTTCCGACATATTTTTCCTTTTTATTTAATCAGTTGTTCGGGATTTTCAAGTATTTCTTTTACCGCAGCAGCAAATTTAGCAGCCATAACACCGTCGATAACCCTATGGTCAACGCTTAATGTCATCGTCATCAATCGTGTTGCCTTTATACTTTCATTCACAACTTTAATATCTTCACGAATCGCGCCGACAGCCAATATAGCAGATTCAGGAGGATTGATAATTGCTGAAAATTCCTCGGTACCGAACATGCCGAGATTGGTTACGGTAAATATGCCCTTTCCCATTCCATCTATTTTGCCGTTGCGAGCGTTTTCTACTATTACTTTGGTTCGAGCAGAGAGCGAACTTAAATTCATTTTATCAGCGTCAACTAAAACAGGCACAACAAGCCCATCGTCAAGGCCAACCGCGACGCCAATATTAACGTTCTCGGATTCAATAATTTGTGAATTTTTATATTGGCTTCTAAAAGCCGGAAATTGCCTTATAGCCATGGCACAGGCCATAACCACAAAATCGTTTACACTGCATGGAATCTGCGATTTTGTTTTTTTATACAGCTCAAATAATTTTTTCGCTTCGACAACCACCTTGAGATAAAAGTGAGGAATATGTTGTT
>JBDKUM010000344.1:0-2108 GCA_039679715.1 Phycisphaerales bacterium
GAACAGATGCTGCGTATGGCCGGATTATACGACCGTGACTACAAAACAGGGGAAGAAGGTTACACCTTGGCTGCCATACTGGCGCTGGGGAAAGATGAAGCCATCCGCAGTGTGGTTCCTCATTATAAAATAGATGCACTGGTACGCCGGTTCAATGTTGATCGCTACGACGACCGCCTCTATATTCAAACCAACCTGATTGAAGCTTACGAGCAATTACTGGACTTTGTGGCCAAACACCTTCCCGATAAGTTTTATCTCGAAGGCGATCAGCGCCGAAGTCTGCGCACCATTATTTTCCGCGAGGTGGCCGCCAATAGCGTATCATAAAGAGTACACCAACGCCTATCCCACCACATTTGTGATCACCAAATCGGCCGTTATTACCGAAAATGCCAATGTTCCCAACGGTGAGGGTCCCATCAACGTGAATAACTTTAAGCCTTTTCCGAAGAATCCGGTCATTGCCAAATTCTTTATGCAAATGGGACGATTTGATGAGTTGGGATCGGGAATTCTCAATATAAATAAATATTGCAAAGCCTATTCCGGCCAGGACCATCCTGAATTTATTGAAGGACCGGTATTTAAAACGATTATTCCGCTGGATGACAAACTGGTTAACCCGGTAACTACAAATGATAGGATAAATGATACCCTAACTGATAGGATAAATGATCTTTTAAACAACAAGCTTGCGGGCAAAACAATAGTTCCCAGCCAGATTGCAAGGAAGTGGATAGATAGTTCATGGTAACTTCATAGATACTTAAGAGATGGCCCGTACTTAGTCCGTGAAGGATGTGATATGTTTAGTAAGGAATGAGTGGTGAGTAAAGACAGATAGTAATGTAAAGATACCTTACTTTGGAGGAAATGCAACATTTTTAGGGGATGAGTTTCCGGGAGCCGGAATAATTTCGGAAACAGTTGAATTAGCCGACGAAACTAAACAAACGCCGATGGCCGACGAAATTCATAACTGATCCGACAGGAATCTTGCCGGGCCCGCCCGGATAATCCCGGTATACTATTGTTCTTTGTTTGTTGTCATCCTGAAAAAGCAGCGTCAATTCTGTAACGGGAAAACTACGCTTGTTGTAAACACTGAAAGATGGCTTTTTCGGCTTTTTTATTCCGGATTACACCTCTCAGTGAAACGAACGGCGCACAAACAGCCACACAAGGATAAATCCCACCGCTAAAGGACCCATAGCCTCCGGCGCCATCGTCCAACCATATTTTATCCAACACCTCAAATTTAGATCAATTCTTTACATTCGTCCTTAACAAAATCTCATTTGATTATTGTAATTTGCATCAACGTCGGATAAAGCACGATAACGTTAGCAAACGTATTAAAACAGCAGAATACAGATAGAAATGGAAACATTGAAAATAGACTGTCCTTTTGAAAAAGATGATTTTGTTCGTTCACAACTAATCAAATGGCAGATACATTGGCTGAGAAATCGGAAACAGCTAATTAATTACTTGATTTTATCAGTAACAATTTTTGGAATTGGGATTGTAGCAAGAACAGAGGAAGAACCTACAAATCCCTTTTTGTTTCTGGGATTTGGTTTTTTTGTGGCAACGCTGCTTTTTGTATATTTTAGAATATACTCGAAAAAACGATACTCAAGAAAAATAAGAGAAATTGCTGAAAGGTTTGATTCGCAAAAAATGGATTGTACTTATGAGTTTTCTGATGAGTCTGTTAAATATTGGGACAAGGAAAAACATCTGGAATTTAAATGGTCTGTTTTTACCAGCTATTCAATCTATAAAGCCTACTTGGTATTGACACTAAACAATCTACTAATTGAATCATATATTTTTGAGAAAAGGGAATCTGACATTGATGATTATAATAAAATACTTGAGTTTGCTAAATCGAAACTTCAATATAAAGAGTTAAAATAAAATACGTTTGCTAATAAATAGCTCTGAGCGGTCGGCTCGACCCAGCGATGAGTCGGTGTGTGCGCCCTGCATGAGCAGCGCGCACCTGCTGAAAGCTGTTGAAAAAGTTTAAAAATACAAATAAATTTTATTAAAGATAGTTTCGGCAGGTGTATTTTTCCAGAGGGTGTAAGTCCCTTATG
>JBDKUM010000345.1:0-5516 GCA_039679715.1 Phycisphaerales bacterium
CCGATTCAGTACATACCGCTTTAGACAGCGAAACAGATCCAGACAGCCCGACAGTGCAGGAAAAGATACCGCAATTCAGTGCAGAGCTTCCGGAAGATGAACTTGCAAACGCAGAAGAGTTAAGGAAAGTCGTTAAATTGCTCGACCAGCTTCCCGGCCGATGCGGAGAAGTGCTCAAATTGCGGTTCGGCATCAACGGCAGAGAACCGTTGACTTTGAAGCAGATTGGTGCTAAACTTGGCCTTACTCGTGAGAGGGTACGACAAATTCAGCAGCAGGCACTTGATTCCCTCAACGAACTGATGAACAGCGAGATAGCCGTAAGCAAATAGGAACCGCGAATTAACGCGAATAAACACTAAAAAATGGATTCCCGCTTTCGCGGGAATGACAAGGTGGGCTAAAGCCCACCCTACAAAATTAAAATGAATTTAAAAAAATATATTCGCACAATCCCTGATTGGCCTAAAAAAGGGATTCTTTTTTACGATATCATGCCTTTGCTGGCTGATAGAGATGCTTTTGCCGCGTTAATTGAAGCCATTTCCGAAAAATATAAAAACAAAAATATAGATTATGTTGTCGGTATTGACGCAAGAGGATTTATCATTGGCGGGGCTATCGCTTTAAAATTAAATGCGGGATTTGTGCCAATCAGAAAAAAAGGCAAACTTCCTTTCAAGACCGAATCAATAACTTACGACCTTGAATATGGGCAGGGCACTCTCGAAATCCAGACTGATGCTATAAAAAAAGGCGCGAACGTTCTTATGGTCGATGATTTGCTCGCGACAGGCGGAACGATGGCGGCGGCATGTCAATTAATAGAAAAGCTCGGAGGGCAAATTGACGGAATTGCTTTTCTGATGGAACTGAAAGACCTTGCCGGCAGAAAAAAAATTGAGAAATACGATATTACGATAGAACTTGAATATTGATAAAGACATGGATTTACACGGATTAACACTGTAGATATATTTTAAGATGAAAGAAATAAAAGTAAAAATACCGGCCTGTTCTTCTTCGAGTTATACGATTCGAATCAGCTCTAATTTTCTTTCCACAACACTTGCGCAGATTAAAAAAGATTTTCCATCGAAAGAATTATTTATAATTTCAGATTCGAATGTTGTTAAAGCTAAGCATTTGAAAAAATTCATAAATAAAGAAAATGTACGCCAATACATAATTAAACCCGCTGGCGAAAAATCCAAGAATATCAATACCGTTATTAAAATTATTGAAAAAATGGAGAAAGAAGCTCTCGGCAGAGACAGCGTTATAGTTGCTATCGGAGGCGGAACGGTTGGAGACATGGCGGGATTTGCTGCGGCGATTTTCAAAAGGGGAATTGATGTTGTTCAAATTCCTACTACGACTGTCGCGCAGGCGGACTCTTCCATTGGCGGGAAAACAGGCGTAGATTCGAAAATAAGCAAAAATGCATTTGGTGCGTTTAAAAATCCTTCCGCTGTGTATATAGATGTTAGTACATTAAAGACGCTTGATAAGCGGCAGTTTAACGCAGGTTTTGTCGAATCAATTAAACATGCGCTGATTGCTGATGAAAAATATTTAGATTTTATAATTAAAAACCTAGACGAAATACTTGCGCGAGATAACCAGACTCTTGAATATGTCGCGGTTAAAAATTGCGAAATTAAAGCGAAGGTTGTCGAGGCGGATCCTTACGAGAAGAATAAACGGCGCATTTTGAATTACGGCCATACGATAGGTCATGCTGTCGAATCGGCAAGTAATTATAAAATTTTGCACGGGCAGGCGGTTGCGATCGGGATTATAGCTGCGAATATAATTGAACAGAAACTCGGGCTTGGCGGCGAAAAGAGAATTCAGATGTTGAAGGATTTATTCGCAAAGCTTGAGATCGATTTAACTGTTCCAAAATCGATAACTAAAAAGAAAATACTAGATATTGTCAGCAGAGATAAAAAAGCTGTGAAGAAATGGCCTAATTTTGTGCTGCTTGAAAGAGCGGGCAAGGTTTTGTGCATAAATGGTCAATACGCGCATAAAGTAGAACGCAGTGTGGTTGAGCAGGCGTTGGATATATTGTTGAAGAAGAAATATTGAGGTTCAAATGTTCAGAGATAAAATTAAAGTTCTGGATTGTACGATAAGAGACGGCGGTCTTATTAATAATCATTATTTCACGGATGAATTTGTTCGCGCTGCATATAAGGCAATTTCAGAGGCGGGCATTGATTATATGGAAATGGGTTATCGTTCGAGTAAATCGCTCGCTCCGGAGGCGAACTATGGGCCATGGAAATATTGCGATGATGATAAAATCAGGAAAATTATTGACGGTA
Organism: Phycisphaerales bacterium; assembly: GCA_039679715.1. GTDB lineage: Bacteria > Planctomycetota > Phycisphaerae > Sedimentisphaerales > UBA12454 > UBA12454. The sequence goes on from JBDKUM010000345.1 coordinate 2,334, forward strand.
TCGAATCGCAAACGAAAATTTCAATAATGGTAGATGCGCACCGCGTTAAAGAGCAGCAATTTCAGCCGAAAGAAAAAAGTCCGGTTGATATGATTCGCGTCGCAACGTATGTGAAAGATATTGATAAGGCGATCGCGATGGTGAAAATTGCGCATGACCTTGGGTATGAAACAACGGTTAATATTATGGCAGCGTCGATTGAAATTGAAAAAGATTTAATTGAAGCACTTGATCAGCTTGCCCAAACCCCGGTTGAAGTTGTTTATGTTGTTGACAGCTATGGTTATTTTTATTGCGAGCAAATCGAATACATGGTCAAGCTGTATCGTCAGCATCTGCCCGCGAATAAAGAGATTGGCATTCATTGTCATAACAATCAGCAGCTTGCTTTCGCCAATACCATCGAGGCGATAATTCATAATGCTAATTATGTTGACGCTTCGCTTTATGGTATCGGCAGGGGTGCGGGCAATTGTGCGCTTGAGTTGATAATGGGATTTCTGAAAAATCCGAAATTCAGTCTTTCGCCAATCCTGAAAGTTATTGAAGATTACATGATACCAATGCGGAATGAACTTGAATGGGGTTATTTGATTCCATTTATGATTACAGGCATTTTGAACAGGCATCCGGAATCTGCGATAAGTTTTCGCAAAACAAGCAATAAAGATAAGTATGCTGAATTCTACGAACAGACACGGGAATCGCTGGATAATATCTAACTGAGAAACGAACCCTGCCATATTGATGTCAGGGCTAACCGAAAAATAAGCGCAACAAAAAAGGTTCAGATTTAGCTGAACCCTTTTCGTTTCACCGAAATAGTGATCTTCTTCCTTTTATTTTCTTCTGATAAGAGCAAGTGCTCCCATGCAGAGTAAAGTCATTGTAGCTGGTTCTGGAATTGGGTTTTGTGTTAAAGTTACAGTGAATGGGCCAACAGAGGAAACCAAAGTTTTGAAGTTAAGCATAACTTCATCGCCTGGATTAACAATGCCGTTTGGGAATGTAATTTTTAAACCGCCATTGCTGATAACAGCAGAACTGAATAAGTCAATTGACGCAAGAGTGAAAACGGGGCCTGTTGCGGACAGTGTTAATTCGTATGATGTCCAGGCAACCGTGCTATAGTTCGTAACTAATTTTATAGTTCTGTAAGTTGGATCTTCATCTGTTGTGCCGCTCCACTTTAATTTTAATTGCCAAAAACAATTTGTGAAAATGTGATAATCAAAGCGATTATACAAGCAGCGAAAAGTCCCCACCATAGGACCACGCTCTTGTACCATTTATCGCCAAGTTCGCCGAAGATATTCATCTTCTTCCAGTTTAGGGATAATTCATCGGTAACCTGCTGCGGCTGCGGGGGAGCGGTCATTAAGGAGACAGAGGTGCAAACAATTACGCAGAACAGCCAGGTAAAGAAAGCCTGGTTGTTGAAGGAATTTAGAATTCCGAAAACAGCTTTGCCGAAAAGGTCAGGTTTGTAGAAGAGATAAAGTTTTAACAATGTTGCGAAAACAAAGCCTGAAAAAATAGCTGCGGTAGCACCTTTTGCATTTATGCGTTTGAACAAAATGCCGAGCAGGAATATCGCTGCGAAAGGAGGGGCGAAATACGAATACAGGTTCTGGACGTACATGAACAAACCTATTTTCATAGTCGATATCAGCCAGGCAATCAGGATTGAAACTATAATAATCAGAGTGGAAGTTATAACGCCTGTGGAAACAAGTTTTTTTTCACTTGCGGTTTTATTGAACATTCGCTTGTAAATATCAAGTGTTACAAGAGTCGCGGTTGAATTTAAAACAGCATTGACAGTCGATTGTATTGCGCCGAAAAGAGCGGCGAGGAATAATCCACGTATGCCGATAGGAACAACGAGTTGAAGCATGCGGATATAGCTCTGGTCGGCGGCTGGTCTGATTTCTTCCCAGGGCTTGAGCATTGTTTCAGGCATTTTCGCGAAAAGTATTAAGCCCGGCAGTACAACGATTATGGGCATGATGATTTTCATATAACCGGCAAAAACAATTCCCATTCTCGCGTGATACATATTTTTTGCGCCGAAAACTCTTTGAATCATGAATTGATTTAGAGCAGAATACCAGATTCCTGAAGCGAGAAAGCCATATATGAAACACGGCCAGGGAACGACGGTATGTGTAACGGGCTGAATGACGGATAGACGATTATAAGAGCCAGAAACGCCCATATACTCGGCGTTTTGAGCAACTGCCTGTGCCCAGATTCCGGATTTTGCGCGGTTGGCTTCAATCATAACTTCCCAGCCTTTTATTAGAGAATGGTCATTTCCTGAAAGCATATATAAGCCGAAAATCGCGACCATTACTCCGCCAATGATCATGATGAAGAGCGTGAAAAGGTCCATCCATGCGACGGATTTTAAACCTCCGTAAATGGCCCAAACACCTGTAATAATTCCAAGTGCACAAATGCTGCCGAACATCGGCCAGCCGAAGAGTGCGTGAATGGCAACAGCGCCGCCATAGAGAACGGCAGCGAGGAAAGCAAAAATATTTGAGACGACACTTAAAATCGCGAAAGTTTGTCGCAGGGTAATATTGAAACGTCTTTCGAGAAATTCAGGAATTGTAAAAACACGAGCGGCAAGAAGGAAGGGAATGAAAAGCCAGATAAGCATTGAAAATGAATTAATGTTTCCCCATTCGTACATCGCGACAGATATTCCGAAAATGTATGTCGCGCCGACCATGCCGATGAAATGTTCGGAGCTGATGTTTGCGGCGATGAAGGAAGAGCCGATTACATACCAAGGGAGGGACCTGCCTGCGAGGAAATAGTCTTCACTTTTATCCTGGCTTTTGCGGCCTGCGAAATATCCGATGCCGCAGACGATTAATAAATATGAGCCAAACGCGAGGTAATCGAGAAAATGTAATTGAAAAGTTTCCGCCACCGCTAACATGTGTAAGCCTTTCAAAATTCCTTTTTGATCAATCGTTGATTAACCCCATATAAAAGGTTTCATTATTTCTAGTATTTCAACTTTGATTTCGGGTTTTGTATAGTTCATGCAATATTTAAAGAATTCGGGATTTTCACTATTAAGCGCGAATAAATCATAGTGATTTGGAATAGCGAATTTGGTGCATGATACAGAGGCCAGTTTAACAGCTTGTTCGGCATTCATGTTTC
>JBDKUM010000346.1:0-8673 GCA_039679715.1 Phycisphaerales bacterium
GTGATAACCGCCTGTATGCGGAAATTATTGATAATATTAAATACAATGCTAAGGAATCAGACGGTATGGACAGCAAAAATAAATTAAAAAAATCCTTGAAATTAAACACAGCCGCTTTAGGGAGGAAATCACATGAGCGAAGCGAATAGGGATGACGAAGCAATCTCAATTGTTCAAATTATAAATTACAACAAAAATCAGATTAATGTGGAATGCACCAATATTGTAATTTACTTTTCACTTATAACTTATAACTTATAACTTATAACTTTTAACTTTTAACTTATTTTGTCTTATTCGTCTTTCTTCTTTTTTTCGAGCAGACTTCTAAGATGTTTGTTTTCGCGTCTTGTCGCTTCAAGGTCGAAAAGTTGGTATTTGATGCAGATTCTCAGATAATCTAAAGATTCTTGTAAGCTATCGACGCTTTTGCGTAATTTCTTGCAGTTATCACTTGCTAATCTTGCCAGACTGGCCAATTTTTGTCGTTGAGGTCCCCCGGCAGAATCAAATTCTTTAAGTAGTTCGTTCAGTTTATCTTCAATTTTTGGTTCGTCCATTTTTCTGTATCCTTTTTGTACAGCCCCGCTTACGGCTTATTTATATTAGTCTTTTTACTTAGTAAAATCAAGCAAAATTGCCCAGCCTTACGCCTTAAAGCGTGTTTATGAATAGTTGAACCCCTTTTTCGCTCAAAAAACGATGTTTTTTAGATGGTCGTGGAAAAAAATTCCGTTTGGCTTAAAATTTTTTTGTGTTTTCTTTATGAAACTTGGAAGTGATCTACTTTCCTTGTCTTTCCTGTCCTTATCCTCTATCCTCTATACGCTATACGCTATACGCTATACGCTGTACGCTGTACCTTTGCTTTCTTCTGTATAATATCCGCAAATCTCTTTGCGATTTTTGCTGCCGGCCATTTTCTCCGCCCGCGTTTAGGGTTATCATTAGCCCAGGCCACTGAAAACGGCAGCATTACCGCCTCTACTTCCGTGCCCTCAAACTCACCCGCTAATTCTCCCAATGCTTCAAGCACACTTACCTGCATCGGGACCACATTCGGCTTACATTCATTTTCATTAGCGCACATTTTTGGTGTGCCTACCACTATATGTTCTCTGCAAGCTAATGGCCTTTGTTCGTATATTTTGCATAGTCCGCGTTTAGATAAAAACGGGCATGTCGTTCCAAGTTCGCTGTACCATTTACTTATTTCAGCAACTTTGTTTTTATCGCCAAGATTTTTCAGGAATTCATCTCGGCGTTCTTTTTCAAGGATCATCTTGGCCGTTTCGACACAATCGCTTAAAAGCCTGTTGTTCTTTTCGATTGGCATTTCCGCGAATTCCTCGCTCATCCGAAAGGCTTCAGGTACAGATATTGGTATAAGCGATCCGCAGCAGCTGCAGCATCCTTTTTTGCATGGAATTACCTTCCCATGGTTCGTGGCCATCTCGCGATGTGCAACCGCGACCTTGCTTGATAATTTCCTGGCAGGAATCACAATATCGGAAAGCGTTGCTTTTTCCGTCATGATATTTATCGAGAAAGGAATTTTCTTTTCAGCGGCTTCAAAGCTGAAACTTATCACTTCACCTTGAATGTTCTCCAGCGTTTCAGGCTGTTGGCCGAGAACAGATAAATTTTCGTCAGTCATTAGATGGAAACTTTCAGTCTGTTGATTTAGTAAAATTTATATTAACCAATGGCCTTAAATAACTGCGATCTTGATTCGCGGCTTAGCGAAGCTAACACAATGACTTACGGCTCATTAGACGCGCTATTAAAAATACCAGTGGTATTATCGTTTATATCTTTTGCTTCATTTGTTAATTGATTGATTTCATTCCGCTCAAGGGTTTGTTTTTGACTCCCCAGCGTTTTTTCCATTCGTGCCAGCTTGGCATCGAGTATTGTAAGTTTGCTGTCGATATCGGAAAGTTTTTTGCTAATTGCGTTGATATCCGCGTTTGTTGTTCCTCCGCTCTCCATCGCGTATAGCAGTCTATCGAACATCCGCTCATAAGCGTCAATCATTTTATCCAAATCGGTTCGATGTTCAGGCAATGTTATATCACCTTCGAATTGATAATTGTGTTCCTGCCCGCTCGACGAATCTACAAATGCGCAAACCCCAAGTAGACCGATAGCAGCGATCGCACCGACGATTAGAAAATGTCTGTTCATAATCATTAAAATTCCAACTCCATGCCATAAAATAGGCAAGATTTTCCTTATTCTTCTTATCGTTATTTATACCCCTGAATATAACTGTGGAAAGTACCTGATTTTTTGGATAACATGTAATTAAAGGATTTTATTATAAGACTTGAAATATAAACAACTTACAGTGTAGAAGCCTGCTGAATGTTATTTTTGCGCATAAAAAAAGCGGCCTGCCTGCAAAGCCGACGAACGAATCCAGAAGCATCTGGTAGCCATTAATTCGCCACATCCTTTGCAAGGGCTTATCCCGCTTCATTTATATTATAATAATTATTTTTGTTAATGCCAAATTAAGAATACATTAATTTTATGTTAATAATAAAACCTTCGCTTTGCCCGTTCTAATAAATTCTTGTGCACTTATGCACTTATGCACTTATGCCTTGTGACTTTTTTTCTTCTTTTTATACACTTTTTATCGCTTTCTGGCTACTTAATGACTACTTTCTGACGCTTTTGGAATACTTTTGGGCGCTTTCTGAACACTTTTTTTCGCTTTTTTCACACTTTTTTGTGTCATTTTGAATCACTTTTTTTAAATTTAGCGCAGGTTTTATCTTGCGCAGGTTTACCCTATTTCCATGAACTTTCTTGTTATTTCATAAGTATTTGATATTATTCGTTTATAGTAGATTTATTGTGTTTTTATCAGACTTGAAAGGAATACACCTGTGCCGTTTTCAAGCTATCTCCTTTTTTAGCCGATATTTAGATACTATAGGACCTCGACAATTCGGGGTTTTTACACTGTAAACGAAGGTTCCTGACGGTTCATATTATGTAACCGAAGGGGACGGAGTCTAACGTAACAAAAATAGGATTTTTTTGGATTATATTTGGCTAAGACAGCAATAGTTACAGGCGGGGCGGGTTTTATTGGTTCGCATCTATGTGAGCTTCTCCTTTCTAAAGGCCATAAAGTCATTGTAATAGATGATTTAAGCACAGGCCGACTTCTCAATATCGAGCATCTCTTTAAGAATCTCAATTTCAAATTCATTCAGGGCAGCGTCTGCGATGAGGCATTAATGCGCGAGGAAATTGAGCGGGCAGATTGTATTTACCATCTGGCCGCCGCTGTCGGAGTGAATTTAATTGTTGAAAAGCCCGTTCACACAATCGAAACCAATATCCACGGCACGGAAGTTGTCCTTTCGGCAGCAAATCAGTTCGGCAAGAAAGTGCTAATTACTTCTACCAGCGAGGTTTACGGTAAAAACGAAAACGTGCCTTTCAAGGAAGATGACGATACGGTCCTAGGCAGTACCAAATACAGCAGATGGTCGTACGCATGCAGTAAAGCTATAGATGAATTTCTTGCTTTGGCCTACCATAAGCAATACAACCTTAGCGTTGTCATTGTCAGGCTTTTCAATACGATCGGCCCAAGGCAAACAGGCCGTTATGGAATGGTTGTGCCTCGCTTCATTGATTGGGCCTTAAAGGATGAACCTGTAATGGTTTACGGTTCTGGAAAACAATCCCGAAGCTTCACGTATGTTACTGATGTTGTTGGTGCGATGACTGCCTTGATGGATAACCAAAATGCTGAAGGTCAGGTTTTCAATATCGGCTCAAATGAGGAAATTACGATTGAAAACCTTGCCGATAAAATAATTGCGCAAATTTCTAGCAAGAGCCTCAAAAAGTACATACCATACACCCAGGCATATGGTGAGGGTTTTGATGATATGCACCGAAGATTGCCATCTCTAAAGAAGATCAATAAATTAATTGGATATAAGCCTAAGGTCAGTTTAGAGCAAATGCTAGAGAATATTATTGCTGACAAAAAGGCAGCAGAACAGTAAAATATTAACCTTTAATATTTTGAGGAATGTGATTTCATGACTTTATCATTGGTTACAGGCGGTGCGGGATTTATCGGCAGCAATATGGTTCGTTTTCTTCTTGAAAAGGGCCAGCAAGTTCGCGTTCTTGATAATTTTTCAAACGGCAAACGCGAAAATCTCACAGAAGTTTCAAAAAATATTGAACTTATAGAAGGCGATATCCGCGATTTATCCATCGTTCAGCGTGCGGTTAAAGGCGCCGATGTAGTATATCATTTAGCCGCTTTAGGTTCAGTTCCTCGCTCACTTAAAGACCCGGCAACCACTCAAGATGTAAATGTAAATGGGACTTTTAATGTGCTTTTAGCTTCTCGCGACGCACATATTCGAAGAATCGTGTTCGCTTCCAGCTCAAGTGTTTACGGCCAAAGCCCGGTTTTGCCGCAGCATGAAAATTTGCCCCTTGCGCCAATTAGCCCTTACGGAGCTACAAAAGCGATTGGCGAGATTTTGTTCAGAACCTTCTACCAAAGTTTTGGCCTGCAATCTGTTTGTCTGCGCTATTATAATGTTTTTGGCCCAAGGCAGGATCCGACTAGCCAATATGCCGCAGCGATACCGTTGTTTGTTTCCGCATTACTTCGTGATAAATCGCCAATGATTTTTGACGATGGCGAGCAATCGCGAGGCTTTACTTATATAGAAAATGTAATGAACGCCAACTGGCTGGCTGCAAACGTGCAGGAAGCAAAAGGCGAAGCCATGAATATTTCGACTCATAATGCTGTTACGGTAAATACGGTCGTTAATACAATCAGCAAATTGCTCGGCAAAGAAAATATCAAACCGACTTATGTTCCTCCAAGGCCGGGCGATATAAAACATTCACTTGCGGATGTTAAAAAAGCAAAAAAATTAATAGGCTATGAACCGCTTGTTTCGTTTGAACAGGGTATAGCTAAGGCAATAAACTGGTATAAAGCGAATCTTTAATTAAAGGGTTTTTATATGGCGAAAAAAGACGGCAAAAAAGCACCTTTTGTAGGTATCGTTGGAATGGGTTATGTAGGTCTGCCTTTGGCGAGGGAGTTTGTCTCTCGCGGCGCAAAGGTGATTGGTTTTGATATTAACGAGGCTAATGTCAAAAAAATCAATTCCGGCAAAAGCCCGCTTAAGCATATACCATCTCAAGATATTGCAAATATGCGCAAGAGCGGAAGATTCGTAACTACAACTGATATGAAGCAGATGAGCAAACCAGATGCCTTGATTATCTGCGTTCCAACGCCATTAACTGAGAATCGTGAGCCTGATATGAAATATATCGTTGTTACTTGCGAGACTATTTCTAAATATTTGCGCAAGGGACAGCTTGTTTCGCTTGAGAGTACAACTTACCCAGGCACAACACGCGAAGTTATGAAGCCTATTCTTGAAAAAAGCGGCTTAAAAGCAGGCAAGGATTTTTACATGGCATTTTCGCCTGAGCGCGAAGACCCGGGTAATAAGAATTTCAGAACCGCGACTATTCCAAAAGTTGTCGGCGGATATGACAAAAAGAGTTTGCAAATCGCGCTGGATATTTACAAATATGCGATAGATAAAACTGTACCAGTTTCGTCATGCGACGTCGCAGAATCAGCAAAGATTCTTGAAAACACTTACCGCTGCGTAAATATCGCGATGGTGAATGAATTAAAGCAGCTTTTCGATAGGATGGGAATCGATGTTTGGGAAGTAATCGATGCGGCAGCGACAAAGCCATTCGGCTTCCAGAAATTTTATCCCGGACCTGGATTAGGCGGCCATTGTATTCCGATTGACCCGTTCTATTTGACATGGCGAGCAAGACAATTCGGCATGCCTACAAAATTCATCGAATTGGCAGGTGAGATAAATACGGCTATGCCTCATTATGTTGTGCAGAGAACACTTGAAGCAATGAATGATAGGAAAAAGAGCTTGAATGGTTCGAAAGTTCTTGTTCTTGGTCTTGCTTATAAGAAAGATATTGATGATGTTCGTGAATCGCCTTCTTTGGAGTTGATTGAATTGCTCAAGGAAAAAGGCGCAAGTGTTGATTATAACGATCCGTATATTGCACATACTCACAAACAGCGCGAATACGATTTAAAAATGAAGAGCAAACCGCTAAGCGAAGCGATGCTGAAAAAATATGATGCAGTTGTGATTTCAACGGATCACAGCTCTTATGATTATGACTGGATTGTTAAGAATTCAAAACTGGTCGTGGATTCACGCAATGCGACCGGCAAAGTTAAAAAAGGCAGAGAAAAAATAGTAAAGGCATAAAGTTTTGAAACGATTCGCATTGATTGGTGTTGGCGGTTATATTGCCCCCAGACACTTAAAAGCTATAAAAGAGACTAACAATGTTCTTGTGGCGGCCCTGGATAAGAACGATTCGGTAGGCGTGCTGGATTCTTATTTCCAGGATTGTGATTTCTTTACCGAATTTGAAAGATTTGACCGGCATCTTGAGAAATTGAGACGCAAAGATCACAAGCAATCCGTCGATTATGTGTCGATTTGTTCACCCAATTATTTACATGATGCGCATGTTAGATTTGCGTTGCGAATTGGCGCAACCGCTATCTGCGAAAAACCTCTTGTTTTGAATCCATGGAACGTGGAAGCTCTTGAAGAAATTGAAAAAGAGAGCAAGGGAAAAATCAATACGATTCTACAATTAAGGCTTCACCCGGCGATAATCGAATTGGAAAAGAAAATTGATGCTGCCGGAAATAAAATTCATGATATTGATTTGACATATATCACGTCACGCGGGCATTGGTACATGGTTTCCTGGAAAGGTGATATTGAGAAATCAGGCGGGATAGCAACAAATATTGGTATTCATTTTTTTGATATGCTTGTGTGGATTTTTGGCGGAGTTAAAAAAAATACAGTTCATTTATTCGAAAAGACAAGAGCGGCCGGCTATCTTGAACTTGAAAAAGCGCGAGTTCGCTGGTTTTTATCTCTTGAGCGTAAAGATTTGCCGATTCAGCCTATGCCTGGAAAGCCATTAACCTATCGTTCAATAAAAGTCGACGGACAGGAAGTTGAGTTTTCTGAAGGCTTTGGCGATTTGCATACGGAAAGTTATAAAAAAATTCTCGCAGGCGAAGGATTCACTACAAAAGATGTGATTCCTTCTGTGCAGGTTACATCGGATATAAGAAGTGCAGAGCCGATAGGCATTAAAGGTGAATATCACCCAATACTTAAAAAGATTAATTTATAGAAGTTATGCCAAAAGATTATTTTCTCCATGAAAGCAGTTATGTCGATGATGGTGCCAGGATAGGCAAAGGCACAAAAATCTGGCATTTCAGCCATATAATGAAATGTACTATCGGCGAAAACTGCATTTTTGGGCAAAACGCACATATCGCAAACGATGTAATCATCGGCAATAATGTTAAGGTTCAGAATAATGTTTCTGTTTATACCGGTACGGTTATTGAGGATGATGTCTTTCTTGGGCCTAGCTGTGTCTTAACAAATGTTTTAAATCCTCGCTCGCAGGTTAACCGTCATAGCGTATATGAAAAAACGTTAATAAAAAAAGGCGCAACAATTGGCGCAAACGCCACAATAGTTTGCGGGATAGAACTAGGTAAATATTCCTTCATCGCAGCAGGTGCGGTAGTAACGAAAAATGTTCCTGATTATGCAATGATGGCGGGAGTTCCTGCAAAGCAGATAGGCTGGATAAGCAGGCATGGAATAAAATTATCAAAGCCTGATGAAGACGGCATTATGGTTTGCGGCGAGAGCGGGTATAAATATAAAGAAGTTGAAAAAGGCGTTTTGAAATGCCTTGACCTCGATGAAGATAAACCGCTGCCTGCGAATTTAGCGGTCGGCAAAATCAGTTATAAAGTATTCAGGAATAAAGGATAATTACGGAGAATAAGATGGCAGTTCCATTACTTGATTTAAAAGGTCAATACGCAAAAATAAAAAATGATGTTTTAAAAGCAATAGGTGAAGTGCTCGACAGTCAAATTTGCATCGGCGGGCCAAAAGTCGCCGAACTCGAAAAGCAAATTGCACAAGCAAGCGACTGCAAATATGGTATTGGTGTTTCCAGCGGAACCGATGCTTTGCTTGTAAGTTTGATGAGTCTTGGCATTGGAAATGGTGATGAAGTTATATCAACACCTTTCACATTTTTCGCGACAACAGGATGCATAGCAAGAGCGGGAGCAAAACCTGTTTTTGTGGATATCGACCCGAAAACCTACAATATAAATCCGGCACTAATTGAAAAAGCTATTACTAAAAAAACCAAAGCGATTATGCCGGTTCATCTTTATGGACAAATGGCTGATATGGACCCGATCATGGCGATTGCAAAGAAATATAATCTTTATGTAATCGAAGACGCGGCTCAATCAATAAGCAGTGCATATAAAGGCAGAAAAGCCGGCAGCATTGGTACATGCGGATGTTTCAGCTTTTTCCCAAGCAAAAATCTGGGTGGGATTGGCGATGGCGGAATGGTCGTAACCAATGATGAAAAATTATATCACATGATAACTATAATGCGAAATCACGGCAGTGAGCCAAAATATTTCCATAAGTATATCGGAGGTAATTTCAGGCTTGACCCAATCCAGGCAGC
>JBDKUM010000347.1:0-3827 GCA_039679715.1 Phycisphaerales bacterium
GCAGCTATATGATGCCAAAGACCATCATCAATTGTTGTATCTGCACCGTAAATACGATCATAACCTGAACCAAGGCCGGTGCATTTGAATGAGACACGAGCTGAAGTACCAACTGTTGTAATCATCATTTGGCCGCCGTTAAAAGTTCCTTTAGTAAAAATATTCTGCCATTGTTTTTCAAAGCGATTAGGAAATCCGGACCATTGCGGAAACCAATATGTTTGCGTTTTTACCCAACACAAGACCGAAAATGATTTTGTGATATCCGCCCAAGTGAGATTTGCGTCTGCCGGTGCCCTTTCGCCGCCGCAATAAACGTGACCGCTGCGACCTCCCGGAGGTGAACCATCGCCAAGTTGTGCACCTGAAGTTGGAAAACCACTTGATGGATTGTGCAAAACCATTCCTCGTACAGAATCATATACCACTCTCGCGCCATTATGCAATTGCCCGTCATGACTATTCACAGACCAGTCTTGAGCTGTCGCATTATCAAATGTCCACCACCCTACAAGATTCGGATCATCATTCATACCCGCAAAAACAGGTAAGGCTGACATTCCTATCAATATTAAATAAAAATAAAATCTAAAATGCATAACTATTCCTCCTTAACAATTTTTCTGATTAATCAACAACAGCCCAACCCTGCTGCATAAACTTCAAATCTGGATTGTCCGGCTGATTCTTTAGTATATTCCCGTTTTTCGAATTGCTTAGTTGAATGGTACGTTTATCCTGCCATTTAATTATTTTGCTGTGACCGTCTGCAAAACCAAGAACGCTTTTATTGCCGTGTGCGACAGAAACTGGATCAGTCCAATCATCACCTGTCGGCAGAAGTTGCCACCCGTCAAAATTATATCCCGGACTCCCAAGCCATCTTTCTTCAACAAATACATATTTATTTGATGGTATCTTGATTTGGGTTGTTTTCTTTACTACCTTTACCGCCCCGGTCCGTTGATAAAAACCATCCATACTGCCCGCGATAGAATAGCTTCGGTAACCTCCCTTATTATTTCCGGTTTCTTGTATGCGTTTATCGCTTGGACAATGATAAACTTCATATTTCTTACCAGTGTACGGATATAATAAACCTGCTTTAATACCTCTAATTTCTTCTTCCATCGTAGGATCTTTTGCGATTGCGTAACCATTTTCTTTTTGCGGCCATTCAACCCAGCATGTCAGGTAATTTGGTTTCTGATTTGAACTCACAGCTTCCAGGTATGGACGACTTGATGAAAAATAGCCGGCGCCTGCATAGTATTTCGCTGAAACAGTAGCTGGCCCGCCAAGCCATGTATGAGCTCCAACAATTTTCTCGCGGTTTTCGTTTGCGTACAAGCACCATGCTGTACTTAAAGTTCTTACATGAAAAGAACATACTATTGCTGATGCCTGTAACTTTGCCTTATTAAGTGATGGCAATAATACCGCGAGCAATAACGCTATGATCGATATCACAACCAACAGCTCCACAAGCGTAAAACCTCTTTTTCTCATTTCAACAACCCTTCTCATTCCTTTTTCGACATTCTCATTCCCGCGAAAGCAGAAATCTATACTCTTATGCCACTTTGTTAGTCAGACAGACTTTTGTCTTATTTGCCTGATATTTTACTTATCTTATGATAGAGAAAAGGACCCCATAAACAAACGCCTTATTGCGCAAGCTATTAACCTCTTTGCGCACTTGAAAATTTCATTTTTTTGCGATGTTTTTTTTACAAACCCAGTTTTAACAATATTTTAGCATTTATTTAATTAATTTCAATCATTATATTATAAGACTAAGTTTTGCTTTGATTTAGGACAAAAATTCAACCTTTTTTTATTCATAAAAATGCGTTTTTTATTGGAAGTTTCGCCTCCTTTTATTTAAAACATATAGAGTTACAGAGATTTTTACAAATGGACAATATCCCAAAAGTAGCTGTTTTAATCGAAGCTTCGCGTTCTGCAGGCAGAGGCCTGCTTAGCGGAATTATCAAATATACAAACTCGACAAACAATTGGGCCTGCTATCGCGAGCCGCCTTCATACACCCGTTTGGGAAATAAAAAAAACCTGCTCGCCTGGCTCAAAAGTCTCAATATCAACGGCATTATCGCGCATGACCATTATGCTCTGGAAATCGAAAGTTTTATTAATAAGAATACTCCGATGGTCATGGCCAGCGTAGATACAACAAAATATCCGTTTCTGCCGACCTTCGCGGATAACGGAGTTGCTACAGGCAAAATGGCTGCCAAACATCTGCTTGAAAGAGGAATCAGAAATTTCGCTTATTACGGCTTGAGAAAAAAAGATGTCTTTCGAGATAGAGCCAAAAGTTTTAAAGAAACTATTAAAGCAGCCGGACATAAAACATATTTTTATGAATCAAAAATAAATCTGCGCAGATCGTGGGAAACTGAATTAACAAGAATCGCCAATTGGCTCATCTCTCTTCCAAAACCTCTCGGCATAATGACGTATGCCGACGATTACAGCCAGCAGATTGTCGAAGCGTGCAAAGTCGCGAAATTGAAAATTCCCGACGAAGTCGCTGTCATCGGCGTTGATAACGACCATTTGATTTGCAATCTTTCAAACCCGCCGCTTTCCAGCGTTGCGCTCAAATATGAACGCGCAGGCTATGAAATAGCGAAATTATTAAATCGCCTCATGAACGGCGAAGAGATGAAAGGCCAGCAGGTTGTCATTGAGCCGACGCACATCGTAACCCGCCAATCCACGAATACGCTTTATCTTGACGACCCGGCCGTTTTCCAGGCTGTCCGGTACATTCATCAGAATTCGTATAGGCTTTTGCAGGTTGATGATGTTGTCAGAAATTCAAAGCTAAGCCGCAGAGCGCTTCAGCAGAGGTTTGATAAAGTCCTCGGCCATTCAATCATTCATGAAATCCAGCAGCGTCATGCCGACCAGATTGCAAAGATGCTTATTGAAACGAATTTGCCAATTTCCGAAATAGCGTTGAGCATGGGCCATAACGGCATTGAACATATCTCAAGATATTTTCGCCTGGCAAAAAATTGCAGCCCGACAGAATACAGAGCAAAATACGGAATCCCAGTTTAATTAATTGAGCCTTAAAGTATCAATTAATTTGCGTGCACAAAAGAGTTCAAAATGGTCGCAAAAGCGCCAATTTATGTCGCGGTGATGTCAAATTGTGTCGCAGGAGTGTCAATTATCATTAAAAAGCCCGGCGTTTTTAAAAAAACACGCCAAAAGTTACACGTTTTAAACCAAAAAATTCGATTTTTGACTCAAAAAACGGGAAAAGATTTCAAAAAAATCAAATAAATACGCAAAAAATCAGGTGGTTGTCAGAATTTTAAAGTGGAGGAACAATGTTTATAATTTAGACTCATTGTCGTACCGACAACGGCTAAACATACCAGTCTGAATAGTATTATACCATAGTATCAGTCGGGAATCGAATGGAAACAGGAACAAGCGATTGATTTTGGTAAATATTTTTTTAAAAACTTGCGCGGAGTTGAAAAATAGCCACTTCCTTAGAATTTTTTTATTGCTGATGCTTAACAGGACTTTGCTTAAAGCAAAGGATTCAGGGAAAAAAGGTGAGCAAAGGTGAGGATGTAATATATTGAAAATGCTACATACAAAATGAAAATGTACATATAACAGTATAGGGTAGCGCGCAGCCCTCTGCGAGGGTCTGCGTTTCACTTCGACGTATCTCGCATCTCGTAACGTGGGCTGAAGCCCACCCTACAATGTCAAATTATTCAAGGATATTATACCATAATATCAGTCGGGGATCGAAGGTAATTGGATTGTAGCGAATA
>JBDKUM010000348.1:0-27131 GCA_039679715.1 Phycisphaerales bacterium
AATTGTTTAATCATGGTTTCGGCGTTTTCGGTTGCGCTTCTCATGGCAACCATACGTGCCAGATGCTCACTCAAGGCTGCATCCATAAAACAAAATTCAATAGAAGCGCGAACGATAATCCTGGCCAGGCCCTTGACGGCCTCGAATGCTTCAGAATGTTTGGGAGGGGCTGATATATAAAAATCTTCGAACGTAATATCGTAAGGCCAAATCGCGGTCGAACGGGTCGTGAGGTTGTCAATCAATTCCGTCAAAGGCAGAATTGTCATTGTCTGAACGTTCTGGCTTGAAGCAGAAAAATACTGCATATAGACTATGTCAAAATTATCGATAGTTCCCGCAATATACTGGTCGATGCAGTTATCGGCGATTTCATCTATGCCAAGACCTTCAAGGCATTTATCGATATTCGGATAAACTTTTTTCGGCGTCACACCTTTATAGGCTAAAGCATTTAATAATCTGCTGTCAGTTGCGTATATATCAAGTTCGCGATTGAACTGCGCGGCGTTTTTTATATGCACATCGACTAAATGTGAAATATGATTATTATAAGCCCCACAAAGTCCGCGAGTTGAGCCTACTGCCAAAAGAGCCGAACGATTTGCATGATTGGCTTTAAGTACAGGATGGTTGATAGGTTCCTGGGAGGTAACCATCAAATATCCAATCTGTGAAAGCGCGTTCTCGTATTCAGCTGCGATATCACGGCGATGATGATACGTCTTGTATTTTGCAGTTGAGACCATCTCCATCGTGCGAGTAATTCGCCTGATACTGTCTGCTGCCTTTCGGCGCTGTAATATATGTCTTATTCCTGCCATTGTTTTAACTGATTAGTTTATTGGCTTCTTTGAACTTTTTGATTTCATTTGTTATTTTTTCTACAAGCTCATCCGAGAGATTGCCGGTTTTGTTTATCTCTTCTATGAATTCGGGATGTTCACCATTTAATCTTTGGATGAATGACTGCGTAAATTTCGCGACATTCTTGACTTCGACATCATCTACCAAACCGCTTAAACCAAGAAAAATTGTAACTACCTGCTCGCCGACGTTAACGGGCGAAAACTGCGGCTGCTTTAGAATTTCAACCATACGGGCACCTCTGTCAAGCTGTGACTGTGCGGCTGAATCTAGTTCGGTACCGAGCCTTGCAAAATTAAGCAATTCGTTGTACGAGGCAAGATAAAGCCTTAGTTTTCCGGCTACTTTCTTCATGGCCGAGACTTGCGCGTTGCCGCCTACACGGCTGACGCTTGTACCAACGTCAACAGCGGGCCTGATACCCGAAAGGAACAAATCCCTTTTCAGATAAATCTGTCCATCGGTAATGGAAATAACGTTAGTAGGAATATATGCAGAAACCTGCTCTTCAAGAGTTTCTACAATCGGCAGGGCGGTAATGGAACCGGCGCCAAGCTTATCTGAAAGTTTTGCGCTTCGTTCAAGCAGCCTGCTGTGCAAATAGAAGATATCGCCTGGATAAGCTTCTCTGCCTGGAGGTCTTCGCAAAAGCAAACTAAGTTGACGATAAGCTACAGCGTGCTTGCTCAAATCATCGTAAACAATAAGAACATCTCTATGATGCTCATACATGAAATATTCAGCTAATGCGCAACCCGAATATGGTGCGATATATTGCAGTGAAGCGATATCGGAAGCAGGGGATGTGATTACAGTTGTATAATCCATAGCTCCGTGCTTGCGTAATGTTTCAATTACTTCTGCGACGGTTGATTCTTTTTGCCCAATCGCTACATAAATACAAACTACATTTTCTTTTTTTTGGTTTATAATCGCATCGATCGCTATCGCAGTCTTTCCTGTTTTTCTATCGCCAATGATCAATTCACGCTGACCACGACCAATAGGGATCATTGAATCAATGCTTTTGATGCCCGTCTGGAGTGGTTTTTTTACAGGCTGACGCTGCGAAATAGATGGTGCATCAAATTCAACGTGTCTTGTTGAAGAAGTCTGGATAGCAGGGCCGCTGTCGATAGCTTCGCAAAGCGGGTTTACCACTCGGCCAAGGAGTTCTTTGCCGACGGGAATCGAGAGAAGCTGACCAGTAGAATGCACATCGGAGCCTTCTCTGATTTTTATATAATCGCCATAAATAACAGCGCCGATTGAATCTTCTTCAAGATTGAAAACTTCGCCTTTGACATTATTTTCAAACATAAGCATTTCGCCCGACATTGCGTTCTGCAGGCCGTAGATTTTCGCTATTCCATCACCGATTTCGACCACCCGGCCGACAGCTGTAACGTCAAGCTTGTTTTTGTATTGGCTTATTTCCTGTTTGAGAATACTGCCTAATTCGCTAATATCAAATTTCATATACTTGTTCCTGAATTCCTGCCTTGAGAAATAATAGTTTCAACTGCGCGGCTTAATCTTGTTCTGATTGAATTATCAATCATCTTTCCCTCATACCTTATTATAGTACCGCCCAGGATTTCCGGCTCGACGTTAATTTCCAATGTGATATTTTCACTTTTTAACGCCGCTGCCAGAGATGCTTTAATAGCTTCCTTTTCATCATGCTCTACTGCATGTGAAATTGTCATCCAAATATCTTTATGGCCTTTAGATTGCCTATAGAGTCTGTTGAATTTTTTGATAATATTCGGCAGAGCGGCCAGTCGATTGTGAGAGCCTGCGGTAAGAAGGAAATTCAAAGTTAATTCACAAACCCTGCCTCCGAATAGTTTTTCTGTTAATTTGCTTTTCTGCTCGACTGAAAGATAAGGTGAAGAAATAATCGCATGATAATCACCTTCCGCGAACATAAATTTGTCTATTTCTTCAAAATCAAATTTGACAGACTCCACCTCGCCACGCTCTGTAGCGAGTTGAAACATAACTTGGCCATATAGTTCGCCAATATTATACAATAAATTTGAGGCAATCATTTATTAAGACTTTCTTCCTGCAATTTACCAATAGCTTCATGAATAAGTCTTTTGTTATCTTCCGGCGTAATTGTCCGCCCAAGCACTTCATGGCTGATGTGAATAAGCATGTTTCCAGCCATGTGCCAAAGCTGCTGCGAAGCGACGCTTTGCGCGTTTGCGATTTCAGAGTTAGCTCGTTCTGTAATTGCGGAAGCTTCTTTGCGAGCCTGTTCGATAATCTCTTTCTTGGACTGCGTAGCATAGCTGTTTGCCTGCTCGATGATTTCAAGACTCTTTTTCTTGTGGTCATCTAGAAGCTGTTCTGCTTTAAGTCTTGAGTTTTCGGCATCGGAAATTTCGTGCTGTATTTTCTCTTCCCTTGACTTGAGACTTCTAAGAAGAGGTTTCCACGCGAAAAAACCAAGGGCCAGGACTAATGCGCCAAATGCTATAACTGTCCAAAGAGCATCAGCGTATGAGCCGCTGAAAATGCCTTCCTGCGCAGGCGCAGCTTCTTCGGCGGCCAAAGCGGCGCAGACGAACAATAAAGCAATTGTGATTGCCGTTATGACTCTTTTATTCATTTCTTATCCTGTTTATTTTAGCCAGAAGAGAGTTAAGAAACATACAATCAAAGCAAAGAAAGTAACACCTTCAATAAGGGCCGCTGCAATAATCATTGCTGTTGAGATTTTCCCTTGTGCTTCAGGCTGACGCGCCATTGATTCAACGGCTTTTGCACCGATATGACCAATTCCGATACCTGCGCCGATAATTGCAAGTCCGCAGCCTATAACCGCACCAAAAATCGCAAAACTATTGCCATCGGCTGCGACTGCTAATGCCGTAGTTGTAATTCCATCCATAATATTTAATCTCCAAAAAAATTAATGTTCAGGTGTTATAGAAAAACTTATGTACAATGTCGAAAGAATCGTAAAAATATACGCCTGCAAAAAAGCGACTAAAAGCTCAAGAAAAGACATCCCGACTATCGCTCCAATAGAAACTGAAGCAATGAGATAATTTTTAAAAATAAGAATTAAACCAATCAATGTCGCTATGATCGTATGGCCTCCGACCATATTCGCGAAAAGCCTTATTGCCAGCGCGAAAGGCCTGACAAAAGCTGTAACGAGTTCGAGTATAACCATTAAAGGAATTAAAAATTTGGGAACAGGAGGAATGAAATTTTTAATATAATGCACTAATCCCTGCTGTCTAATACCTGCTATGTGCGAGAATATAAATGTAACAAAAGCCAGGCCGCCTGTGATCCAGATATTGGCAGTGGCAGGGCCTCCAAAGTGATTTTCTTTTCCGGTCGCGACATGTATTATTGCTTCTGTCGGTATCAACCCAAGCAGGTTTAAAGTCAGGATAAAAAAGAACATCGTCCAGATGAAACCTATAAATCGATCCGTATGTTCATGCAAAGCGGGGCGTGCAACTTCTTCTCGCAAAAATACACAAATTGCTTCCACCAGATTTTGCAGTCCTTTGGGTGCCAGCCTTTTGGGGTAGACGGCTATAGGCAAAAGAATAATAAGTATTACAAATGCTGCGGCTACCATTAACATGTGATTGCTTACCGGGACAACATGATTGGCTATTTTGAATTCAAATAGCGTTACCGGCACTATGGGCTTGAGCGGACTGAATTGGCTCAAAACAAAATTATTCAAAAATAAATCCATTATTTTTTACCGCTTATCTGTTTGTAAGTAAGATAAAGCATTCCTATAAAACCTATAAAAAAACCACCTAGAAGAAAGAAAGGACTTGAGTTTAAAGCAGCGTCGATTTTATACCCAATGTAACAGAATACTGCTATGACTCCGCCGAATTCAATTCCAAGACTTGACCATTTTAGATAGTCATTTTTGTTGTTTGAATCCCTGTCAGACGTTTTATTTTTTTCCATTCGCTGACTTGCTTCCTTGCATTGTCTATATAATTACGTTCTATAATAATTATAGTTACCGTTAATTTAAAGAAAATAATTAAAAAAGTTCAAGAATTAAAGATTAATTATGTTGTGAGTAAAAATAGGTAAATAGGATAATATAATCTATCTTAATTCATATTATTTAAATTTCTCTCGATAGGATGATTTTTGCTGATTTGTCTCTCAAGGAACGGCAAAAACAAAAGCACAAGTAATGATAAAAATGCTGAAAAGCCAGCCAGCAGATACATTTTTGCTCCACATGCCATGCCTATACTTGCGACAATCCAAATTCCAGCAGCCGTAGTCAGGCCTTGGATGCCAATGCCGCTATGGATAATAGCACCAGCGCCTAAAAAACCGATTCCTGTAACGACCTGGGCGGCTATTCTGCCGGGTTCGGCACCGGCCAAACTGGTTGAAATGATTGTAAAAAGACATGAACCAAGGCAAATCAGTATGTTTGTACGCAGACCTGCAGCTTTGCCGCGATATTCTCTTTCTGCGCCAATGAATCCTCCAAGGATAACAGAAATTAACAGAGAAATTATATTATGCAAATAATCTTGCATTTTTTAATCCTTTAAGACTATGATATTCTACTCAAATTGAATGATTTTACAAGTCTTTATAATGTTGACCAAATGGCTATTATATGGTTTAATGCTGCGCCTGAATACGGTTAATCTAAATAGATATTATATGAATCCCGTTAGACCTTAAAAAGGTATAATGGGAGGGAACGTATTTTGGAATTAACAGGAACAAACGAAAAATTGTTTTTGATTACATTAAGAAAGGTCTAACGGGATGAAAGTAAGTAAAAGAGCTCAGGCAGTACCGCCTTCAGCGACAATGGCAGTCGACACAAAAGCTAAAGAATTGAAAGCAAAAGGTGTTGATGTCATAGGTTTTGGAGTAGGTGAACCTGATTTCGACACTCCTCAATATATCAAAGATGCGGCAATTACTGCTCTTAAGGCAGGCAAAACTAAGTACACACCCACACCGGGCATTCCGGAATTGAGAAAAGCTATCGCAGAAAAGCTCCAGAAGGAAAATAATGTCTCATATAAACCTGAACAAATAATAGTAAATCTTGGCGCAAAGCATTCAGTATATGAAAGTATGCAGGCTGTTCTAGACCCGGGCGATGAAGTCATTGTGCCTTCACCTTATTGGGTAACGTATCCGGAAACAATTAAACTTGCCGGCGCTGTAATGAAGGAAGTGCCAACCAAGCTTGCGAATAGTTACAAGATAACTCCCGAGCAGTTAAAAAATGCAATTACACCAAAAACCGCGATGCTGCTTTTAAATAGTCCGAATAATCCAGGCGGTTTCACATATACACCTGATGAACTCAAAGCATTGGCGAAAGTTCTCGAAGGCACAGATATAATGGTGCTTAGTGACGAAATTTACGAACGCCTTGTTTATGGCGATACGAAATTTGTCTGTTTCGCTTCATTAAGCGAAGATACTTATAAACGTACTATAACAATAAATGGTTTCAGCAAGGCATTTGCCATGACGGGCTGGAGACTCGGCTATGTCGCAGCTCCGATTGAAGTAATTAAGGCGATGGACAGATTGCAGGGCCATATGACACAAAACCCTGTAAGCTTTGTTCAGGCAGGTGCGTTGGTCGCTTTCAGCGACCCGAATAATGAAGTTGAAAAAATGCGCATCGAATTTGAAAAACGTGCTAAATATATGTCTCAAAGATTGAATGCGATCAAAGGCGTTAAATGTCCGCAGCCAACAGGTGCATTCTATTGCTTCCCGGATGTATCGGAACATTTCGGCAGGACAATTGGCGGCGTGAAAATCAATAACAGTATGGATTTTGCTTCAGCGTTGCTTGAACAGGCAAGCGTAGCGCTTGTTCCGGGCGGAGCTTTCGGCTGTGATAATAATATCCGCTTAAGCTTTGCCACTTCAATGGAGCAAATTACGAAAGGAATTGACAGGCTCGAAAAATGGCTTAAAGGCTAAAAATTTAAAAATTTTTCCAACCTTTATGTGCTGACAGTCGTCTATTAGGCGGTTTTGAGATTTTTATAAGTTTTTTAAGGAAAACAGCGGTCAGTAAAAGACACATATGACGACTGATGAATGTAAAAGGATTATTGGTCAAAATTATAAAGATATTTATCGGTTTGTGCTGTATCTGGCCGGTAATTCGGCTGTTGCTGAAGATTTGACTCAGGAAATTTTTTTATCCGCCTGGACTAACGCCGAAAACTTTAAAGAACAAAGCTCTATAAAAACCTGGATATATAGAATCGCGTATAATAAATTTATAGATTTTACGCGAAAATCAAACCGGCAAATTTCTTTATTGCAGAAGTATGAAGAAAGTTGCGTAAAGGGTTCAGAAGATTTAAATCCTTTTAGCAAAGTTTTGGCCGAAGAAGAATCGCTATGTTTGTACAAAGCTATGCATAAGTTAGATGAACCTGGCTATACTGTGATTCTACTGCATTACATTCAGGGCTTGACTTTTCGTGAGATTGCAGGAATTCTGGATAAGCCCGAAGGCACGATTAAGTGGCAGATAAATCAAACGATGAAAAAACTGAAAGAATTGCTGGCTGAATAGTCATGTGGAAAAAAGAAATATCTTTAATAGAGTCAAAGCTTCGCTCGCTTTCGAATATTGATGTGCCCATGGAGCTCGAGAATAAACTTATCTCGCAAATTCCTGGAGGTATATCGAGCCATGTTAATATTCACAATAGACTTAGATTTATCAGCTGGATATTGAGTTCGGCAGCGGCCGCAGTATTTATGATAGGCGTTTTCATTTATCAACCTGCCAGGAACAGAGTTGTGGCCGATCCCATAGCCATGCCATGCAGCTTTTCAATAGTCGAAAAAATTGCAGATAATAATTTGCAGTTGCCCCAGATCCTTTACAATGAACCGAATTTATAATTAGCTAAAATGTTCTTCTATAAAGAAAGATGTCAGATGAGTGATTTAATTAAACAAAGACAGCCGATGAGCGGATGGATTATGCTGATTTTCTGGTGGGCGATGATTTTGTTCGCTCTTCATTCATCAACGCATATGGTCGGTGCAGGCGATACCTGGGTCGCTATGGCTTGTGGAAGACATTTTATAGATCATGGCGTAAATACTGTAGAACCTTTCAGCGTAAATTCGCATAAACCCGGGCCCACAGCAGAAGATATTAAAAAATGGCCGAATTGGGCGCAAAAAATAACTGAAGTAGTGGGACTCAAAACTGTCCAAAAGTGGCATCCGACAGGCTGGGTCGACCAAAACTGGCTTACACATGTTTTCTTCTACTGGCTGACGCACATGTCACCCGTTGCGGATGCGGAAACTTTCGACAAGCCCATTGTCGATCAGCATTTTACATATAACACGCTAGTTTACTGGAAATACGCTCTTTATATCGCAACGATTATTTTAGTCTATTACACTGGCAGGGTACTTGGCGCGAATATGGCGTTATCCGCAACTTTTGCGTGTTTTGCTTTGTTTATCGGCAGAAGTTTTTTCGATATTCGGCCTGCAGGTTTTTCGAATATGCTCACAGCGGCACTGCTGTTCATTTTTGTTCTGACAGTTTATAAGAATTATCTTTATATCTGGCTGATTGTGCCTTTAACTGTTTTCTGGTGTAATCTCCACGGCGGATATATCTATATTTTTATCATGCTTGTACCGTTTATCGGTTTGCATCTTCTTGCGATATTGCCAAAGAAAATTTCAATGGTGATTTATTATAGTTTAGGCTGGCTGTTCTTTTATGCAATGGCTTTCAAATTTCTGAGCCATCCGAATATAAGAGGGAATATTGATCCCAAATTGCTTCCGGCCTTTATCACAAAAGATGCTTTGTTCTGGTTTGTTTTATTTTTCATCGCAGGCAACATAGTTTTGATACTTCTTAAAAATGTCAAACCCGCAATCATTAATTTGTATCAAATTATTGTATCGGTTATTGTTTTAATAGCTATCGCGGGCAGAATATTCTTATCATCAGTAGATGCGATTATCTATGACACATTATTCAAAGCTTATGTTTCAGACAGCAGGCAATCTTTTATTATAGCTGCGATAGGATTTGCTGTAGTCGCATTGCTTCTTGGAGCTTTTAAGCAAAGGCTGCAAACTATTAGTGCTAAAGCTTGGTGGCATACAGTTGCGGCCGCGTTCGTAGCTCTAATTGCTATGATCGTGTTTAATCCGTTCCACCTTACGAATATCACGCATACATTTGAAGTTACCGTAAGCGAACATGCAAAAATGTGGAAGACTGTAAACGAATGGCATCCTGCTTTTGAATGGGACAATCCTGTTGGCGATGAAATTCCGTTTTTAATTATGTATATTATAGGATGGGTACTGCTTGCTGTATGGGTATTTTCACTTTTATTAAAGCCGAAAGTTATTGTTAAAAAAGCGAAAACCCCGGTCGAACAAACGCAGGACAGCAGTCAATATGAATGGCCGAAAATTGATTTGCCGCTGTTGACTATCGCCGTATTAACAATTTACATGGCAATTGGTTCGCGAAGGTTTATTCCAGTAGCGGCTATTGCGGCCTGCCCGATTCTTGCGATGTTTATCGACAGCAGCATACGAATGTTTGTAGCAACATTGAATTTGAGACGCTCTGGAAGAGCGGTAATGAGCACGTTTCCAATCGAATTACAAAGAGCATTGGCAGCTTCTGTTCTGGCTATAATTATTTTTCTTACTATATGGTGGGGCTATTGGTATAAGCTGATTTATCTCAATCCCTGGCCGGACAGCAGCTATTTGAGCAGCGTGTTTATGAGAATGAGTGCTTCCTACGCCAAACCTTTCAAGGCATGTCAATTTGTTCGTGATAATAATATGAAAGGTACGGTATTTAATTACTGGACGGAAGGCGGGTTTGTTGCCTATGGCCAATTCCCGGATCCAAATACAGGCAAAACGCCATTGCAATTATATATGGATGGCAGAGCACAAGCTGCATATAACACGGATGCTTATACGAGATGGATGTATATTATGAGCGGCGGCGACCCTGTAAGAGCGGCTGACAGGGCCGGCAGAGAGCTGAATTCTTCTGATTATCAAAAAGTGGGTCAATGGCTTGATGAGCAGCTCACTAAAGAAAATGTCTGGGTTGTATTCATGCCTTCGGCGCAGTTCGATTCGGTTTTAAGCAAAGGATTGAATACTAATACGAATTGGCGATTAGCGTATATGGATGATGAACAGGAAATTTTTGTAAATGTCCAGACAGAGCAGGGAAGAAAACTTTATGTAGGAATTTTTTCAGGAGAAACCAAATTTCCGGATGAATTTTCTAAACTTCTTACAACAGGATATAATATAGCAAGGCTTCAAGATGGTGATCCAAAACAGGCATTTGGCATGCTTTCAAAGGCGTTGTCGATAAAACCTTCCAACACAGCAGCTATTGAATTAATCCGTTTGGGTTATGTTCCGGAAATGAAAAACGAATTGATAAATTTATTCACAAAGTATTTCAATGATTATTTGGATAATAAAAAAACCTATCAAAAAGAAGATGGTTATCGTGATAGACTTATGGCTGCAATGATTGTCGGCAATTTCCTTTCGAATGTCGATTCTGCGTTTGCCCAGAAATATAAAAACCAAATCTATCCGGAATTTGGACGGGAATTAGAGAATATTGCCGGTAGTTCTCGCTGGTAATTTTGAAAGTAAAAGATGGATAACGGCAAGGTAAAATCGATTTCTATTTTTTTTCCATGTTATAACGAACAGGAAAATATTGAACGAGTTGTGAAAACAACAATCGAGGTTGTTGAATCCCTTAATGTAGATTATGAGATAATTATTGTCGATGACGGCAGTAAAGATAATACGGGAAAAATCGCTGATGAACTTGCCGCTAAAGATAATCACATCAAAGCTGTGCATCATTGCCCCAATAAAGGGTATGGAGCTGCGCTTCAAAGCGGATTTAAAACGGCAACAAAAGAATATGTTTTTTATACCGATGGTGATGGCCAATTCGATATTAAAGAATTGCCGCTTTTGTTCGAATATACCAATGATTACGATATTGTGACTGGTTTCAGAATAAACAGACAGGATAATTTTGTCCGGAAAATTAACGCATTTTGCTGGACGACAATGGCTAATTTTCTGTTCGGCATGAAAATAAAAGATATGGATTGCGCTTTTAAACTTTACAAACGCAAAATTTTTGATGAAATAACATTGAAAAGCACTGGTGCTTTGATAAATACAGAAATATTTGCACGAGCCAGCAATAAAGGTTATAAGATATATCAGCTTGGCGTTCATCATTATCCGAGAACGGCCGGCAAACAGACAGGTGCGAATATTAAAGTTATTTTGCGGGCTTTTAAGGAGCTTTTCGCTCTTTATAAGCAAATTAAAAACGATAAATAATATTATTCCCATTTTTTCGGGATTAGTGATAAGTAAATGGACTTACAGATTTGCAATCAGTATACGCGTCAGGACCAGAGGGTTCATATATACTCTCAAGCCTTTTTAAATAACCTCAAAGCTGTTAAAAGTTTATGCCGGCCGGAAACGAAAATCTGTGCTGTTGTTAAGGCTAACGGCTATGGTCATGGCATCAGGCATATAGTCAATATTCTAAAGCAGGGGCAGGTAGATTTCTTCGCCGTCGCAAATATTTATGAAGCCGCGTACATTGCCGATATAGCGGGCGACGCCAAAATTCTTGTGCTCGAACCGGTGCACATTTCAAATCCGCCTGAATTGATTAAATTATGTGCCGAAAAGGGAATTCATTGCGCAGTCGTTAGTTTCGATTCTCTGGATTATATTGTAAGCTGCTTAAAAGACACAACTGATGTTTTGAATGTGCATGTAAAAGTTGAAACAGGAATGGGACGATGTGGAATTGAGTCCCAGCGCGCAGCCGAACTGATTAAAAAAATCCGTTCACTTTCAAATCTCAAACTTTCAGGTGTTTATACTCATTTTTCTACTGCTGCCGAAAAGAATCTTATTTTTGCCGAACAGCAATATGAGAATTTCAGTAAATTTCTTTCAAGTCAGTCACTGCTTGCATGTAAAGATGTTATTATTCATGCCTCAAACAGTGCTGCGCTTCTGAATATGCCGAAGGCTCATTTTGATATGGTACGCTGCGGCATCGCGCTTTACGGTTGGGCTGAGCATCCTGATTTGCTCAAGATTAAACTTGAGCCTACGATGAAATTCGAAATACCGATTGTTCAGATAAATCATTACCGTGCGGGCCAGCCTATCGGTTACGGAAGAACCTATACCGCATGGCGTGATACGATAGGCGCGATTGTTCCGATTGGTTATGCGGATAATTATTGGCGTCTGTACTCGAACAATGCTTTTATGAAGGTAGGCGATAATTTCGTGCAGGTTCTCGGCAGGGTGAGCATGGATAAAACTGTTATTGATATTACTGATTTGAAAGATGTTAAAGTCGGCCAATATGTTACGGTAATTGATAATGACCCCCAGAGTATGTGCAGCGTTTATAGATTAGCGGAAATGGCTGATACAATTTGCCACGAAATTCTGACTTCGCTCCCATCACGTGCCCAGAGGATTATTCATTAGACAATTAAAAACACGAATCAACACGAATATTAAATTTTTTTAATATGAGTTTATTCGAATTAATCATTTTCTTTGAAATGCTTAATTGCCAAATCGGCTACATCTTTATGGTCAAAGGCTAAATTTTCCGGAAGAGCATCGATTTCGTACCACTTTGCTTCGGCCGCGTCGTCTCCGCCTTTGATTTGCTCTGTTTTTGTAATGCCCATAAATGCGATTGTGATATTTCTGCCTCTTGGGTCTCTTCCGCATTTGCCAAAAGTATGAAACTGCTTTAATTTCACACCAGTCAGACCTGTTTCTTCCTGCAATTCTCGTACGACAGCGGCTTGAAGTTCTTCATCCATGTCAACAAACCCGCCGGGAAATGCCCATTTGCCTTTGTATGGTTCATTGCCTCGTCTTATCATTAACAGTCTTGGTTTGGCTCCGGCTGTGTTGAAAACAATAGCATCAACTGTAACCATTGGCCGAGGCCATTCGTAAATATATGTGCCTTTAGTATTCATACCTAAATTGTATCATTTTGCTCGTAAAATAAAAGCCAAAAGGATTGCTAAATTGCCGTATTTGATTAGAATATGCATAAAATGGAACCATTGTTATTTAAAAATATTGTTAATTTGAAATCCTCTAACGGCTGGAAAGGCGTTGTTGTCAGGAAATGGTCAGACATTACCTTTGATCCGGCCGAATTAATAACTAACCCTGAGCGTATCTATAAATCTGAAAAGGGTAATATCACAAGTTTAAAAACTGTCAAATGGTCAAATGGCAATATTCCTTTTGTAGTAAAAAAAACAGTACCTTCAAACGGCTTCAAAAAAATTCTTAATGTTTTTAGAACGCCGAAATCTTTAAGAAATTTCAAACTGGCTTTGCTTTTAAAACAAAAGGATATTGAAGTAGCCGAACCTGTAGCTGCTTTCTGGAATAATCAAAATGAAAGCATATACGTTACTGAATTCATCCCCGACAGTCAGGATCTTTCTGCAATCGCTTTTGGCAAAAATCCGGAAATCCTAAGCAGTTACTCCGCCAGGAAAGCAATTATTTCACAAATGGCTCAATTACTCGCGAAACTTTTTAAAGCAGGGTTTTGGCACAGAGATCCGAAAGGAAATAATTTCATAATCTATAAAGACGAAAACACTTACAAAGCTAAACTTATAGACCTTGATGGCATAAAGCTAAATATACTATGCAGCCGCGAAAAACAAATCAGAACTCTGGCAATTTTCACAAAAACATTGACACGATTTAAAAATGTTAATTTGACTGATTTATACAGAGGCTTTTTAATTTATTATCAAACAATGCGCATTTATGGAGTCGATTCGAAAAGTCTATTTCGCAAAATTGAAAGGACAATGGTTGCTTATAAGCTGTTATCAATTCTTAAAAGCTCGGATAAATTCAAATAATGGATAAGCACATAAAAAAAATATTGATCATAAAACCGAGTGCTCTCGGAGATATTGTCTTAGCAATGCCCGCCGTTTGCGCAATTGCGGATAATTTCCCAGATTCCGAAATACATTGGTTTGTCCGGCCCGAATTTGCGTCTCTTCTTGAAAACCATAAATGCGTTCATAAAATTGTTATATTTGACCGTAAAAAACTTGGAAAATGGTGGTGTAATTGGGAAGCTTTCAAGGAATTTGTAAATCTTATAAAAAAATTGCGAACAGAAAAATATGATGTTGTTTTTGATTTGCAGGGCAGATTTAGAAGCGCGATTTTTGCATGGTTTAGCGGCTGTAAAACAAGAATCGGGATTGCCGGGACGCAGGAACTAACAGGTATTTTTTACACGCAAAAAATTAAACAATCCGCGTCTTCACTTCATCTAGTAGATTTTCATTTGGATATTATTCGTTCAATTGGTACCCAAATCAAAAAAATAAACTTTGGCCTGGAACCGGATGCGCAATCCTGCGCAAGCGTGGAGATGATTCTTGAACAAAACTGCATAAACAAAAATAATTATGCTGTGTTTGTGCCCGGTGCGAGTATTGCCGAGAAAAGATGGCCAAGCGAGAATTTTGCTGCTCTTGCGGACAAAATTCATGAAAAATATAAAAGTGATATTGTAGCGGTTGGTGTAAGTGCTGAAAGCCAAATAATTGAAAACTTCAAGAAGGGTGCTAGTGCCAGAGTCTTGAATCTTGCAGGCAAAACTACTATCCCCGAACTGGTTGCGTTTTTTGCCAAAGCAAAGTTAGTGGTAAGTAACGACACAGGTCCTGGACATATCGCTACCGCATTGGGCGTGCCGATTGTTTTGATTTTCGGGAATGTAAATCCGAAACGATTATATCCTTATGGCAGGCCATCGACTGTCGCAGCGATTGATTGGGATAAAAGGGGCATTGGGGTTGAAGATTCTGATCCATCGTATAATGTGAAAAACGTGTCTGTTGAAAGAGTCTTTGAGTTAATAAGCGAACAAGTCAAGTAATACCCCATGCCAAAAATCAAAAGCAATAGATTGTTCCGTTATTTTGAATATAAGATTCTGCATATCGATGATTCGCCTCATAAAATTGCGCTAGGGCTTGCTATTGGTTTGTTTATGGCATGGTCGCCGCTGATGGGATTGCATATTATACTTGCGGTCGCTTTGAGCTTTCTGCTGCGGGCTAATAAATTCTCCGCTTTTGTAAGCGTTTGGGTATCGAATGTTTTTACATTTTTCATTATTTATTATCCCAGCTACCTTCTCGGCAGATTCATATTGAGTTTTTTCGCTCCAGCCGGCAGATTAAGCAGTCAGGAAGTTTTATCATCTCTTCGGAATCTTTTTTCATTTGAAAACTTTATAAAAGCATTTTATTCAGCAGATTATTGGAAAGAATTTTGGTTATTGTCCAAAACAATCGGCCTTGAACTTTGGATTGGCTGTACGATAATTGGCTCGATTGTCGCAGTAATTTCGTATTTTATTTGCGTTAAAGTTATAAAATCACACCGTGCGAAAAATCCGCATCGCCGATATAGAAAATTCGAATAAGATTAACCCTAATGATATAGGGAATTACACTTTTTCTGTATAAAGCTTTCCACTACATCATTTCATAAGTCATTCGTTTTGCATATGTTACATAACCTCAAATAAACGCAAACCATCAATTTTTTTCAGTTTTTAAATATTTGAAGGGGTTTAAAAAAGTATGAATATATGAAACCAGAATAATTAATAATGTTTTGAAAGGAGTTCAACCATGAGATTTACAAAGACAATAGATGTAGTTGTTTGGATTTTGCTGATTATTGGCGGATTGAACTGGGGACTGGTTGGATTGTTTAATTTCAACCTTGTTGCAGCGATATTTGGCGAAATGAGTACCTTGAGCAGAATAGTGTATGTCCTGGTGGGGTTTGCTGCTCTGTATGATCTGTTCGCGATAAAAGCGATTACGCGAAGATGGGGCGCACACGAACACGAAGCTCATGTAGCTCATGCTTAGATTACAAACTTTTAGGAAGATTTGAAACTATGGATTGGTTTCAAATCTTCCTTGTTTTTATCCTTTGACTACTTCGGCGCAGCGGTCGCAGAGTTCCGGCTGTTCGACGTTTTTGCCGACGCTTGGCCAGTAATTCCAGCATCTTGCGCATTTTTGGTGCGCACTCTTTTCAGCGGTAACAAGTTTTTCCGCTTTCTGCTTATTTAGCTTTATTTCGCTTATAATGCACATAGCAGCGAAATTTTTAAGGCCCAATTGTTCAATATAGCCAATCAGCTCGGAATCATCGGTCGAAATAGTAACGGAAGATTCCTGATTGCTTGCGATAATTTCATTCTTGCGCAGGCTTTCAAGCTCCTTAAGAACCTCATCACGAAGTTTCATCAGTTTTTCCCATTTCGGCTCTTCTTTTTGCCAATCAATAGACTTGTCCATTTCAGGCATTCTTAGAAGATGAATACTTTCAGCAACTTGAGATTTAAAGGGCATCGCTCCATAAATTTCCTCTGCGGTATGAGAAAGAATTGGCGCAAGAAGTTTTGTCAATGAATCGAGTATTCGATACATAGCAGTCTGCGAACTTCTGCGTGAAGGCGAATCTTTCGGATCGCAATAAAGTCTGTCTTTGAGCACATCCATATAAATACTGCTCATCTCGACAACACAGAAATTATAAATCAAAGAATAAACGCGATGGAACTGATAAGTTTCATACGCTTCTGTAACTTCGGCTTTAAGTTTTTCCAATTGCTGAACCGCCCAGCGGTCGATATCGAACATTTTTTCATAAGGCACCGAATTTTTGCCAGGGTCGAAATCGAATGTGTTGCCCAGCAGGTAGCGAATAGTATTTCTTATTTTGCGATAAGCATCCTGCAATCTGCCGATAAGCGTATCACTGCAACGCATATCTTCCTGATAATTGACGCTTGAAACCCAGAGACGCAGAATATCGGAACCGTATTTTTTAATCTCGTCCTGCGCGTTGACATAATTGCCAAGCGATTTTGATTGTTTTTTACCTTCAGAATCGACTGTAAAACCATGCGTAAGAACGGTTTTAAACGGCTCGATACCTTCGGCACCGAGTGCGGGCAGCAATGAAAGCTGGAACCAGCCGCGTTGCTGGTCTGAACCTTCAAGGTATAAATCAACTGGAATAGACCAGCCTGCCTGCTGCACAACGCTATGCCAGCTGCATCCTGATTCGAACCAAACGTCGAATATATTTTCTTCTTTCTGCAAATCGCCGAAGCTGAAACCTTCGGGCAATTTAAAATCTTCGCCGAGGATATCTTTTGGTGAATCTGTAAACCAGCTATCCGAGCCTTTCGCTCTGAAATGTTTGCCGACAGCAAGGGCGGTTTCTTTCGTTAACAGCGTTTTGCCTTTGGAGTTATAAAATACCGGTATCGGCATGCCCCAGCTTCGCTGCCTGCTGATGCACCAATCCGGCCGGGATTCGAGCATACCTGTAATTCGTTTTTCACCCCATGCGGGTATCCATTTTACTTTCGGCAATCTTTCGAGTGCCAGTTTACGCAGGGTGATACCGCTTGGCATTTCCGTATCTACGCCTATGAACCACTGTTCAGTTGCTCGGAAGATTACGGGTGTTCTGCTTCTCCAGCAATGGGGATAGCTGTGTGTAATTTGACCTTCAGCGAACAGCATGCCTTTGCTTTTCAAAATTTCATTTACTTCTTTGTCAACTTTTAAGACATTTTTGCCTTGAAGCTGCGCCGGAACGGTTTCATCGTAAGAACCGTCATCGCGAACTGGTGAGTAAATTGCCAAACCATTTTGCATGCCCGCCATGTAGTCTTCAAGACCGTGGCCCGGCGCGATATGCACAAGTCCGGTACCATCTTCTGTAGTAACAAAATTAGCTGTAATAACCCTGTATGCATCAAACTTTGTTGGATTTTTTTCAACGAATGGGTGGTTATAATACAATCCGACAAGTTCTTTGCCTTTAACGGAAGTTTCACTAATCTGGCAATCTGTTAACTTGCCTGCCGCAACAACAGCTTCCAGACGTGCCTGGGAAACAATTGAAGTAAATTGTTTGCCGTTGTGAGTGTATGTTATTGATTTGTATTCAAGGTCTGGATGGACAGCGACTGCCAGATTGGAAGCAAGTGTCCACGGAGTTGTTGTCCAGATCATAAAGCAGATGTTCGTATCAGTGCTTTTTACGAGTTTCAGATTTATTAATTTTTCCGCTGTATCTTTTGTAACAGGATAATTTACGTAGATGCTTGGCGAGGCAATATCCTCATATTCAAGTTCCGCATCGGCAAGAGCGGTCTTGCAATCAGTGCACCAGTGAATTGGTTTTAGCTGTTTATAAACAAGGCCCTTTTCGACAAGCTGGGCGAAAACTTCGCACATGCCCGCTTCATATTGGGGTTTTAACGTTAGATAAGGATTTTCAAAATCGCCGAAAATGCCTAAATCCATGAATTGACGAGATTGCAGCTTTACATATTTGCTAGCGTACTGTTTGCAGAGTTTACGAATTTCAGGTTTGCTCAAGGTTTTGGCTTTTTCACCAAGTTCGGCAAAAACCTTAGCTTCGATTGGCAGACCATGGCAGTCCCAGCCGGGGATATAAGGCGTTTGAAAGCCCTGCATGGTTTTATATTTGAGGACGATATCCTTAAGTACTTTATTGATAACGTGTCCCATGTGGATGTCGCCATTGGCATAAGGCGGGCCATCATGAAGAATAAAGCGGGGACTGTTTGCGCGTGATTGCTGAATTAATTTGTATATTTCTTTTTTATCCCATGCTTTACGCTGCTGCGGTTCGCGCTGGGTTAGATTGGCCTTCATGGCAAATGCAGTTTGAGGCAGATTCAATGTCTGACTATAATTCTTCTTATTTTCACTCATTTACAAAATCCTTTAAAACCAATCATTTTAAACAATATCCATGAAAAATCAATGACAACAGTTTCAAAGTTAAAAGAGATAAAAAAGAAAGGCCCAATGAGGAGAATACAAAAAAAAGAAGTCGCATATATGTTCAAAAATGTCGCGCAGATGTTAAATTGTGTCGCGCGAATGTCATTTTGATGTTATTTCTTGTCAAATAGGCTTAAAAAAACAGGGCGGAAAGAAAAAAGTTACTCGAAAAACCTCATTTTTGCTTAAAAAAATCAGTTTTTTACCTGAAAAATGGGAAAGTAAATCAAAAAATTCAACTTTTTACATGAAAAAACGAATGGTAAATGGGTGAATGGGATTGTTAAAGAGCTAAATTATCTAGTAATATGTATATATTATAACATATTTTTGTCCGGTTTACAAGAAAAATATACCGATTGTGGTAGGACTTTTCGGACATGTTGGACGGGTAAGACGGAACGATAATGAAAAGTTAAAGTGAACAGTTAGTATAATGATAATCTACACAAAGGTGGGATTCTCCGAAAAAATATTAACTGAAATAGGAGAAAATTTTTAAAATTTAATTTGAGGTTTTTTCAAACCGAATTTTTAGGAACCTTAATTTTTAGAGTAAAAACGAGGATTTTTTATTTATCCGTCAGTTAACATGTTTTAAAGTTATGCGTATACGCAACAAGCCGAATTTTTCTTGTATTATTGCCAATTATCGGTTATAATACATACTCAAATTGGGATGGATAGGGGGAGTCAACTCAGAAACGGATCTTGTCATGTTGAAGAAGAAATTTTTGCGTTTTTTGACAATTATCTTTGCTTTCAATGCGTTTGCATTTGCAGGGTCTATCCTAAATCCCGGCTTTGAGAACGTGATTGCAGGAAGTAAGTTTGATACTCCGGCTAATTGGAACGCAGTGAATTATGCCGCTGCAATATCTGTGTTAGATATGGGCTCATCAGCTTTTCCGGGCAATAAATCACTATGGAAAGTAAATGCTAAAACAGGTTTAACGCCGCATGAGGGCAGCAAATTCGCATTACTTAGCAATGGGCCGGGAGATGTCTATTTTGGAAAGTTAAGTCAAAACATCAGTGTTAATGCAGGCGATGTCATTAGCGGCGCGTATTTTTTCGGTACGTGCGATGTTTTTTTTGAATCTTATGATTATGCTTATATAAGACTTATCGCTCCAAGCGGCAGCGGGCTTTCAAACATAGAACTTGTCTATATCAATATGCTTGCAGTGGGGGTTTATGGTTCGACGAACGGTTGGCAAACTTTCGAAAGCGAGCCTTTGCCTTTTTCAGGAACCTACACTCTCGAGTGCGGAGTTTATGATGGATATGATTCAATTTATGAAACATACTTCGCAGTCGATGGGCTTCATATTACACCAGTTCCAGAACCGGCTACACTAATGCTTCTAGCAACCGGATTTTTCTTTTACAGAAGAAAAAGAAAAATTTAGTATTTTGTGAAGCGTATTTCTGCATCTCATAACCGCATGGGCTTCCATCTTCGCTAAAGCTACGATGGACAAGAAAGCCCACCCTACAGAATTATTTTAAGCACGAATCTACACTTCGCTCAACGCGAGTTACTCGAAATATTTTTTTAATCGCTGATTACACTGATAACACTGATTTTTTTCACCTCCTCTGAATTTTAACCGCGGATTTTACGGATTTTCACGGATTAATGTGAAAACTTATGAATTCTATTTGTCACTGTTTATGCTGATTTTACAGATTATTTTTACCACGAAGAAATGGAAGAGCGTTGCTTTAAGGCCATCCTTTCAGGATTTTATAATTTCAAAAACATACTCTCCGCAAGCAGCCCATTCGGCTGCGCTCAGGGCATGGCTTGCTGCGAGCATGTATTTTTGAAATTATAGCCTACGGGCTGTTGCCTTAAAGCAGACGTAAAGCGGATTCGAGATTTTACATTTAAATCGGCTAAACGATGACGAGCGGCCCTACTGGCCGCTGCTAAACAACAAACCCAAGAATCAGCGGCTAAACACATAAATTATTTCATGTCAAAATTTGGCAGAGGTCTGTATAATTTCCATATTCTTTAAACATGGTGCTCTCTAGAGAACATATGAACTGAAAAATGGGTACAGGCACAATTAGCCGCTAAAGACCGCGTCTAATTGAGTCAGTCCCCATTTTTCAAGGCGTTCTGCACAGCAAAACAGGGATTGTTTATGAAGCGAGAATACTGGAACGGATTGGCTGAAAAGTATGAAGACGAAATCTTCAGCGTTTTGGAAAATGACAGCAAAGGATATGTTTGCGGGCTGATTAAAAAATACGGCTCACCTTCAAAAAAGGTAAATGATTTCGGCTGCGGAATAGGGCACTTTCTTGAAATACTATCAACGAATTTCGGCGCTGTAAACGCCATCGACATTTCTTATAGATTCATTGAAAAAGCAAAAAGCAGGTTTGAACATCTCGAAAACATTAATTACATAATCGCCGATTTAGCGGAGGATAATTTGAAAATCCCCAAAACGGATTTCGGCCTAAGCGTAAATATGCTGATTATGCCATCACTTGCTGTGCGTTTAAGAATTTTCGAATTCATGATCAGCCGATTGAAGAAAGACGGCATCCTGCTGATGGTAGTGCCTTCAATAGAATCTGTTATGCTTACAAATTTCCGACTTGCTCAATTAAATCTTCGCAGCGGTCTTAAACCAGCAAAAGCGTTAACCACGAATTTCTGTAATCCTCAAAATTATAACAAAAATTTAAGGCACGGCATTATCCCGATAGACAATGTTGCGACAAAACACTATCTTAAAGAAGAGTTAGAGACTATGTTCGAAAGCAGGAAAATGAGTATACTGGATATTCGTAAAATCGAGTATTCATGGGATACGGAATTTGTATCGCCTCCGCGATGGATGGAAAAGCCTTATCCGTGGGATTGGCTTGTTTTGGCACAAAAATAATTTTCATTATATTTTTATGGGTGAAAGTCTCTAAAGACCTATAAAAACGAGAGTTATTTTGAAAGAAAATTACAAAAAATCTGTTGTTAAGCTGGGTAAAGATAAGGTCGATAGAAAGACTGTTATGATGATTACAGAAAAAACAAGCAGATGGGGCATTTTGAGCCGGCTTTTTAGTTCGGCGAAAACGAAAGCAGTGTCCGCATTTTTCTGGTACCCAAGCAGCAGGGGTGCGGTTGGTGAATCAAGTCCGAACACAAAAACCATTCAACTGCCACCGCTTATGGTTCGCAAGGCACCGTGGCGAAGATAATTCAACTCCAGTAATTAAAAACTGGCGATCAATTCTTTCCATTTCACCATTTTTCTTTTAAGGTTCAAGGTCTGTCCGTCTACGCGAAAAGTGCCATCGCCATTGTAATGGAATGTCTTTTTCTCTTTATGTTTTGGATCTATCCAGGCTTTGACTCCTTCAAGGATGAACATATTATATTTTTTTATGAGCGAGGAATCTATTACCCTGCATTCAATATTAGCAAGGCATTGAGGCAGCAAAGGGGGTTTTACTTTTTCAGCAGGCAATATTGAGAGTTTGAATTTAGTAAATTTATCGACATCCTGTCCTGAACAATTGCCAATATCGACGACGGTATTAATCATTTCGATGGTAGGAATCGCAAGGACACATTCTTTATTCTTCCGCAACGCTGTAAAGCTGTAATCAGCTTCGCTGACAATACAGGCAATTTGAGGCGTAAATTCAACATCCATGTGCCAGCTCATAGTCATAACATTATTTTTGCCTTTATCTGAGGTGGTCAATAAGACAACCGGACCCGGTTCTATAAGCTGAAATGCTTTTGAGAGAGAATATTCTTTCATTTATTTTCCTTAAAATAGAGAAAAAAATGGACAAACCAAAATGCCGAGTATAGTATTGTATAGAGCATTTTTCCTTAAGCAATCGGTATATTCCTTTAATTTGACAAGGAGGTTAACAAATGGAATTAGGTATTCTTGATGTTCTTGTTTTTTTGGCGTTTGTGATTTGTGTTATTGCGGTCGGTTTGATTAAGAGCCGGCATGAAAGCACAAGCGAGGATTATTTTTTAGCGGGTAGGGGACTTAGCTGGTGGCTGATTGGATTTTCCTTAATCGCCGCGAACATTTCAACAGAACAATTTGTAGGTATGAGCGGTAATGCGGCAAGTCATGTGGGGCTTGCTATCGCAAGTTATGAATGGATGGCAGCGGTTACGCTTGTCGTTGTCGCATTTTGTTTTTTGCCGTATTTTCTACGCGCGGGCATATATACAATTCCTGAATTTCTTGAATACAGATATAACACATCGGCTCGAACTATCATGGCAGTTGCGACAATCTTCATTTATATGCTTTTGCTGGGCGCGGTAACATATTCGGGCGCACTTACAATCAGCACACTTGCGGGCCAGATGGGATATAATGTGAGTCTGCTCACGGGTTCGCTGGTTATCGGAATTATAGCGATGCTGTACGTAGCAGCCGGCGGCTTGAAAGCATGCGCTTGGGCTGATTTGATTCAGGGCAGTGCGCTGATTCTCGGCGGTGCGGTTATAATGATTTTCGCATTTATTAAACTCGGCGGAGCAACTGAAGCTTCGAAAGTTGTCGATGTTCATACCGGCGCAGTTGCGATACAATCGTTCACGCCGGAGACAGGCGCGATAGAAAGGTTCATGAGCCTTAATAAAACACGTATGAATATGTTTTTGCCGAAAACAGACAGCGTTCTTCCGTGGACGGCTCTTCTGCTTGGGCTTTGGATTCCGAATTTTTATTATTGGGGCTTGAATCAATATATAACTCAAAGAACGCTAGGTTCGAAATCACTGGCTCAGGGGCAAAAAGGTATCGTATTTGCGGCGGCATTGAAATTGATTATACCTTTTACAATTGTCATTCCCGGCATGATCGCATTTAATCTTTATTCAAAGAACATGCAGTTCGAAGCGGCAAAAGATAACGCGCCGGTCTTCGTGAAATATCTGAAAGCAAATCCGGACACATCTTTGGTTAGTGTAGTAAATTCGCCGGACGCGAATGCGGTTGCGAATTGGCCGCAGGGAATATTTATGCTGGCTGTTTACGACAATGCGGGAGCTATGAAAGCGGTTAAGGGCAAAAACGCGTTTGTGCTTCCTATTGAAAAATCCGCATTTGAGGCTGTAAAACCGGCTGAATATACGGTTTTCAAATCCGATGATAAATCGTGGACAAGCGCATTTACGAGTTTCGCAGGCGAACTTGAAGCATATAATGCATCTGTTGAGAATGCGGCTAAAAGCGCGAATAAGCTCGTTACGACTGAAAAATTCATCGCATTCAAATATGATACAGCTCTTGCGCAGCTATTGGGGAATGTTCTTCCGCAGAAGGTCGGTGTAATCGGTTTCGTTTTTGCCGCACTTTTAGGCGCTGTGGTAAGTTCACTTGCGGCGATGTTGAATGCGGCCTCTACGATTTTCTCAATGGATGTTTATAAAAAGTTCATATCTGTAAATGCTTCGCAGAAAGCTGTTGTATTTATAGGCAGAGTATGTGTTGTCGTATTTACGTTTATCGCGATCGCTCTGGCACCGCAGCTTGGCAATCCGAAAATCAGCAACAGTATTTTTACAATCATTCAGGAAGGGCAGGGCTTTATTTCGCCGGGCATTTTAGCTGTGTTTGTTTTTGGTTTTGTCATCCGTAAGGCACCTGCCTGGTCGGGTGTTGCCGGTCTGCTTACGAATATTATTTCTTATGGTATTTTAAAATTTGCAGGTCCGCTTGCAAATCATATCAACAGTATTCTTGGAATTTTCCACATTTCATATAAAATACCAGAACTGAATATTCAGTTCCTTAATCGAATGGCTATTTGCTTTGGTTTATGCATAATCGTAATGACCTTGATGAGAATATTCAAGCCGCTTGCACAGCCAATCGAGTTTAAGCATAATACAACTATTGAGCTGCACAGTTCCAAAGGCGCGTTAAAAGCGGGAATTGTAGTTGTGATTATTACTTTAATTTTTTATCTAATTTTCAGCCCACTGGTATTGGCGAAATAAATAAATTATAAAGAGAAGCTGTTCTAAACAGGGCAGCTTCTCTTATTTTTTAACTTACCGGTATAAAGTTTGCCAAGGGCTCGCCGCAAATCGGACAAAATCCCTTTCCTTTTTTATCCACGATATTTCCGCATCGCGGGCAAACATAAAATTGCTTTAATTCTGTTTTTCCTTTCTCAATATTATCGAGCTGCTCTTTGTATAATTTTGCATGAACAGCTTCGGCTTCTTTTGCTAACCCAAATTCTGTTTTAGCCGATTTGATTCCATCTTTTTTTGCCCTTTTTTCAAAAGCAGGGTACATCTCTTTTGATTCGTATGTTTCTCCTTTGATTGCGGCTTCAAGATTTTCTCTGGTGGATTTTACTTCAGGAGTTTCAATGTTTGCATTCAAAGTTGTACCCAGTTCTTTTGCTACATTCGCATCATTTTTTATATGAACTTGTTCGGCTCTTGCAGTTGCTCTGAATAATGAAGCGGCCTCTTTATAACCTTCCTCATCAGCCTTTTGTGCAAAAGATATATAACGTGCATGTGCATTGCTTTCCCCATTATAGGAAGTCATCAGGTTTTCAAGTGTGCTGTTGCCATCGGGTGATTTTTCTTTTGCAAAAACACCGATATTGAATAGCGAAATTGAAATGGCCGCCAACAATAATTTACGGCAGGTACTTTTGTTAGTTTTCATATATTTCTCCAAAAAAGAATGCTACTCATTTTAGTTTTGGCAGAAATGTATGCAATCGAAATTTGTTAATTAGGTAATTGCCCTGATATAATGATAGAGTAAAACACTTATAAAGAGAAGCTGTTCTAAAAAGTATGGCTTCTCTTTTTTTAATTTAACGGAGAGGGCGGGAATCTCTTGGGCTTGTCAGCCCTGCGAGGCAACGCTTCGCTTTTATCGAACCCGCGTAGAAATTGCTTCGCAATTTTGCGTGTTCTCATCCCGCTTAAATTAAGGCTCCAAGGCATTCCAAAAATTTGCATTTTGATATTTGATTTGTATAACGGAGAGGGCGGGATTCGAACCCGCGGTACAGTGTTACCCGTACACACGCTTTCCAAGCGTGCTCTTTCGGCCACTCAGACACCTCTCCGAAATTATTTTAAAGATTTATATTTAATCCCTGCATCTTAAGATATGTTTTAAGTTCATGAATATTAATTTTGTTAAAATGAAAAACAGAAGCTGCAAGCAAAATTGTTGCGCCAGCATTAGCAGCATCTAAAAAATGTTTCATTTCGCCCGCACCGCCTGAAGCAACAACTTCGGCGGAAGTAGAATTTGCTATCAAGTTTATCAAAGGCAAATCGTAGCCTGTCTTTGCACCATCAGTCGCTTTGCTTGTGGGCAGAATAACTTTCACACCAAACGACTCAATTTTTTTCGCCCATTCGACAGCATCTGCACCTGTCGGTGTTCTTCCGCCGTCAATATAAACTTCATATCCGCTGGGCAAATTTTTATTCTTGTCCACATCGATTGCTACTGTAATTTTATCCTCTCCAAATTCTTTAATCATTTCCGAAATCATCTGGGGTTTTCTAAATGCCGCACTGCTTGTCGAAATTTTATCAGCGCCAGCATTAAGTACCGCCTCGGCAATTTTTAAATCTCCAATTCCACCTCCTACAGTAAATGGAATATCGGCGGCATCAGCGACATTTTTAACAACATCCAGCATTGTCGATCTGTTTTCTATTGTCGCTGTAATATCCAGCATTGCCAGTTCATCGGCACCGGCCTTGCAGTATGCCAGGGCACATTGGACAGGGTCGCCCGCATCTATTATGTCGACGAAATGTACGCCTTTAACGACTCGT
Source organism: Phycisphaerales bacterium (assembly GCA_039679715.1). GTDB lineage: Bacteria > Planctomycetota > Phycisphaerae > Sedimentisphaerales > UBA12454 > UBA12454. The sequence goes on from JBDKUM010000348.1 coordinate 26,746, forward strand.
CCATTTCGCATGTCAAGGCAGGGCATAATTCTTATTTTTTTATCTTTTTTCATTTAAGTAATTAAAACACACATTGTATCAAATTTCAATAAAAACTCAAGCCATCATTGCACAATAATTTTCAACAAATGCGCACCAGCGTATCCAGCATAATTTCCGATAGCATAGCCTAATAAAGCCGCTGCGACTCCGGGTAAAGCCAATTCTTTGTAGTTTTTAGTATTGACATAGGCTAAAACAGTTGAAGGTCCTGCCTTGGCGGCAAGTTCGGCGACCGCAAGGACACGGTAGTTTATCCTGAATATTTTGCCCAGCAAAAGCGCGATTGAGATTTGAATTACCAAAACGATTATAATGAATGCGAATAATACCCGAGCGAGTTTGAA
>JBDKUM010000349.1:0-3304 GCA_039679715.1 Phycisphaerales bacterium
CAAAGACGTCATCAAAAATTAATCGAAGAATCGCCTTGTCCGGTTCTGGATAATCATACCCGAGAAGAGCTTTGCAAATCGGCACTGCGGGTTATTAAAGAAGCGAATTACGAAAATGCGGCAACAGTCGAATTTCTGCTCGATCGTGATAAGAAATTTTACTTTATTGAAGTAAATACAAGAATCCAGGTCGAACATCCTGTAACGGAAATGGTAACTGGAATCGATTTGATTAAATGGCAGTTGAAAATTGCCAGCGGACAGAGTTTAACTCTTAAGCAAAGAGATATTGTGCATAAAGGAGTCGCCATCGAATGCAGAATCAACGCCGAGGACCCGAAAAGGAATTTTGCGCCATGCCCAGGCAAAGTCGATAGATTTTTACTGCCGGGCGGAATGGGTGTGCGCGTTGATACGCATATTTTCCCGGGTGCGATGATTTCGCCAAATTACGATTCGATGATAGCTAAACTGATTGTACACAAACCAACAAGGGAAGAAGCGGTTATAACAATGAAACGGGCGTTAAATGAATTTCGCATCGGGCCGATTAAAACAACTATTCCGGCATGTATGAAAATTCTCTCACATAACCGCTATCTGCAAAATAAAATCGATACAAGCTTTATCGAACAGCACCTGCTCGCATAATTTAAAATTTTATATTTGATATTTTATATTTAGCTGATAGCTTTTTTAACCTCAGCCACAAAAGACTTTACTTTTTGGGCAATTGATTTTTTGTCGTTCAGATTATCTTCGATTATTTTTACTACCCTCGAACCAATGATAACGCCATCTGCGCCGGCTTTTGCAAGTTCTACCGCGTGCTCGGCTTTGCTTACACCAAAACCAACACAAACAGGAACGTCAGTTATTGATTTTAATCTGCTTATCAAGGGTTTAATCATATCTGATAGTGTATCGCGGCCGCCGGTTACACCAAGAAGTGAAACGGTATAAATAAAGCCTGTACATTTTTCAGCAATTTTTTTCGCACGCTCATCTTCTGTGTTTGGCGTTACCATGAAGACCGTATCCAGACCTGCTTTGCGTGCGGGAGTATAAATTTCGTCAACATCGTCAATACTCAAATCAGCAATCAACACGCTGTTTGTGCCAGATTTCGCGAAATCGGCAAAAAACTTTTCAGTTCCGTATTGGAATATCAAATTATAGTACATCAGCAAACCGATCGGAATATCTTTATAAGCTTTTACTTTCGCAATAAATTCTTTCGCTCGTTCAACGGTCATGCCTGCGTTCAATGCGCGGATGTCGGCTTTTTGGATTGTCGGGCCGTCTGCGATGGGGTCGGAAAAAGCAATGCCAAGTTCCAGCACATCTGCTCCTCCGTCGATAGCGGCTTTTACAATTTCAAGACTTGTATCGAAGTCAGGGTCTCCGATGACAAAGAATGGTATCAAGGCAGGTTTTTTTATTTCTGTAAAAACTTGTTTGTAGGTTCTCACTTTTTGTTCCTTTCCACGATGTCAACATCTTTGTCCCCTCGGCCGGAAAGATTTACAACGACGGTTGTATCGGCGGGAAGTTTGCCTTTTTGATTGTAAACCCATGCCAGCGAATGCGAGCTTTCGAGTGCCGGCAAAATTCCTTCACACTTTGTGAAAATATCGAAAATATTTAATACTTCGTCATCTTTCACTGCGGCGTATTGTGCTCTGCCAACATCTTTGAGATAGCAGTGTTCCGGGCCTACGCCGGGGTAATCCAAACCCGCTGATACTGATTCGGTATCAAGTATTTGACCTTCTTTGTTCTGCATCAGGTACATTTTCGTACCATGCAGAATGCCGACTTTGCCCGCATTAAGCGGTGCGGCGTGTTTTCCTGTTTCAAGTCCTTTGCCGGCAGGTTCAACGCCCACGAGCTTGACATTTTTATCGTCGATAAATCCGCTGAACATTCCAATCGAATTGCTTCCGCCGCCCACACATGCTGTTACAATATCCGGCAGCTTTCCGATTTTTTCAAGACATTGCCTGCGCGTTTCAGTACCGATGCACGATTGAAAATGCTTTACGATAACCGGATATGGATGCGGGCCGCATGCTGTTCCGAAAAGATAAAATGTATCGGCTACGTTTGCCGTCCAATAACGCAGGGCTTCGTTGATCGCATCTTTCAATGTTTCAGTTCCGCCTTTTACGGAAATAACTTCAGCTCCGCAAAGCCGCATTTTGTGCACGTTTACGCTCTGACGGTCAACATCGATTGCGCCCATGAAGATTTTTGTCTGCATTCCGAAAAGTGCGCCAATCATTGAAGTCGCAAGACCATGCTGGCCTGCGCCGGTCTCGGCAATTAATTTTGTTTTACCCATGTACTTGGCGAGGAGTCCCTGGCCAAGGCAATTATTAACTTTATGCGCGCCGCCGTGAAGCAGGTCTTCCCGTTTGATGTAGACTTTAAAGCCGACAAGCTCGCTGAATCGAGTCGCGTAATACAAAGGCGTCGGTCTGCCTGCATAATCGTTGTATAAAATATTTAATTCGGAAACGAATTTCTCATCTTTGTAAAATTTATAGAAAGCCTGTTCCATTTCCTCGAGTGCCGGAATTAAAACTTCAGGCACATAGAATCCGCCGAATTGTCCAAAACGTCCATTATATTTCATCTGATTCTTCCTCCACTAATTTTATTGAGTGCCTACGCCGGTAAACACTGCTTTGAATTTACTAAACAGATCATTCATTTTTTTATGATCTTTTTTACCGGGTGAGCATTCGATTCCGCTGCAAATGTCGATTCCGTAAAAGCCCTGTCCAATTGCCTCTGCGACGTTTTCAGCGGTTATTCCGCCGGCAAGAAAAGTTCTGCCGAATTTATGACCTGTAAGCTGCGGAAGCATTTTCCAGTTAAACCGTTCGCCTGTACCGCCATAGAGCGAAGGATGGTAAGCGTCGAGCAGCAGGGCATCAGTCGCGAAATTTTTTGCGTATTCGATATCTTTGCCGTCTTTGATGCGAATTGCTTTTATAACTTTAGCAGGCATATTATCAAGCGATGCGCAAAAGCCGGGGGTTTCATCGCCGTGAAGCTGAACCCAGTTGAGCATTAAATCTCCGGATGTTTTTCGGATAAAATCCTGACTCTCGTTGATAAATAATCCTACAATATCAACATACGCCGGGAGTCTTCTGATAATTTTCTCCGCATTTTTCGGCTCGACGTATCGCGGACTTTTCGGATAAAAATTAAAACCGAGCAAATCTGCGCCAAGCTGAACCGCCAACAAAGCATCTTCAACATTTGTGATTCCGCAAATTTTTACTTTAGGCAT
>JBDKUM010000350.1:0-25036 GCA_039679715.1 Phycisphaerales bacterium
AGACCAGCTACATCAGAAAATCGATTTCCTGAAAAAGACTATTGAAGAAGCGCAGTTACGGAAAAATAGTCAGGAACAAAGCATCGCAAAAATCGAGCAGCAGATAACAGATTTTCAGACCCAGGTCGCTCATGATTCTTCCGAGCTTGAAACAATAATCAAAAATTTCGAGCAGAAATCTTTTGAGCTTGAAACAATGCAGGAAACTATCCGCTCGATAAATCTTGATTGTGCTCAAACTGAAACAGACCTTCAGGACGAAAAAACCGGAATCATCGACATCGTCCGCCGCACAGCACAACTGCACAATGAAATTCAAAGCATAAATGTTTACCGCAATAATCTTTCAGGCCAGAAAGACCGTTTAAGCGATCGAATCGGCCAAACCAAGCAACAGCTTGAAAGCATGTTGGGCGATAAAGCGCAAAATCAGGCTCGCCTAGACGATATAAACAGAGTCATCGCCGAACTTCAGCAGCAGCTTGAATCAAAGCGTAACCAGATTGCCGAAATTGACCAGCAAGCCGCCATTACAAATGAGCAGCTTGCAAAAGCACGTGAACACAGAAGCGCGATCCAAAGCGAAGTGAAAGTCATTTCAGATATGGAAAACCGCCGTGAAGGTCTCGGCAATTCCGTAAAGAAAATTCTGGCACAAGCTCAGAGCAAACCTTTCATCAAAGGTATCATCGCCGACATCATCCGCGCAAATCCTGAATATGCGATCGCGATCGAAGCCGCCCTCGAAGGCAAAGCCGATGCCGTTGTTACAGATGATATGCAAATGGTCAGCAACGACCACATGCTCACGCAGCAGGCAGGCGGCAGAGTACGCTTCGTATGCACAGAAAATATTGAGCCGTTTGTCGAAACTCTGGATTTTCCGCAAGTCGATGGCGTTTTAGGCAGAGCCGTAGAATTTGTAAACTTCGATTTCCAATACGCTCACCTCGCATGGCAGCTTCTCGGCAAAACCATCATCGTTGAAAATACCCAAAAAGCATTTGAACTTAGTTCCTATTGCTCTAAAGGATATAGTTTCGTAACAACAACGGGTGAAATTTTAAACTCCGACAGCACGTTCTGCTCCGGCCCAATCGGCAAAACCGTTGGCTTGATTTCACGTAAAAGCCGTCTAACCCAGCTAAACAGCGAATTGGAAATCGTATCGAAAGTCATTTCAGAACTTGAAACCAAACTCGCCCAGGGCCTGCGTGAAAATCAGCACCTTGAAACTCTTTGCAAAGAATTCAGAACCAGCGTTTACGAAGCGAACACTGAAAAAACAAATATCGTTTCAGATTTGAACGTCATCGAGCAGAACGTCAAACGCCTCATGGGCGAACAGCCGATTCTGACAAGCGAAATTCAATCTCTCGAAAAGCAGATTAACGATACTGTCCAAAAAGAGTACCAGTCAAAGCAGCAGCTACAGGAACTCGAAACCGTTAACGCTCAGCGTAATGAGCGAATAGCCGTTCTCGAAGCCCAGCTTGCGGAAAAGAAAAAATCCGCTGAGCAGTATGCTGATGAAATGACAGAATTAAAAGTTTTCCTCGGCCAGACACAGGAACAGAAAAAAGCTATCGAGCAGCGTATCGCGGGCCTCAATTCGCAAATTGAGCAGAATATAAGTAATCTGGAATCGACTCGAAGCAGCATACAGGAGGCTATCCGCCAGATTGACAATGGCCTTAAAGAAATTGAATCCAGCGAATCGAACATTTCCGAACTTCTCACCCAAAAGGAAGTTACTCACAATCAAAGTATGCAGTTGCATCAGGAAGTTGAGGAAATGCTCCAGAATCGTTCTGATACAGAAGAGATTTTGAAACAGGATAGATTGCAGCAGGCAGAGCTTGAACAGCAGATAAATAATTTGAAAATGGCTCTCGCCCAGCTTCAGGTTCGCTCCAGCGAGCTAACCACCCGCGTCACAGAAGAACTCGGCATGGACCTCGCCAAAGAATACGAAACCTATAATGCGACAGGCGAAACAAACTGGGATGCTGTCCGTGATGAAATCGCCGATTTGCGAACTAAAATCGAGCGTCTCGGCAATGTCAACGTCGATGCAATCGAACAGATGGACGAACTCGAAAAACGCAACGAATTTCTGACAACGCAAATCGAAGATTTAAACAACAGCAAAACCCAGCTTACTCAATTGATTGCCAAGCTCAACAAGGATTCGATCGATAAATTCGCCGCGACCTTCGAGCAGATACGCACAAACTTCCAGGATGTTTTCCGCAAACTCTTTGGCGGCGGAAAAGCTGATATTATGCTCGAAACACCCGAAGATATTCTCGAAAGCGGAATTGAAATTATCGCGCGTCCTCCGGGCAAAGAACCCCGAAGCATTAGTCTGCTCAGCGGCGGCGAAAAAACAATGACTGCAATCGCGCTTTTATTCGCTGTTTTCCAGTCAAAGCCTTCGCCCTTCTGCTTCCTCGACGAAGTTGACGCCGCTTTGGACGAAGCCAATAACGAACGGTTCAATCTGATTGTGCAGGAATTCAAAAAATATTCACAGTTCGTGGTTATTACCCACGCAAAGAGAACGATGAGCATCGCTGACCTGCTTTACGGCATTACAATGCAGCAAAAAGGAATCAGCAAGCGAATCAGCGTAACTTTTGATTCTGCCCCTTCAGATGAAGAAGAAGCCGCCGTCGCATAAAAAATCAGAGAAAGTAATGCAGGGTGGGCCCTTGTTCTGAGTAACCTTAGCGAAGCAGGAAAAATCAGGTATTTCCCTTACCGTTTTCAGGGTTGCTAATACAACGGAAATACCATAATATTAAATATTAAATTTTAAATTTTTAATCTAAAAATTTATGCCCGAAATCATAAATACTTACAAGCTTCGCAACGGAATGACCGTCATCGGCATTGAGGTGCCTGCCGTTCAGTCCGCTGCCTTCGAATTTCTAATACCTTCAGGCGCTTCCGTTATGCCCGAAGGTACCTGCGGAGCACCGGCTGTTATTGAAGATTGGATTTTCAGAGGTGCAGGCGGAAAATCAAGCAGAGAACTAAACGATCTCCTCGACGGCATGGGCATGCACCGCGGCAGCAGCGTCGATTCAAGCCATCTCACTCTCGCAGCCGCCCTGCAATCCGAAAATCTTTCTCGTGCAATTGACCTGTACGCAGATGTGATTCTTCGACCCGCTCTGGATAATCAGCAATTCGAATATTCACGTCAGCTCGCGCTGCAGGGTTTGATGAGCCTCGACGACAACCCGCGCCATAAAATTATGCTTCTGCTGCGTGAACATTTCTACCCCGACCCGCTCGGCAGAAACACCGTTGGCAAACAGCAGGATTTGCAAAATCTTACAGATGATAAATGCAAACAGATTATCAATGACAATTTCGATATCAGTAATTGCATTCTCGCTGTCGCAGGCAAAATTGATTTCGACAAACTATGCCTCCAGGCCGAAAAACTTTTCGCCTCTGAAAATAAAAAAATATCGCGGCAAATTTCACCTTCAAGAAAACCCTTAGCATATCATCATTATCCCTACGAAGGCGCACAGGTTCATATCGGCATAATGACAGATTCCGTTACTCCTGATCATGAGGAGTATTACAATGCTCGTCTTGCGGTCGCCGTTCTTTCAGGCGGCATGAGTTCACGCCTGTTTACCGAGGTCAGGGAAAAACGCGGCCTCTGCTACTCAGTAGGAGCCAGCTATCATACTTTGAAGGAAATTGCTGGAATAGGCTGTTATGCAGGCACTACCCCCGACAAAGCCCAGCAGACGTACGATGTTATAATTTCAGAATTTAAAAAGCTTTCAGAAGGTATCGCGCAGGAAGAATTAAACCGTGCAAAAATCGGTCTCCAAAGCCTGCTCGTAATGCAGAGCGAATCTACAATTGCCCGCGTCGGTGCCGCCGCCTCTGATTATTACATGCTCGGAAAAGTAAAAACGCTTGATGAAATAAAAAAGAAAATTGAAAATACTACCGTTGACACTGTAGTTAATTATTTAAAGAAAAATCCTTTTGAAAAATTCTGTGCCGTTACCCTCGGCCCAACAGAAATAAAATTTGAAATTTGAAATTGGTTTGATGATATTTAAACATAAAAAACTTGCTAACGGCCTGAACATCGTCGCCGAATTAAACAATGACGCCCAATCCGCCGCCTTCGGTTTCTTCGTGCGCACCGGCGCAAGAGATGAATCAAATGAAATCAATGGCGTAAGCCACTATCTCGAACACATGCTGTTTAAAGGCACCGAAACAATTTCCGCATTCGATGTGAATTTGCGTTTCGACGAACTTGGTGCGCAATACAACGCCCATACAACCGAAGAAAACACCGCCTTCTATTCCGCGACTCTGCCCGAGCAAATATACAAAGCGATAGAGTTATGGTGCCAGATGATGCGCCCCGCTTTGCGCGATGAAGATTTCGATATGGAAAAAAATGTCATCCTCGAAGAGATCGCGATGTACAAAGATTTGCCCCAATTTGATGTGCTCGAAAACTGCCGAGCCTTGCATTTCGGCTCTCACCCTTGCGCCAAAAGCGTCCTGGGCTCAATCGAAACCATCAAAGCCCTTACCAGCTCGCAAATGCGAGATTATTTCAATCGCAGATACGTCCCGAATAATCTCACCGCCGTAATCGCCGGCAATTTCGATTTTGAAAAAGCCTGCAATCTGATTGAAACTGGTTGTGGAATATGGCCCTCCGCCCCAGCCGACAGAGTTACCGAATATTTCGCCGGCACCGCGAAAAAAGATTCGCAATCGAAAAAAAATCTCAACTGTCAGCACATCTGCCTCATCAGCCCAACCGTCTCATATCAGGACACCCGCTCCTACGCCGCGACTTTGCTGGCAAAAATCATCGGCGATGATAGCAATTCCCGATTTTTCTGGGATTTAATTGACACCGCCGTTGCCGAATCCGCTTCAATGAATTGCGAAGCAATGGATGGCGTCGGTGCATATTATAGTTACATCAGAACCAGCGCCGAAAACGGTCCGAAAGCTCTGCAAATAGTGGAAAATATTTTCAAATCCATTAAGGAAAATAAAATTTCTATCGACGAACTCCAGAAAGCGAAAAACAAAGTCCTTTCAGGCATAACAATTAAAAATGAAATCCCGATGGGCAGGCTGCTTGATGTCGGCGTTAACTGGGTCTATCTTGGCAAATACCGACCGATTGAAGAAGAAATCGAACTGATTAATAAAGCAACATTGGACGATATACATAGCCTTTTAGAACAATTCCCGCTCGACAACTTCACCCAATACATCATTGGGCCAGCAATATAAAATTAACAAATTATCTTTGTGTCTTTGTGTCTTAGTGGCTATAATAATTTTATGAACAACGAAGAAAAACCGGAATTCATTAGCGATATCGTTGGCAAGATTAGCCACGCCAAAGACGAAGATTATACCGATGGCATGCCCGCCTTCGATCTTGGTCAGCAGATTCTCGCACAGCAGCGTAAGATTGCCGCACTAAAGCGAAAATCTCCTTCTGCCGCCAATTCGGTTCAGCCGACCAAGCCAGCTGCTGCCCCTAAAATCAAACCGTTTGAAGCACTCATTGAACAGCCGATGTCTCCGCAGCAAAGGATCATCGCCGACATCATCGCCCGAGAAATCCAGATTCTCACATCTCTTACCAGATAGTTACATTAGCCGCGCATAAAGACAGTATATGGATTTTAAAAATCATTCCTTATTCAAAGTTCGATGTTCAATGTTGAATGTTGGACGTTCAATTAATCAAAATTCTTTGTGCGAACTTCCAATTGAGACATAGCATTTTTATGAATTCAAGTATTCCTTAATACTTTTCGCAATCGTCTGCCACGTCCACACTCGTTTCGCGTCGTCGCTTTCCAGTAACGTTACACGAAAACCCTTGAGTTTGCAGCAGAATCCGGTCAAAGGAACAACACAAATGCCGGTTCCCCCCAGCAGATAATAAACAAATCGCTTATCAACTTCGACCCCATGCACTTTTCCCTCAACAAATTTTTTCGCTTCAGGATTATTAATCGCCAGCTTTTGCGTACCCGTAAGAACATCGTCATCGAATAAGATTGTCATATAAAACGCCCCGTGCGGCTTGACAACCGTAATGCCCTTAACCTGCGAAAATATATCCGCCGCTTCCTGCGCCCGCTCCGCATACATCTTGCACCGCTGATGTACATGCCCTTCATATCGCCCGTCGCCCATAATTAGCGGAATAGAAAATTGCGGCAAACTCGTCGAGCAAACCTCCAGCATCTTCGCGTTAATTATACTTTTTATATATCTCTGGAATAATGGAAATTTATTCTGATTAAAAATCTCAATCCAACCGCACCGCGACCCGGGCCATGGAAATTCCTTACTAATCCCGCGAAGTGCAATCCCCGGCACACTATCGATCACTTGGCTAAGATGCAACGTCTTAAACCCGTTGTAAACAAGCCTGATATAAATTTCATCACACACAATGAACAATTTATATCGTCTTGCGATGTCTACCATTTTTTCAAGAACCTCTGGCGGATAAACCGCACCCGTAGGATTATCGGGATTTATCAGAAGAATACCTGCAATGGAATCATTGTATTTAACTTTATTTTCCAAATCCGCCAAATCGGGCATCCATTTATTTTTCGGGTCAAGCGAATACGTCAAATGTTCGTACCCAGAGTGAGCCGCTTCCGCGGATGAATGTGTCGAATATGCAGGCGATGGCCCAATTACTCTCGCCTCACGTTTAAGAAAACCGAAAATCTTGGCAACCGCATCTCCAAGCCCGTTAAACAGAACAATATCATTTGCCGTTATTTGGCATCCGCCTCGTTGGTTAACCTGGTTAGCAAGAAACTCGCGTGTAGCCCGCACACCTGCAGTCTCGACATAGCCGTAAGTATAATCTTCGCTTACAAGTTTGGTTATGATTTCCTTTATCCACCCGGGCAGATGTTCACCCTTTTGGATGGGATCGCCTATATTTTCCCATGTAATATCGACACCCAGTTTTTGCAATTGCTGCGCAACCGATACAATCTCTCGTATTTCATAGGTAAGCTGTTCCGCACCTTCATGTACTATTATTCTTCTCACGTATAATCCTTAATGCTTTATAATAATCACTAAAAATGTCATTGCGATTCTAATCCTGCGTAGCTTTATGCAAGCAGGACTCACGTATAACCCTTAAATATTATATTTTCGACTGGTAACATCGAATTGTATTAATTTTATTTTAATAGAATAACAAAATCTATTCATAAATCAAAATTTTGTTCTTGAAATATAATTCAATGGTTCAGCGTTCAAATAATATCCTCTGCACATACCGACTCACCAAAACCGAATACCAACAACGCAACGTTACCTTTAGCGATACCGAAAAACGATACGAAACGAGCCGCGTTGGAGCGTAGCGCAAATGCAACCATTTGACGAAAGACTCCCATAACTCTTTTATTGACAATGCCCAGCAGATAATTTAACATATTTGTTTTACATTGATTTTAAGGAAAATGAGCTAAATTATGACTACTGTTACACTTATAACCGGCGATGGCATCGGCCCCGAAATCGCCGAAGCGGCAAAAAGATGTATAGACGCAACTGGAGCGAAAATTACATGGGAATTAGCAGAAGCAGGCGTTGACGTCATGGCAAGAACCGGCACACCCCTTCCGCAGGCAACTATCGATTCCGTAAAGAAAAACGGCATCGGCCTCAAAGCCCCAATCACAACACCTGTCGGCACAGGCTTCAGGAGCATCAATGTTTATCTAAGACAGGAACTGCAATTATATTCATGTCTTCGCCCATGCAAAAGTTATAAAGGCGTAAGAAGCAGATATTCAAATATCGACCTCGTCATCGTTCGCGAAAATACCGAAGACCTTTACGCAGGCATCGAATTTGAAAAAGGCAAAGACGACACAACCGAGCTGATCAACTGGCTCAACAAGCACAGCAAACGTCAAATCGGCCAAGACGCCGGCATCAGCATTAAGCCGATCAGCATAAAAGGCACGCAGAAAATCGTACGCTACGCATTCGATTATGCCCGCTCGCATGGCCGCAAAAAAGTAACATCCGTCCACAAAGCAAACATCATGAAATATACCGATGGCCTTTGGCTCGAAATAAGCCGTCAGATCGCAAAAGAATACAGCGATATCGAATTTGAAGACCGCATCGTCGACAACATGTGCATGCAGCTCGTTCAAAAGCCCGAGCTATACGATGTGCTCGTTCTGCCAAATCTCTATGGCGATATCCTTAGCGATTTATGCGCAGGTTTAGTCGGCGGCCTCGGCGTCGCACCCGGTGCAAACATTGGCGATAAAGGTGCTATCTTCGAAGCAACCCACGGCAGCGCACCAAAATACGCCGGCCAGAACAAAGTTAATCCATGTGCATTAATTCTGTCAGGTGTTTTGATGTTGCAGCATCTCGGCAAAACTGCCGAAGCCAAAAAGCTTGAAGATGCCGTCGCAGCCGTTATCGCAGAAGGTAAATATGTAACGTACGATATGAAAGATGATCGCAACGACCCCACTGCCGTAGGTACAAGTCAGATGGCCGATGCCATAATCAGGAAAATTAAAAGTTAATCGTGAAAAATGGGGACTGGATCAAAGGCTAGCGTTTTCGCGAAGCCGTGTGCCTGTACCCATTTTTCCAAATCTTACTTTTATCGGATACAAACTTGAAACACGTTTTCTGGAGAAAATTGGTAACATCGAAAGACCTGCCCGCAGGCTTAAAACCCTTGCGTTGGATATTACTCGTTCTCTCCTGGTTTTATGGGCTTGTAATTTCGATTCGCAATCGCCTCTACGATTTATCGATTTTTAAATCCGTAAAAGTCCCCGCCGCTGTCGTCAGCATTGGAAATCTAACAACCGGCGGCACGGGAAAAACCCCGCTCGTCGCCTGGCTCTGCAATTATTTTATCGCTCAAAATATTCCAACAGCCGTGCTTACTCGCGGCTACAAACAAAAAAATGATATTGCCGACGAACCCGCTATGCTCGCAAAAGCTGTGCCTTCCTTGATTGTGCTTGTTAATCCAAACAGAGTGCAATCCGCTCAAAAAGCGATTAACGAAAGCAAAGCAAAACTGCTTGTAATGGATGATGGTTTCCAGCATCGCAAACTCGCGCGTGATGTGAACATTGTCGCCATCGACGCGACAATTCCATTCGGCAACGAACATCTTTTACCCGCCGGGCTCCTGCGTGAGCCTATTAAGGCTTTAAAGAGAGCCGATGCCGTCGTAATAACAAGAGCAAACCAGAACAGCCCTGAAATTATCGATGAAATCAAAAAGAAGGTTTCCAAAATAAAACCGGATATTGTTTTCGCCGCCGCCGTACATAAACCAACTTATGTGAAACTGATCAAAGACAAGCGCATACCGCTAGAGCAGTTAAAAGACCGCAAAATTTATGCTTTTTGCGGTATTGGCAACCCTGATGCTTTTTTCCAGACTCTAAAAGATATGTCGCTTAACATTGTCGGTACAAAAGTATATAATGACCATCATGTTTATACCGCTGACGACATCGAGGCCATTTACGAAGATGCGCGTTATAAGCAGTCTGATTATGTCCTTACAACCCATAAGGACTGGATTAAAACAGCTCTTTTAAGCGTTGAAAGATTTCAGATTCCATTTGCCGCTATGATGGTTGAACTTGATTTCGTCGATGGCCGCCAAAATATTATCGATCTTGTAAATAAGGCCTTGATGAATAAATGAAATTTTAACAATATCAGAGCCGCAACCGTAAGGGAGCGGTAATATTTTACTTTAAAATCTCTAATAAGGATTTCTAGCAGAATGAACGATTTAATAAAATTAGTGCAAAACCTTGGCTCTCCGAAAGTACTCTTGGCCGGGGATTTTTTGCTCGATATATATGTCTATGGCGATGCTCTTCGAATCAGTCCAGAAGCTCCGGTGCCCGTTCTGAAAGTTGTTAAAAAAGAACACCGCCCAGGCGGCGCCGCTTCTGTCGCTGCCGACCTTTCAGCTCTTGGAGCAAAGACTTTTTGCATGGGCGTTATCGGCAAGGATTCAAATGCACAAATTTTAAAATCTTTGCTCGGCGGCCATTCTGAAACCTCCGGCCTCATTGAAATAACAAACCGCCCCACTATCACAAAACAAAGATTTGTCGGCCTCGCCCAGCATATACATCCCCAGCAGCTTCTGCGTGTTGACGAAGAAAATGATGGCCTGCTGTCCGATGAACTTTATAACCAATTCCTCGACCAATTTAAATCACTGGTCGATAAAGTGGATATCGTATGCCTGCAGGATTATAATAAGGGATTTTTCGAAGCCTCCTTTTGCAAAAACTTAATTAAAATTGTAAAACACGCTGGTAAAAGAGTATTAATAGACCCGGCTCCTAAAGCCGATTTCACCAAATATACCGGCGCATCGGCTATTACACCAAACCGTCTTGAGGCCTCTATTTCCTCCGGCGTTGAAATCAAAACAATTGAAGATGCCGCCAAAGCCGCAGATATTTTGATTAAAAAGCTCAATCTCGAAGCTGTCATTATTACCCTCGATAAAGATGGCGCATATTTAAAAACAAATAATGAAGCTCAACACATTCCAACAATCGCCCGCAAAGTTTATGATGTTTCAGGTGCCGGCGATATGGTTTTAGCCGCTATCGCTGCCTCGCTTGCAGCAGGTATCGACTATAACAATGCCGTTCAAATCTCGAACGTAGCAGGCGGTATAGAAGTTGAAAAATTCGGAACCGCGACGGTTTCAATAGATGAAATTGTAAATGAGCTGGTCAGCAGAAAACAAAAAAGCGGCTCGAAAATCAAGAGCATGCAGCAGCTTGTCGCACAGCTCGAACTGCATAGAAATCATAAACAAAAAATCGTCTTCACCAACGGCTGCTTCGATGTCCTCCATCGCGGCCATATCGAATATTTGGCGTTCTGCAAAAAACAAGGCGATATTGTCGTACTCGGCCTCAATAGCGACCAAAGTATTAAAACTATCAAAGGCCCCGATAGACCCATCAATAACCAGCTCGACAGAGCCGCCGTTCTTTCAGGCCTTGAAAGCATTGATTATATCGTTATCTTTGATGAACCAGATCCGCTGAATACTGTAATGCAGGTAAAACCAGACATTCTTGTAAAAGGCCAGGATTGGGCCGAAAAAGGCGTTATTGGAAGAGAATTCGTTGAAGCCAATGGCGGCAAAGTTGTCCTCGCTCCGCTCGTCGCCGGCAAAAGCTCGACAAGTACGATTGAAAAAATGAAATCTTTGTGGAATAATGGCAAATGAAAGAGCAGATAAATAAAATTATCGAAGAACATAAAAAAATGGTTGAAGAACTCCAGGAAAATGGAATCGATACCATTGAAGAAATCGCAAACGTTATTTCGAAAACCATTAGAAAAGGCGGAACTTTATACATCTGCGGCAATGGCGGCTCTGCAGCCGATGCCCAGCACATCGCCGGCGAATTTATCGGCAGATTTTTAATTAATCGTAAAGCCCTGCCTGCTGTAGCCCTTTCAACAGATACTTCAGTTTTAACCTGCGTTGCAAACGATTACGATTTTGAAGATATTTTCGCAAGACAGGTTGAAGCGCTCATGAAAAAACAGGATTGCCTCTGGGCATTTTCGACCAGCGGCAAAAGCCCCAATATTCTCAAGGCCGCGAAACTTGCCAAAAAAATCGGCGCAAAAATAATTGCCTTCACCGGCAAAAAAAACACGCCGCTCGAAAAAATTTCCGATGTATGCCTCTCTGCCGAAGCGCAATATACCTATGCCTCGCAGGAAATACATCAAATTGCTTACCATATTATCTGCGGCCTGGTAGAGAAACAATTTTCATAGGAAACTCTTATGGCAGAAAAAGCGATTTTCCTCGATAGGGATGACACAATCATCGAAGACAGCGGCTACATCAGCAGCGCTGACCAGGTAAAACTTTTGCCTAATGCCGCCCATGCCCTCGTAGAACTTCGCAAAATGGGGTACAAGCTGGTCGTCGTTACAAACCAGTCGGGTCTGGCCCGCGGTATCTTCAATGAACAAACGCTCACACAGGTGCATGAACGTTTAAAACTGCTCCTTGCCGAGCACAACGCCTATCTCGATCGCATTTATTATTGCCCTTATCATACCGAAGGCGTGATTGAAAAATACCGCAAAGATAGTGATTGGAGAAAGCCAAAACCCGGTATGCTTATTGCCGCCTCGAAGGAAATGAAAATTGATTTAAAAAAATCGTGGATGATTGGCAATGATTATCGCGACATTCAGGCTGGAAAATCCGCCGGCTGCAAAACCATACTCGTAAAATCATATATTAAGCAGGTTATAAAACAGCCAAATGACCCGCTTCCTGATTTTGAAGCGATAAACTTGCGCGAAGCTGTGAATATTATAAAAAGAGAAAATTTGCCAAAGCCTGTTGCTCCCGCGGCGAAGCTAGTCGTAAATGAAAAACCTTACGAAACAAAACCTAAAGTCGAAGAGAAAAAAATCGTCGTCGAATCACCTGCTCAGAAAATAGAAGAGAAAAAAAACGTCGTTGAGGAACCTGTTATAAAAGAGGAAAATCAAGTGATTGTAGAAAAGCCTGTAATTGAGGAAATCGCGAAAGAGCCGATAAACCAGCAGCAAATAAATGCAAATGTTCCGAAAGAAGAAACGCCTGTGGCCGAAGAAAAAAAAGAAAAACCGGCAGTTATCGAAACAGGTTCCAAAACTGAATATCTGCTTGAGGAAATTAAACTTCTTATTCAAAGCAGAAATCGTTCCCAGCAGTATTCCGAATTCTCGATTGTACGCCTGCTTGCGGTCGTTTTGCAGGTTGCGGTAATATTCAGCCTTATCATAGCCGTATGGTACAGACTTTCCCCTACCGGTACTGACAGCCAGGTTTTCACTGCTTTAGGTTTTGCGATCGTGCTTCAGCTCATGGCTATGACTCTTTTCCTGGTTCAAAAAGACAGGTGATGGTCGAATGAGCCGAAATATTTTAGTTTGGCTGCCTTCCCCTATGGGTGACGCTATTATGGCAACACCGGCACTCCGTAGCTTGCGAAAAATCTATGAAAATGACAAGATTTTCTTTCTCGCAAGTAAAATAAATTCAGAAGTTATTTCACCTTGCGCTTTTTGTGATGAATGGATAACTCTAACAGAAAAGAACCCATTTAAAATCGCAGGAACTTTAAGGAAATATAATTTCAGTGATGCATTCCTGTTCAAAAACTCATTTGCATCGGCTTTGGCGATTTTTCTGGCAGGCATTAAAAACAGGATTGGTTATGCCAGAGACGCCCGCAGCATTTTCCTGACACAAAAACTGTATCCTGAAAAAAAATCTGTATTTGATTATAAACCTCTTTCGGTGATTGATTATTATCTGCAAATTCCGGCGAAACTCGGCGGCGATATCCAAAACAAGCAAACAGAACTGTCAGTTGAGCCGAATGACAAAACAACTTTAATGGAAAAATTCGCAGACAAGCTGAACAATCAGAAACTACTGGTTATTCTTGTTCCCGGCGGAGCTTTTGGGCCAAGCAAAATGTGGCCGGAGGAACGTTTTGCGAAAACAGCAGATTTCCTTTGTGAAAATTTTTCTGCAGATGTTTTTGTTTCTGTAAGTCCTGCGCAAAAAGAAGTTGAAATCGCAGACAAGATTTGTTCGCTGGCAAAAAATCCCATTACAAATCTCGGTAGAAATCCTCTTCCGCTTGGTCAGCTTAAAGCATTGTTTTCGATGGCAACTCTTGTAATCACAAACGATACCGGCCCGCGCCATATCGCAATCGCGCTGAATCGAAAGCTTATAACGCTTTTCGGCCCCAACAATCCCGCGTGGACATCGAATGATTATCCTCATGAAATAAAAATTATCGGCCAGGCTCACTGTGCCCCCTGCGATAAACCCCTATGCAAACAGGACAAACATTATTGCATGCAGTCAATTACCGCCGATATGGTTTGCGCCGAAGCGGATAAAATTTTAAAACAGGAAACAAAATGACAGCAATTACAGCAATTATTATATCTTATCTTATTGGTTCAATCTCGTTTGCTTTGATAATCTCCAAAGCTCACGGCATAGACCTCCGCAAGGTTGGTTCCGGCAATCTCGGCGCTACAAACCTTTCGCGAGCATGCGGAAAAAAATGGGCTTATACCTGCTTTGCATTGGATGTGCTCAAAGGTTTTGTACCTGTATTGGCCGCGAAATTCCTTATAATTCCGCAATCACCCAGCTCGGCCGTTCTCGCACTCTGGATGGCTATCGGAGTTGCCGCAATACTCGGACACATTTTCCCTTTTTATTTGAAATTCAAAGGCGGCAAAGGTGTCGCCACAAGTTTTGGTGTAGTTTTGGGCATTTGGCCATATTATACAATCCCCGGCATTATCGCATTTATTTTATGGGCAATAATTGTTTTGGTTTGGAGATATATTTCACTTGCCTCCTGCATCGCCGCCGCTATGTTCCCAATTTTATTGGCGGTTTTAACAGCTCTTTTAAAGAATTGGCAGTTAGTTAATCTTTGGCCGCTGCTTGTTGCCGCTGTAATTTTATGTTCACTTGTAATTGTACTTCATCGCACCAACATTAAAAGAATCCTCGAAGGAACAGAGAACAAAGTTTTGCAAAAAAAATCTTAAGATTTTAATTTTTCTTCCAGAATTTTCGCCACAACCTGTGGATTTGCAGTCCCTTTTGTTTTCTGCATCACCTGCCCCATTAAAAAGCCGATAGCCTTCTTAGTTTTTTTGCCGTCGCTTTTTGCGTCTTCAACAGCCTGTGCGTTCGCGGCGAAAACTTCATCCACAATCTTTTTCAGTTCGCCTGCATCGCTTTTCTGCATAAGGTTCATTCTTTCGGCGATTTGCACCGGCTGTTCTTTGCTTTCCAACATTTCCTTAAAAATTGTAACAGCCGCAGTTGCGCTTATTTGCCCCGATTCGGTGATTTTAGCAAGTTCGGCAAGTCTGCTCGCCTCAAGGCCTAATTGCGCGACATTGCAGCCTCTTTCATTTGCGATTTTCAAACCGGTTTGCGTCATGAGATTGCAAATCCTTTTAGCCTCACCGCCGGCTTTTACAGCACTATCGAAATATTCAGCCGTTTCCCTGTCGCTCGTAAGCACAGAAGCATCGTATTCATTAAGCCCATATTGAGCCGTAAATCTCGCCTGCATATTCAAAGGCAGCTCACAGAGCCTGCTCTTAATTTCACCGTACCATTGTTCATTAACAACAACAGGCACAAGGTCGGGATCAGGAAAATATCTGTAATCGTGTGCTTCCTCTTTTTCTCTTTGCAGAACAGTTGCTTCACGAACATCGTCCCAGCCGAAAGTTTTTTTATTTCCGCTCTGCATGCACTTGCCTGTTTCCATAAAATCGTCAAATTGCCTTTGTGCCTCATACGCGACACTTCTTTCAAGTGCTTTAAAGCTGTTGAGATTTTTAACTTCCGAAATCGGAGTCTTGAAAACCGTGCCGTCTTTTACGATGTGCAAATTTATATTAGGTTCAAACCGCATGTGCCCTTTTTGCATATCCGCTTCTGAAACGCCCAGGAATCGCACGATCCTTTGAAGTTCTATAGCGAGCAAGCGCACTTCTTCAGGGCTGTTCATATCAGGTTCAGTTACGATTTCCAACAGCGGCGTGCCTGCCCTGTTTAAATCTACCTGCGAATAACTGCCCGAATGAATATTCTTCCCCGCGTCTTCTTCGAGATGCGCCCTGCGAATGCGGATTTTTTTGGAAGTTCCGTCACCAAGCGGTATTTCAATAAAACCATCCGAACCGATTGGCAAATCATATTGACTAATCTGATAATTTTTCGGCAAATCAGGATAGTAATAACTTTTGCGATCCCATTTTGTAAATTCAGCGATTTTGCAATTCAAAGCCGTCGCGGTAAGAATCGAAAATTCCACCGCCTGCCTATTCATCACCGGCAGCGCTCCGGGCAACCCCAGACACACCGGACACACCCTGCTGTTAGGCCGACCAGCAAATACAAGCTCGCATCCGCAAAACATCTTTGTCCGCGTCGCAAGCTGAACATGTATTTCCAAACCAACTATAATTTTCTTATTTATATTAGTCATAATTGAGGAATTTTCTTATGAAAATTTGTTGTAGATTCAAACATTCGCGCAATTTTCAGCAATTTATCTTCATCAAAAGCAGAACCAATAACTTGCAGCCCAATCGGCAAATTTTTACTGTCGAACCCGCATGGAATGCTTACAGCAGGCACTCCCGCGAGGTTAACCGCTATCGTATAAATATCGGAAAGATACATTTGCAGCGGGTCGGCTGTTTTTTCTCCCACTTTAAAAGCCGTCGATGGGCTTGTCGGCATCATGATGCAGTCGGCTTTTTGAAACGCAGCCGTAAAGTCGCCTCGAATAAGACTGCGAACTTTCAATGCTTTCAAATAATACGCGTCATAGTACCCGCTCGAAAGCGCGTATGTTCCGAGCATGATGCGTCTTTTAACTTCAGTGCCAAGAGCTTCCGCGCGTGATTTGGTATAGACTTCGATATAATCTTTCGCCTTTGCGGATCGATAACCATAATGCACGCCATCATATCTGGCAAGATTGCTTGAAGCCTCTGCCGTCGCGATTAAATAATACGCGGCGATCGCGTATTCAAAATATGGCATTTCAATCTCGATTACTTGGGCGCCCGATTTTTTGTAAACTTCGATTGCCGCCTTAACAGCATTGACAACTTCGCTATCTGCTCCTTCGAACAACTGCGGCACAATCGCAATTTTCAAACCATCGAAAGGTTTTTCAATCCCCGCAAGAAAGTCTTTTAACGATGCGGTCTTTTCGTCAACGCTTGTACTGTCTTTTTCATCATGGCCGGCAATGACATTGAGCATCAGTGCGCAATCAGCCGCATTTTTCGCAAACGGTCCGATCTGGTCAAGACTCGAACCATACGCGACAAGGCCGTAACGTGAAACTCTGCCGTACGTTGGTTTCATTCCGACAAGTCCGCAAAAACTCGCAGGCTGCCTGATTGAGCCGCCGGTATCCGAACCCAATGAAGCGAAACACATCTGCCCTGCCAAAGCCGCCGCCGAACCGCCGCTGCTTCCGCCCGGAACTCGCGTCAAATCCCACGGGTTAAATGTTTTCTTCAATCCTGAATTTTCCGTGCTTGAACCCATTGCGAATTCGTCTAAATTCGTTTTGCCGACGATTACCGCATCGGCAGCGAGCAATTTATCGATGACTGTCGCGTTATAAGGAGAATAAAATTTTTCCAGCAATTTCGAGCCGCATGTTGTCGCGCCGAAAGTCGTACACATGTTATCTTTCACAGCGACAGGTACGCCGGCAAGAACACCCGCTTTTTCGCCTTTGCCGATTTTCGCGTCGATATCCGCTGCTCTCTGCAAAGACTGTTCTTTAAATGTGCTCAAAAACGCGCCGATTTTCGAATCGCATCGTTCAATTTGAGTAAAAACCGCGTTTACCGCATCCACACTTTTTATCTCACGACTAGCGATTTTGTCACGTAATTGTATGCAGTCGAATTTTAATAAATCATTATTCATTTTTTGAATTTTTTTTATGACTTAAAAACCATTTATATAATTCTTCATTTGCGTATGCCGCATCCCAGCAATTATGCATCAGGTCAGGATAAACCGTAAACTGAACTTCAACGCCGTTTTTCTTAACCGCATCAACCATTTCCTGCGACCTTTGCAATGGTACAATATCATCCTTTGCGCCGTGAAAAGCCCAGACTGGAGCCTTGATATAATTTGCCAAAAACGTCTCGCCGCCTCCGCATATAGGCGCTATTGCCGCGAATAAATCAGGGTAACGTTCAGCCATATTCCATGTTCCAAACCCGCCCATGCTCAAGCCGGTCATATAAATTCGCGATTCATCGATATTATATTCTTTCGCAATCTGTTCAATCAAAGCATTAATGCTTTGCAGATAATCAGTCCACCATGCATTTGCCGGGCATTGAGGCGAAACTACGACAAATTGAAAATCGTCGCGAGTATCAAGCATTTTAGGAATTCCATGCACCTTTACTTTATTCAAATCGTTCCCGCGTTCGCCCGCACCGTGCAGAAAAACAATCAAAGGCCATTTTTCGCCTGTTTTGCCGTAGTCTTTTGGTAAATACAACAAATATTTCAAACTAATCTCATTTTTAAATATTTTGCTCTGCTGTAATGTTTTCATCGCAAATGCCTCTTTTGATAAAAATAAAAATGCTGCTGTTAAAATTACTATAACTGCTTTTTTAAAAAAATTGATCATAAGGTTATATCTCCTTCCAGAATTTTGGGGACAATAAAGAATTGTTCATCCCTGTCCGGTGCATTCGATAAAGTTTTTTCTGTGCCCAGCGAAGGCCGGACTTCATCCGCTCGCAGGCAATTATTTATCGGCAGACAATGCGCCAAAGGCTCTGCCTTGGAAGTATCGAGCTGATTGATTTTCTCAACGTATTCAAGAATTGAGCTAAGCTGAACCGAAAATTGTGCGATTTCTTCCTCGTTCAAATCGAGCCTGCTCAATTTCGCAACCTGCCTAACCTGTTCTATGTCTATTTTTTTCTGCTGCATTATTCAAATTCCAGATGAGTTTTAAATTTGGTATCGTCTGCCTGTGGATAATCGCTGCGGAAATGCACACCCCTGCTTTCGGTACGTGCTTCCGCCGCTTTCGCCATCATCAAGCTTACCGTCAGCATATTCTGGCATTCCCATCCAATTGGCGAATCGAAAATTTTATCCAGAACATACCTTTGCCAGAAACTTATAATTTCCTGCGCTTCGGACAAAGGCCGTGCCGAACGTGTTATACCCACATTTCTCCACATCAGAGAACGCAATGAGTTCAAAATATCTTCCGTATCGAGTCTGCTTCGGTCTGATTGGGGAATATCATATTTAAATTTCGCCGGTCCCTGTATTTTGCTTGTTTTTTTCGCTATCGCCGCTGCGTTCCTTCCTGAAATTCTGCCGAACACCAGCCCTTCGAGCAGCGAATTGCTTCCAAGCCTGTTAGCTCCATGCAGACCCGTCGATGCCGCTTCGCCGCACGCGAAAAGATTCTGAATATTTGACCTCGCCTGGTTATCCGTTTTTACTCCGCCGATCATATAATGCGCGCTCGGCCGAACAGGTATCAAATCCTTGCTTATATCGATATCGAAACTTACCAGCAGTTCGTTGATAAACGGAAATCGCTTTGCGAAATAATCTTTTTTGAAATGCCGCACATCAAGATAAACATGTGTAGAACCCGTTTTAAGCATCTGATCGAGAATAGCCCTGCTTACAACATCTCGCGGCGCAAGTTCCGCATTCTTATGATATTCTGCCATAAAAGCTTTATGGTTAATATCGACAAGTATCGCTCCTTCGCCGCGCAGCGTCTCCGTGATAAGTGCTCTTGAAGCGCCTGCGATATAAAGCGTCGTCGGATGAAATTGCATAAATTCCATATCCCGCAATATCGCGCCAGCCCTCGCTGCCATTGCCAGACCATCTCCTGTCGCAATATCAGGATTGGTCGTCTCGCGATACAGCCTGCCCGCTCCGCCCGATGCCAGAATTACCGTCTTTGCCCAGATAATTTCGGTTGTGCTTCTGGAATTTTTGCCGATCAAACCTATGCAAACACCTGCTTCATTCGTTATCAAATCAACAGCGAAGAAGTTTTCAATGATTGTTATATTTTCAAAATTCCGCACTTTATTTATCATCGCCTCTGCTATCGCCCTGCCGGTATTATCGCCGTGAGCGTGAGCAACTCGCGCGTGACTATGCCCGCCCTCAAATGAAACTGAAATCGAACCGCTGGAATTTTTATCGAACTCCGCGCCCCATTCCAGCAATTCTTTAACCAGCCCCGGCCCGTCCGCAACCACCTGCTCTACTGTTTCGTTATTGCAGATTCCGCAACCTGTGTTTAAAGTATCTTTGATATGAGATTGTATGCTGTCATCACCTGCAAGCACAGATGCGATTCCGCCCTGCGCGTTCCATGTATTGCTGTCCGAAAGATTCTTCTTGCAGACAAGTATAACTTCACAGCCGTTCGATGCTGCTTCAATTGCCGCCCTCAAACCTGCTATACCAGAACCAATCACAAGACAATCCGCAAACATCTGCTGACTTGTCGATGTATTAATCGGTACAAGATACCGCCTCAATTCAGGTCTTTTAATTTTTACAACTTTAGTATTCATTTTACTTTCAGCCAATCAACTTTCCGCAATGCATTCAAAACTTTTTGGCTAACAATTTTCTTTTCAACATTCACTTTTTTATCGTATGGCACTACAGCCAGAATTTTTACTTTGCCGACCTTTTTTATAATCACCGCATTGCTTTTTTCCGCATAATCTACAGTCTTTTCATCATACCCGTTTATGACTATCCCTGCAAGTAAAAGTCCCTTTTGCCGCACAGCCTCAACCGTCAAAAGCGTATGATTTATCGTGCCAAGTTTTGCCCTTGCAACTATAACAACCGGCAGTTTCAAATCCTTTGCCAAATCCAGGACATCATAACTGCCTGTCAACGGCACTTTCGCACCTCCGATGCCTTCAACAATAACAAAATCGGATTTCCTGCGAATTTGTTCGTATGCGGAGAAAATATCTTTTAATTGCACTTTTTTCTTTTCCGCTTTTTCGCAGGCAAGAGGAGATGCAGGAATTTGATACCGGATTGGATTGATTAAATCTAATGGAAGTTTATCGCCGATGCAGTCGCTGAGAAATTCAGCGTCCTGGCTGATTAATTTGCCTTTGATTTTTTTGCAGCCTGTCGCTATCGGTTTTAACACACCGACTTTTTTACCCCTTGCTGTCAGCAATTTCGCAATCGCACCGCTCACCAGCGTTTTCCCTACACCGGTATCTGTAGCTGTTATAAAAAGCCCTTTGCTCTTATTGCTGTTTAAATACATTGAGGTTTAGAATTTTAAACTTTAAGCTTTTTTGTCATTGCTTGTATATGTGCAGGCGATGTCCCGCAGCAGCCGCCTATTATAACAGCACCTGCTTCATGAATCTTCGCAGCCCAGTCGCCGAATTCTTCACCGGCAAGTCTATATACCGCTTTACCGTTTATCAGTTCAGGCTTCCCGCCGTTTGGTTTTGCCAATACAGAAACTTTTTTGCCTTTAAGAAGTTTGACAAATTTTTCCGTAAGGTGCAGATATTGTTCCATCTTCAACGTACCGCAATTAAATCCGATAGCGTCAACATCAAGGTCAGAAAATATCGATACTTCCTGCTCAACCGTCGCGCCCATCATTGTTCTGAAATCGTCATTGCCCCAATCGTAGGAAAGTGAAACAAACACCGGCAGTTTACATACCGACTTCACACCTTCAACCGCAACAATTGCCTCATCTATCGCCATGAATGTTTCAACTACAAACCCGTCAACGCCTGCGTTATACAATGCTTTAGCCTGTTTTGCGAAAACAGCTCGCAGCTTATCAGGCTCTAAAGTACCAAGCGGCTGCAAAAAATCTCCGCATGGCCCGATATCGCCGATTACATATTTTTCGCCGCCGACAGATTCCGCCGCTTTCTTTGCGATTTTCGCCGCCGCTGCATTTATTTCTTCCAGCTTATTTCCAAGATTATGCCTGGCAAGTGCTATTTCATTCGCTCCGAAACTATTCGTATACACCGCGTCACTGCCCGCCTCGAAATAACTGCGATGAATTTCACCGATAATTTCAGGCGATTCGATATTCAGATAATCATTGCATATTCCCGGATGCACATCCTTCGCCATCAACTGCGTCCCCATCGCGCCGTCGACAAACAAAAGCCCGCCGGACAATCTTTCTTTAAAATTTTTCATATTACTTAGCTTCCTTTTTAATCTCGTTCGCTTCAGGTGGTGTAAACAATGCTTTGATTTGTTTTTCTTCAGGCTGCCATAACTTCACGGAATCCAGTTTTATTTCCAACTTGTTTTTGCCGTTTTTCTTATCGAAATATTCGTAATTTAATTTATTCGGAAACAAAAATTCCGCATCTTTTACTTTCTCATATTTTTCCGCGTTAATTATCAGTACCGCTTTGGAATTTTGACCTGTATGAATAATTTTATTCGCGGCCTTACTGCAAGTATCTATATATATTTTTTTCTGCTTGTGTTTTTCTCTGTCCCTGCAAAGTATCCCGTTCTTTGAAAAAGCTATTCTATCACATTGCGAGTTTGGCGTATTCAAAAAATCCAGCAGCAACGCCGGATTACTAAAATAATCTTCACCTGCTCTATCTACATTCCCTTTTACATAAATTCCAAGCGGTTTTGCATAAGCCCAGTAAATACCATCATTTACAGCAAAACAAACACCTTTAGGATTAAACAAAACATCGCCATAAATGCAGAATTTTTCGTTATTTACATACCAGAACCGCATCGGAAAAGCCTGCGAGAATTTCTCGCCTTTTTCATTTACGTAACTCAAAGTGCAGTTGCCGGTCGCCCTGACTGGTTTAACGCTCGCCGCGTAATCCGCCAGCATTTGTCTGCCCTCAACCGCATTGGCAAGCCCCGGACATATTCTCTGCTGCCCGCATCCGCCAACAAAAAATATAAAAAATGTCATTGCGAGGAGTTTCAAACGGCCTTGGCCGCGCAGAAAAGACGAAGCAATCTCAATCTTCCGAATTTCCCAAGGCTCCTTTGATATTTGATTTCTATTTTTCAAACTCTACCTGCAATATCTGCCCAAGCTGCTGTGATAACTGTTCGATTTGATCTTCCGTCAAATGCGGATTAACAACTTGTTCAAGCTGGTCTTTGCCTGAAACTTTAAGTACCCACGTTTCATTGCCGTTGTCATTCTTCGATGAATCATATTTCACCAGTCTCTTGCGCATCAGTATTAAAGCCAGTACAAATCTGAAATTTAATTTTTCCTGCTCTGTTTCCGTCGCAAGTCTTTCAAAAAACGACATCAGCATCGAATCGTCTATGAATAATTTTTTCTTCTGGTCCGGCTTTGGCATTACACTTTTCCAATAGCAATAAACCTCCGGCTTATTCTCATTCCAGTATTCGACGCAATAATCTTTGCGCTGCATACCCTCTGGCGTCTCAATAAGTGATGCGATATATTCCTGCTCCGGTTCTATTACTTTGCCGCTGCCGCAGCATGTTCCCTGCGGTTTATGTATTTCCCAATCTGCCATTTAATTTTTCCAAAAACAATAATTTACAGTGTAAATCCGTGTTAATCCGTGTCCAAACAATTAGTGTAAATCCCTGTCTTCAAATCTTAGATACGGTTCTATTTTAATAACTGTTTTTTCACCGATACCTTTTACTTTCTCGATATCTTTGGCCGTTTCAAATTTCTCATTTTGCCGGTAGTCTGCTATTGCTTTGGCTTTCGCAGACCCTATCGCCGGCAATTGCTCAAGCTCGTAAATCTTTGCCGTATTAGGATTCAATTTACTGTCAACAGGAGCAATAGAATTTTTTTTATAATTCGCGATTATGGGTATAGCGAAACAAAAACACAAAATCAATCCGACGATGAACGCCGCCTTCATTGCCCCCGCATTCAACTTCAGATAATCACTTTTAGTATCCATATCAATATGAATATATAATCAATTCCGCAGGTGGGCTTATAGCCACCAGTAAACTCATCAACTCATCTACCCATATACTCATCTACATTAATTGTGTTTATTCGCGTTCATTCGTGGTTTCTAAGATTTTAAAATCCATACAGTGCCATATTCTGAGTTCTGAATCTCAGCTTTTCTGCAAAATTTGTCTTTGCAATTTTGCAAGCGACATAAACGCTTTCTTCGGCTCAAGATTATCGTTCACCAGCCCTGCTCCGCTAATTTGTTTTTCATCGCTATCGGCAAGTGCAGAGTAAGTAACCGTATTAACAAATGGTTTGCTGAATGCGATTTTGCAGAATTCTTCAACCCATTGCGACTGAACATCCTGATCCCATGCCTTATGCCAAACACCGGCATTTTTCTCGCCCTGCCCTTTAGCAGTATTATTGTCCGGCACCGCAAACGATGTAATATGAACTTGTTTCGGCAGCGGCATAAACTTATCAAGCAGTGCAGAAATCTGCATCATATCGCGAACATGCATCCCAGGCTCATCCTTGCCAAAAAGAATCTGCACGCCCAGCGCATCATAATTTATGCCCGCTTGCGTAACCATATCTATATAAACCAAAGGCGGTATCGTATCTGAATCATATGCATAATATTCGCCCCACGGGCAAACAATATCTATCATCTTCACACTGCGGTTATCCGCTTCACGCGCCGCCAAACACGCCGTTCTTGTAATTTCAAGAATCCGCTCGAAACTGAATTTAAATATATTCTGCGCGTTTAAACCGCTTATCACTTTCCACATGTGAACGTATTTGGAATATCGTGTTACAATCTTCGAGACAAATTCGTAGCTCGCTTCCCGAATGGTCTCGAATTCATGCTTGCCTTTCATCCACGCCGGCAGATGTTCAGGCGAAAAGTTCAGCAGCGGCCCGGCACAAAGCAAAAGCCTCCGCCTGCCCAGAACGCTCATATTTTGATCCAGCTCGGTAAAATCGTATTGGCCTTTTTCCTTTTCGATTTTAGCCCAGCTAATCGGCAGAGAAACATGCGCAAAAAGTTCAAATGCGCCCTTGAGATAATTTTTATCGTGCAATTTATCAGGATCGATTTTGCATCCAAGACTCGACCTCGCAAAACCTCTGCTCCGCAATCTTGCCTCAAACAGCACACCTGCGTATTTGCTCGCAAGCTGCTCTGCGTACAACATCGCTTTTGTCAGACATTTATCCGCCAGTATCGATGCTTTCGCGGGGTCATTCATATTTTCAAGCATTTCGATGAAGCTTTTTTGGAGTTCTTCCGCCTGATGAGTTAATTGACTTGTCTGCTCGAAGATCGCCCAATC
>JBDKUM010000351.1:0-12767 GCA_039679715.1 Phycisphaerales bacterium
AGATAAAAAATACGGGCCTTTTAATTACATTCTCGGCACGCAGGCTTTCGGCGCAAGTTATCATTTCACAAAAGACGATTTGCTTACAGAGCAGGCGAAAAATATTTATGAGATGGGCTCAAATACCTTAAAATGCGAGATATCGAGCAGGCAAGCAATTATATACAATTTCAAAATAAAGGAAAATCCCAAAACGCTGATAGAGGCGGTAAGTTCGCCGACTTATCAGAAAATTTTAGAGATGCCTTTCGATTATTATCTTTTCTGGGCTTACGAATGCGGATTCGAGTTCGGCGGCGCATTCTGGCGAGATGGTTTGACCCAAGCGGAGAAGGCAAGAGTCTATAACGAATATTATGATTTTTGCTGCTACCTGCTGAAGAAATATAATAATACGAAAAAAACTTTTTACCTTGGGCATTGGGAAGGCGATTGGATGCTCCTGAATGGTTACAGGGGCGATCCTACGAAAAAAGCAATCAGTGGTATGATCGACTGGCTGAGCATGAGGCAGAAAGCATGTGATAATGCGAAGCGGGATACGCCTCATTCGAATGTTGAAATTTATAATTATACGGAAGTGACGCGAGTGCTGGATTCGATAAAGGGGCTTGATACGCTTACAAATAGTGTGCTGCCATATACGAATATCGATTATGTTTCCTATTCGAGTTATGAATCCGAAGACAGGAGCGATGGCGATGATGCTATCGCGGAAAGATATAGAAAGATGCTTGATTATCTCGAATCGAAACTGCCGAAAAAAAATATTCCGGGCAAAAGGGTGCTGATTGGGGAATATGGTTTCCAGAGAAGTCATTTTCCAGACGCCTTTGAACAGGAGAGGTTATGTCGGATAGTGAATTGTACGGCTTTGGAATGGGGATGCCCATTTGTACTTTACTGGCAAATGTACTGCAATGAGGGTATTCCAAGCAGGAATGATTCGGCGGGGTTCTGGCTGATCGATAATGAGGGTATAAAACAACCGGCGTACCTGATGCATTATCATTACTTGCAAAATTCCAAAAAATATGTTAATGAATATAGGAACAAATACGGAAAGAATCCGACACAGGATGAATTCAGGGGTGTGGCTAAGGACTGGCTTTGCACGGGAAATTAGGGATTTTATGGGGCTTTTAGGCAATAGAAGCAATATTGTCAATTAAAAACACAATCTTGTCCATGGCATAAAAATGGCTCATTTTGGTATTATATGTATAGCAATATAAATCTTTCTAAGGAGGTATAAAGATGACAAAGAAATTATTTTACATTTCGTTCCTCATTTTAGCTGTATGTTCATTACATTCCTATGCGGTTAATTATTATTGGGTAGGCTTGGGCTCAGATAATCTTTGGACAACGGGGCCTAACTGGGACGCAGATCAACCTCCTTACACAGGAGATTTGGCGGTAATCGACAAACCAGATGCGGCCGGGACTGATCCAAATTGTACGTACGCTGCCGGTATGACCGAAACTATCGGCGGATGCTGGGTCGGTTTTTCGCAAAGGCCGTGTTACATGGATATGTCAGGCGGAAGTTTGACTACAACCGATGGGGGATTGGGATTGCGACTTGGCGTTGATAACGGAACAGGCACTTTGAGAATGAGCGGCGGCGATATCACTGTTAACGGCGATATGGCTGTCGGTCAGGGTGCGAACGGCGAAGGCACACTTGAAATGACAGGCGGAACAATTACGGTAACAGGTTCAAGCTGGTTATATGTAGGTTACTCCGGCAGCAAAGGGAAAATCGATTTGAAGGGCGGAACAATACGCTCTTTCTCAATGGCAATGGACGATAATGGTTCACAGAATGTTAATCTTTCCGATGACGGTCAATTGATTATAAGAGATCCGAGACCAAGCGAAATTGAATATCAGGTCATTAGCTTTTATGCTCCAAGAGGCTGGATCACATCTTATGACGGAAATGGAACTTTTGATATTGCAGTTGGTCCAAACCAGGAAACAATCGTAACTGCGGTGCCGCCGGTTTGCTGGCCGATACCAAAGGCTGATTTAACAGGCGACTGCAAAGTAAACTTTGAAGATATGGCAGTTGTTGCATCTGAATGGCTTACGTGCAATTTGACTGACGGAAGCTGCTGGCAATAATTGTGAAGATTATGACGTTAAAGAATTAATTAAAACAGGCTTGTACGTTAGCAGTACAGGCCTGTTTTATTTCACGCAAGGGAGTGTTTATGGTAGCACTTGGTATATTTTTTCACGCGATAGGCGGATTCGCTGCCGGAAGTTTTTACATACCCTACAAGAAGGTTAAACAATGGGCATGGGAAAGCTACTGGCTTGTTGGCGGATTCTTCTCATGGATTATTGCGCCGTGGGTTGTGGCATTGATAACAGTGCCGGGGCTTTTGGACATACTGAAAAATGCGCCTAAACAAAGCGTATGCTGGAGTTATTTATTCGGTTTGCTCTGGGGAATTGGAGGCCTTACCTTCGGTCTTTCAATGCGTTATCTTGGAATGTCTCTGGGGTATGCGGTCGCGCTGGGATTTTGTGCGACGTTCGGGACAATTATGCCGCCGATACACAATGGAACATTCACTTTATTATTCAACAATTCGTCAGGCATTGTAACACTTATGGGCGTTCCTGTTTGCCTTGTCGGCATCGTGATTTGCTGCTGGGCAGGGCTGCGAAAAGAAAAAGAACTTTCAAGCGAGCAGCAGAAAGCATCTGTTACGGAATTTAACCTTGGTAAAGGAATCCTTGTCGCGATATTTGCGGGCATAATGAGTGCCTGCATGGCATTTGGTTTTGCAGCAGGCAAACCCATCGCAGAACTTGCGGTTGCCAAAAATGTAGCCCCGTTATTTCAAAACAGTGCAGTACTGGTGATAATTCTTGCCGGCGGTTTTACAACCAATTTCCTTTGGTGTGTATTTCTGAATTTCAAAAACAAAAGCGGCAGCGATTACCTCAATAAGCAAACGCCTTTGGTCAGCAATTACCTCTTCTCGGCGCTTGCGGGAATTACATGGTATCTGCAATTTATGTTCTATGGAATGGGAACGACCAAGATGGGAAAATATGATTTCTCAAGCTGGACGATACACATGGCGTTTATTATTGTCTTCAGTAATATCTGGGGACTGCATTTTAAAGAATGGAAAGGCTGCGGCGCGCGAACACTTAAAATAGTAGTATTTGGCATCTTTGTCGTATTTATGTCAACAATAATAGTCGGAGCCGGTAATTATCTTGCTTCGATAGGTAAATAGAAAAGGGACAGGAAAATGAAAGAAACAATGACTTCCAGAGAGCGGGTAATTAAAACCCTGAATTATGAAATACCAGACCGCATCGCGATTGATTTGGGCGGAAACCAGACAGGCATTCACAAAGTCGCTTACGAATGCTTGATTAAAAAGCTGGGAATAAAAGATAAGATTGAAATAATGGATGCCGTTCAGCAACTTGCGCAACCATGCGAAGAAGTGCTGAAAAGATTTCATATTGATTTCAGGTATATTCGAGCAAACGCGCCTGCCAGCTGGAAAGGCGGCATTGAAAAAAATGTAAGAGATGGCAGAACATGGTTCGACCTTAAGGACGAATTCGGTGTAATCTGGTCAATGCCCGAAAATGAGCCTTATTATATGGATATTAGTTTCCACCCGCTTGCCAAGGCGACGCTTAAGGATATTGCAGAATATCCATTTCCAAAAGGCAATGATGAAAGCAGATTTGAAGGATTAAGAGAGCGAGCTTTGATGCTCAAAAAAGAAACGCCTTACGCAGTTGTCAGCGGCATTTCAGGCGTTGTTTATGAAACGTGCTGGTATCTGCGAGGTTTGGAACAATGGTTTATAGACCTTCACATGCAGCCTGAATTCTGTGAAGCATTGATTGACCAGACATTAAAATTCTGGATGGACTGGTTCAGCATATTTTTGAAAGAAGTGGGCGATGTAGTCGATGTGATTATGGTCGGCGATGATTTGGCAGGTCAAAATGGACCGCTTTTTAGACCGGAAATTTATAGATCGATAGTAAAGCCAAGACAAAAGAAACTGGTTCAATATATCAAATCGAAAACAAACGCTAAAATCTGGTATCATACCTGCGGCAATTGCATTGAATATATTCCGGAACTTATCGACAATGGAGTAAATATTTTAAATCCTGTACAAATCAGCGCAGACAGGATGGATCCTGATTTTCTAAAATCTAAATTTGGCTCGAAAATAATCTTTTGGGGCGGCGGCTGTGATTCGCAGCATGTACTGCCTTTTGCGACTCCGAAGGAGGTCGAAGAAAACGTCCGTTTGAACATAAACAGCTTCAAAAAGGGGGGCGGATATGTCTTTAATAATGTGCATAACATTCAGGCAGGCGTACCGGCCGATAATATCATAGCTCTTTTTGATAGTGCGTATAAATATGGTTTTTACGAATAATAATCTGATGGCAATTTTGTGCAGTAAAAAGACAAACTTGTCCATTGCGATAAAGCCTTTAATTTTAGTAAGATAGGCCAAGAAGAAGTTAGTCTAATATTAACAATTTATTTTTTTTTTGCGGAGGAAGGTTTTATGAAAAAAGTTTTATTAGCAGCAGCAATTCTTGCATCTCTAGCGGTTAATTCATTTGGATGGTCTGAATGGAATTATACAGGCGGGAGCCATAGCTGGAATGAAGCATCAAATTGGGGCGGAGCAGTACCAACAGCATCAGATGATCCAATCATGCGCGACGCAGGCGACGGGTATGCGGAAGTCGGCAGCGGCGTTCATGCAGTCGGCAACACGATGTGGATGTATGGCGGCGGTAACGCAACTCTCAAAGTTAACGGCGGAAATCTTGCTCTCGGTCAGCTTCGCATAGCAGTTGACGCGGGCAACAAATCTGTCGAAGTCAGCAATGCCGGTGTTGTTACCCTTTCAAGCGACTCTGCAGTAGGTCAGGGCGGCGTTGGAAATTTGAGCGTCAGCGGTATGGGTTCATCGGTTAATCAGACCGCAGGCTGGACGTATATCGGATACGGCGGCACAGGCAACATAACAGTCAGCGACCATGCAACAGCTAGCTTTGGTACAATTCGCGGCTGGAATGGTTCAATAACAGTCGAAAGCGGCGCAACACTTTATACAAACAGCGATACGACAATCGGCGAAAACGGCGGCACAGTAAATATGATTATCAATGGCGGCACAGTAAAAGATAATGCCGGCTGGATGTACGTAGGTTTCGGCGGAAACGGTAATATTTCGATTGGCGACGGCGGACTGCTTAGTGTTATCGCTTTGGGAATGGATGATGCATTGACAGATAATGTCGATTTAAGCGGAACAGGCGCAATTGAAATCAGAGACGCAAGACCAGACGATATCGCATTCCAGATGAACTGGTACGCAGGTCAGGGAATGCTCACAGTAAATGGCGGACAAAGCGCAGTTGGTATGCTTAGTTTCGCAGTTGATTCTGCAACACAGTACACAACAGTAACAATAATTCCAGAACCAATGACTTTAACAATCCTGGCAATCGGTGGATTATTAATCAGTCGTAAAAAATAGCAAAAAAACGGTTTTTTGAGCGTCCCGGTATAAGAATATCGGGACGCTTTTGTCTATAATATGTGCTCAAAATCTACACCGCTTAGCATAGCGGTTTTATTTTAGGTTGATTTTTCTGAATATTGTTACTATAGTTAACTAAGGTTTTTACTAGTGGGGAACCTTGCAAAATAAAGAACCAATCTTTGTCCAAAACCTGGATATGAATGAAGTAGATACAATCGCTTACGATTATATTGGCAGGTATCTTCGCATTTACACTTTGCCCAGATTCGATTCAGTTTCCAGGGTTAATACAAAAAGGCCTTGGTGCTGGAAAAAGCATCAGCATTTGAACCATGAATGGATAGTAATAAATAGAGGGAAAGTCCGGTGCTGGATAGATGAAAAAGAATTTATAATTTCACCGGGTGAATTTTATTTCGTTCAGCCCGGACAGTTTCACTGCGAGGAAAGTATCGAAACACCTCTGGATTTTTATACCATTACATTTGACTTGATCGAAACAAAAAATAAAACCGTTTATTTTTCACCTCCGCCGTTTAATCCGGAAAGGCAAATAATAAAAGGCTTTGGCCGGAAACTTAGTCCGACATTTAAAAAGATTTTTGAAGAAGTACAGGCGCAGGAACACTATTGCGAGGAAATAGTGGAAGCGATGATTCTGCAGATGATATGGATAGTAAAACAAAAGCTGCGATTGGATTACGCTCTGGACGAAAATACCAATGTTTCTGAACGTGACGCTGCGATAGTTAAAAATGCGCAGGATTATATAAACCAGAACTTGAATAGAAGCGTTTCGCTTGGGGAATTGGCGGATATATGTTACGTATCAAGGTATCATCTTGGGCATGTGTTTACGAAAGTAGCAGGGATTTCGCCTTTGCAGTATGCACTTGGTCAGCGAATGGAAAAAGCCAAAAATATTTTATTGCAGAAAAATAAATGCGTTTATGAAGTGGCAACCGAACTGGGATTTGAAGACCCTTATTATTTCTCACGTCAATTTAAAAAGGTTGTCGGTGTAAGTCCTAAAGAATTTCAGCATAATTTCAAAAAATAATTTTCATTCGTTGGTTAAAAAACTTTTACAATATTTTAAGACTTCTTTAATAATCCAAATTATGTAAAATGCTGAAGTTTCGGGCAGCCTTGAATTTTCTTTTCTAAATGATTTCTCCCCCTCTGAATTTTATCTCAAGGAATAAAATTCCTGAAGAAATCGGGGGTCTGCGCTTGCGCTAGGACGCTTCGCTCCAACCGCTACGTCCTGCTTCGCCAAGGCTACGCAGCGACTTCGGTCGAAATGACATTTGGACGTTTTTTCAATTGAGGTTGACTCAAGTATTAGCGCAATAATCTACATCTATTTCGCAAGATTTTATATGGTTAAAAAATGTCTCTTCATTTACAATGTAAATGATTTAATTAACCGAATATAGAAAAATAATGGATTATCGAATCTTTAAAACGACGATTATTTTTTATGTAATGCTTGCCGGATTTTTCGTGTCGGAGAGGCTACGGGCAGATGTTTTCGAAGATGCATCTTATAAGGGGGAAAAAATTAAGGTGCGGTATGCTCTTTTCGGAGGAGCTGGAGAGCAAAAAATTGCCGGGCAAATGGCAAAGCTATTTATCGCAGAAAATCCCGATATACGTCTTGAAATAAATGTTTACCCATGGGCACAATACTGGACTAAACTTCAGGTGCAGACGGCATCGGGGCTGGCACCGGATGTTATGACGCTTTATTCGGAAAATATGGGTGTGTGGATCGAGCAGGGAGCGCTGCTGGAGATAGATAAATATGTTCAGCAATCGGGAGTGAATTTTTCTGATTATTATTCGGCGGCACTGGAAGTGTGCAGATGGAATAATAAATTTTATACAATGCCAATTGATATATCTACGCGCACGATTGCGTATTCAATAACACGTTTACAGGAAAGAGGAATTCCACGAGAGAAATGGCCAAGTGCGGATAAAGCAATGTCGTGGGATGAATTTAAGGAACTTTGCCAATTGCTCACGCTGCGTAATGGCGACGGCACGTTTACGCAATATGGTTTTGGTATCGGCCAGATGTGGAATCAGACGATGTACAGAATGTACGGGGGAAGTCTTTTTGACAGGCAGGTTAATCCGCACGCTTCGACCGCAATCGCAGATGGAAATTTAAGCAGAGCGGTTTGCGATGTTTTTAAGATGCAGTATGCCGACAGAACAACTTTGGGATTTATTGGATTAGCGTCCGGTGCTTTCGATAATCTTGAAACACTTTTAATAAGCCCGAAATTCGGGATGTGCACGACCGGCCCCTGGGCACTTGCGAGCATGAAGGAAGCGGGTGTAAATTTTGGATTAGCTCCGATGCCAAGAGGCAGCAGTCCTGCTCAATTGATACATGTAAATTCACTGGGAATTTACCGGTTCAGTAAAAATCCAGACGCGGCATGGCGATTCATAAAGTTTGTTACATCTAAGCCTTGCCAGGATTTGATCGGACGAAGATTGAAAAATCTCCCGGCACTTATAGCATCACAGGATGCATTTGTGAATAATGATTTCGGAATAAAAGGATGTGAGGCATTTTTATATGATATGCCGATTGCGCATCCGTCTGAAACAACGGCCAATGCTTTTTTGAGAACGGAGATAACTAAATTTGGTCAGCGGCTTGAACAAGATATGGCCGAGCAATACAGTGCCAGAATGAGCAGGCTGACCGCTAACAATAAGGAATTAACTGAAAAAGATTATGCGGATTTTGCGGCGGGTATGAATAAATACATCGATACTATTGTGCCGCAAAGGCTGCGACTGTTTGACGAGAATGCAAAAAAAGCTTTTGAACGGGCGAATATGCCTGAAGGTGGAATTGCGGTAAGGTATGTTTATCCGGCGATTTTGTTTGGCGGATTCATATTTTTTATTTTGATGTATTTCAGGACCGTACGAAAGAACCTTGAAGACAGCGGAGTTAAAGGGGGATTTCGGCGAAACAATAAAGCCGGGTATTTCTTTATTTCGCCCTGGCTTATAGGATTTTTTTGCCTGTCAATGTTGCCCATATTGGCGTCGATAGTTATTTCTTTTACTCAGTGGAATATGATATTGCCGCCGAAATGGGTGGGGCTGCGAAATTATGTTCACCTTGTGACTGATGAGTATTTTCTGCTTGGACTTTGCAAGACGTTGAAGTACGCGATGTTCGTGATTCCTATTTCGCTTTTGGGCGGATTATTTACAGCAGGACTTTTGACGTGCAATATAAAATTTTCCGGCATATTTAAGGCGATATTTTATTTTCCATCGCTATTTACCGGAGCTGCCGCTGCGGTGCTCTGGTTTAATATGTTCAATAAGGATTACGGCGTTATCAATCACTTGCTTTCGTTTCTAGGAATCGAGGCGATAAACTGGATTGACGCAACTCATGCGTTTTATGCTGTTGTGCTGATGAACTTCTTCTGGATCGGCAGCTCGATGATAATTTATTATGCGGGCATGAAGCAGATACCTCGGTCTTATTATGAGGCGGCAGATGTTGACGGGGCAGGGCCAATTCGTAAATTCATTTTTATAACTATACCGATACTTTCGCCGGTGATTATGTTTACGGTGATCATAAATACCATAGGAGCTTTCCAGGTATTTACGCCGGCTTTGTTTTTTGCACAGGATTCGGCCAGGATTGGTGAGCCGGGCGATTCTCTGCGTTTCTATGCGGTGAATATTTATAACGAGGCTTTTAACAATCTTCGAATGGGAAATGCCTGCACATACGCGATAATACTTTTTATCATAATATTCATAATAACTATGATACAACTAAAACTGTCGAAAAAATTTGTACATACGGATTAGCTTGATGCGATTCTCAGTAAAAAAAATATTGATTTATATTGCATTGATTCTAACGGGATTGTTTTTTGTCTTCCCGTTCTATTGGGTTTTGTCTTCATCGCTGAAATCGCGGGAGTGCATGTCGATGGTTCCACCGGCGTATTACCCGAGTGAAGTCAGAACGGTTGATTTAAAAATGCAGGCCGGCGGCAGGATTTATTCGCAGGCAGGTACATTATGGCTGAAAATATGCGAGTCGAAAGATTTATTAACTAAATCGCAAATCAACGGCGGCTATTACGTGAAACTGAATCAGAATCTGCCAACCTCTCAGGTTGAGTGGTTCAGCGATATGGATATAAAAATTGAACAGGCGGATTTTGAAATTCTGGAATTTTCAAAGACTGCCTGTCATCGCATCAAAGGAATTAAAAAGCCCCTGGCCGTCGTTGGCAGGCTGGTACGCAATAGCGGCAGCGGTTTCAATGAAATTATTTTTACTTCAGATGCCGATGTCAAAGTAATAGAAAATTGCAAGCCGATGCTGAATGTTGCACATAAACCTATTCGCGATTTTACGCCAAGATGGGTCAACTATAAAGAAACTATGGAAGGCCCCGAAGCCACTTTCGGTGAGAAATCGACCGGATTTGCGATATTCATGCGGAACAGTCTTTTTATTAGTATTCTCGCGGTTGTAGGGCAGATACTTTCGAGCAGTTTTGTGGCGTACGGTTTTTCGAGAATCGATTTTAAAGGCAGAGAAGCGTGGTTTATCCTTGTTTTGGCGACAATGATGCTGCCTATGGAAGTAACATTAATTCCGCTGTTCGCGATCTATAAATCTCTCGGGTGGATCAATACTTTTCTGCCGTTGATTGTGCCGCATTTTACCGCGGGAGCTTTTAATGTGTTCCTGATGAGGCAATATATGCTGACATTGCCCAAGGAGCTTGACGAGTCGGCGGAGATTGACGGATGCGGTGCGATTGGAAGATATTTTCATATAATTCTGCCCAACAGTATTCCTGTGATTATTGTTGTAGCGATTTTCACTTTTGTTTATACGTGGCAGGATGTGATGGGACCACTGATTTATCTTGATAATCCAGCGTATCGGACGGTTACGTTGGGGCTTGAATATTTCAGGTCTCCGTACATTGATAACAGGCATCTGCTTATGACTGGTGCGGTGCTGGCGATGCTGCCGGTGGCGATATTGTTTATCTTTCTGCAAAAATATATTATGTCTGGTATCGCAACGACCGGAATTAAAGGTTAATTAAGAACAGGATTTTTAAAATGACATCAAGAGAACTTGTTTATCAAACGTTGAACATGCAGGGCCCCAAACGTATACCACGGCAATTATGGCCGCTCCCATGGGCGAAGAATCATTTTCCACAGCAATACGAAAGAATCAGGCAGAAATATCCTGATGATATTGTCGGGCCGGATTCATGCTACAAAAAATATCCGCCTGTGAAAGGCGATATGTTCAAGGGCACGTATGTCGACGAGTGGGGATGCGTTTGGGAAAATGAGCAGGAAGGAATTGTGGGGCAGGTTAAGCACCCGATGATTAATGGTTGGGATGATCTGAAAAAAATCCGGTTGCCGAATGAACTTCTGGATATTGATGTGGAATCGGTAAATGCGTTCTGCAAGAAAAGCGATAAATTTATACTTGGAGGCGCATGCCCAAGGCCGTTCGAAAGAATGCAATTTCTGCGTGGAAGCGAAAATTTCCTGATGGATCTTGCCCTTGAGGAAGACGGATTATTCGAATTGTTCGATATTGTACATGGTTTTAATGTTAAAGAATTAAAGGCGTGGACGAAAACGAATGTCGATGCTTTATGGTTTATGGACGACTGGGGAAGCCAAAGGTCGCTATTGATATCACCCGCTGCATGGCGGAAATTCTTTAAGCCGATTTATAAGGAATATATCGATATCGCACATAATAGCGGGAAAAAAATATTTATGCATTCAGATGGATATATAACTGATATTTTGCCGGACTTGATTGAGCTTGGGCTTGATGCTATTAATAGCCAGATATTTTGTATGGATGTTAAAAAACTAGGTGAACGATTTAAAGGGAAAATTACATTCTGGGGCGAAATCGACCGCCAGCAGCTTATACCATACGGCAGCAAACAGGATATTGTTAATGCGGTGAAAATGGTAAAGGAAATGCTGTACGATGATGGCGGAGTTATCGCGCAATGTGAATTTGGAGCCGAAGCCAACCCCGATAATGTTGAAGCTGTTTTTGAGACATGGGATAGTTTTACGAAATAACTATGACGCCAAAAGAAAGATTGCAGACAGTTTTAGCGGGCAAGATTCCTGACAGAGTGCCCGTATCGCCGGATTTTTCAAACATGATTCCTGCAAAACGCACCGGCAAACCTTTCTGGGACATTTATCTTTATAATGATCCGCCTATCTGGGAAGCATATATCGATTGCGCAAAGCATTTTGGGATTGATGCTCTGATGGATGGGTATTTTCCACTGAATTTTCCCGAGGAGTGCGAGAAAGATGAATGGG
The DNA here is from genome assembly GCA_039679715.1 of Phycisphaerales bacterium. Lineage (GTDB taxonomy): Bacteria > Planctomycetota > Phycisphaerae > Sedimentisphaerales > UBA12454 > UBA12454. Next base: position 11,973 of record JBDKUM010000351.1, read on the forward strand.
TAACAGCTATCGTAAGCAAAAACAGCGAGCGAATAGTAACGCAGAGATACCGCAAGGCAAATAATAAATTTTTCTGGGAACCGTTTGTAAATGTATTTCCGAAAGATAATCCGGGAATATATAGAGTCAGCCCTGATAAACTGCAACTGCCGCAAGAACCTTTGAAATGTGAAAAACTTACGGGAGTTAAGCCGGTTGATATAGGCCCTAAAGGATTGACAAAAATAAAACGCAGATTAGGGGATCAGGGTCTTGTAGGCGTTTTTGTTACTTACACTATCGCATTCAGTACGCAGGAAGATATTTTCAAATATTATGATGGCAAATTCGACATCGAAAAAATGGCCGTTGAAAGGGTGGAAGCTGCTGAAAGAAGATTCCATCGAATTATGTCTTTGAAAGACAAGCCTGATTTTCTTTGTGTAGGCGGATCTGGTACGCTTGTGTATCAAACTATGGATATGTTTTTAAAAGTCGCGTATCCTGCGGTTAAAAGGGTTATTGAACTGGCAGCCCAGGTCGGAATGCCTACGCATATCCATTCGTGCGGGCCTGAAAAAGAACTTGTGAAATTATTTGCCGAAGAAACGTCTTTGACAGTTATAGACCCGTTGGAGACTCCTCCGGCCGGGGACTGTATACTTGCCGATTTGAAAAAAGATTACGGAGACAAGATTGTATTAAAAGGAAACCTGCATACAACAAATGTTATGCTGCTTGGAAATAGAAATGACGTCATTGAAGCCGGCAGGAAAGCAATTTCAGACGCGGCACAAGGGGGACGATTTATTTTAT